>CAZWQX010000011.1:12784-44707 GCA_964635965.1 uncultured Cryomorphaceae bacterium
CTCCGTCCTGCCAATTAAACTGGCTGGAGAGTTTTAAATCGCTGGTTATGTTCGCCTCAAGCTCAGCTTGAATTCCAATAACATAAGCCTCAGCGGCATTCTGAATGGCTTGCACTTGACTCAACTCTCCACGGTATGGAATGCTGTCTTGTCCATTAAGCATAAAGTCCCTTCGAACCATGGCGTTGTCCAACAAAGTGTAATAACCCGTCACTCCAATCTTCACGCGTTCCGCGATAACTTTGGCGGCGCTTAGCTCGAAGTTTGTGGCGTACTCTGCCTCTAGGTTGGGATTTGGAACTACCACCGAACCTGGTTCTGAGTCAAAGACTTTCCCGATATCATCGACATTAGGAGCACGAAATCCCGTATTTACCACCGCGCTTAATCGAATATTACCATAGTCTTCGTAAACGAGCCCAAGGCTTCCCGTAAGGGCGCTATTGCTAATATTGGATTCCTCTACGGGCAAAGGTGCAGCCGAGAATTGGGTAAAAAATCGAGCTTGAACGTCATAGGCATTGTAACGTGCTCCTGCATTCAGGGCCAGATTTTCAAACAACTCCATGCGATACGTAGCATAGAGTCCGTACGACCCCCAATAGCTGTCGGGATATCTGGCAGTAGACAAGACCGGATTGTTGAAGTTGAGGTTCTCGACGAATCCTTTGGAGAAAACCCAATTGGAAACAAGTTCGCCTCCATAGAGCAATTCTTTCCCTTTACCGAGTGACTTGGTCAAGTCTAGATTGATGCTTATTGCGTCGACCGTTTCTTCTTGGATATTCCTCACATCATCATTGAAATCTCGATCGATTCGGCTTTCTTCAAATCGCTGGTAGGCTATTCGCGCAGTAAGGATGTCGTAAATCCCGTTGGTCCGTCGATGAGTTGCGCTCAGGTTATTCATCATCCAAACTTGGGGTCCATAATACCATTCCGCCGATCTCGGTACTCCATCCCGAGTGCGAATCAACCGATCGTAGCGTGGATTATTGCTCGTTGTGGAGTAGTGGAACCCATAGTTGAAATCCCAATTGGCGTTCGGGGCATAACGAAACTTCTGCATGAAGTTGGTTTGCGTATACCCTGTGTTCAATTGCACTTGAGAGTCGGGATTTTCAACTACCACATCAGTTGAATCAATCCGTTCCACTGAGAAGGTTCGGAGGTAATCATCAGGGCCGTAAGTTCCCATCCGTAAATCGCCGTAATCGGTATAGGTGAACGAGGTTACAGATGACCATTTTCTCCCTCCGACGTTGATGTCGAAATGAGTGGTTTTCTCATCGTTGGCCGAAGCAAATCGACCTATCACCGAACCCGAAACTATGGGGTCGTCATCGGTTGAGAGTTGAGGTGCAAGCGATTGAAAACTCATCACACCACCGATTGCATCGCTACCATAGATAACTGAACCTGGGCCGAAAATTACTTCGGCTCCCGATAAGGCGAGTGGGTCTATTGAAATCACATTTTGGAGATTCCCGCTCCGAAAAATGGCGGTATTCATACGAACTCCGTCTACTGCAATTAGCAAGCGATTGGTGCTGAATCCACGAATCATCGGGCTTCCGCCACCTTGCTGACTTTTTTGGATAAAGACTTCACCTGTTCCACCCAGAAGATCGGCAGCAGTTTGAGGATTGGTTAATCCCACCTCTTTCATGTCGACTTTGCGAACTCGATTCGGGATAACCCGATCGCGTTCGATTCTTCTCGAGGTTGATATAACCACCTGATCGAGGTCGAAGTCCGCTGACTCTAACTCGACCAGAAATTTGTCTGCCTGAATTTCAGCAAAGGATGTTGTTTTGGATTCGTAACCGAGCAAACGTATTTCGATTATTTCGGAATTTGCATACTCGGATATATCGGCTTTTCCTTTGGCATTGGTGATGGCGAAGAATGGTATGCCTTCGGCTACCAAGGTCGCATCATTTAGCGGGGCATTCGTTTCGGAATCGATCACCGTAACGATTTGTGCCTCCGCAAAAACACCAATGAAAAATACGATCAATAAAAGGATCTTTTTCATTGAATTTCTTTTCTGCGCTAGTCGCGTATAACTAAAAAGTTGAAATTAGTCGGGTCAACCGATGAGATCGGGAGGAGGATCGGGAAGAGAAAGATAAATCTGCAAGAAACTCTCACGGTAACAGTCATTTTGAATCACTGAAGGAACATGTAGAGTCTCCTCAGATATATCTTCGGAAAGAGAAACAATCTCAAAATCTACCAGCTTCTTCGCCACGGGATTTGGAGAATCTGATGCTTGTTTGGATTTGACAAGTCTCGCTAGTTTTTTGTTGATCTCCGTTTCATCGTGGTCCCACCAAAGAACAAAGTAGGTGGAGTCAGTGCGAGTTTCAGATCTCACCACATCGTACATCTCTCCGAGGTATTCAAATTCCCTCTCGTGTTCCCATTCCAGCAACGTATTCAAGTCTTGATTAGCGATAGTCAACAGCACAAAGTCCCGATCGTTTTCTGATTCCATGAGCTGATGTTTAACAACACGTCGAATGGACGCTTTTTCAAGCTGAAGGAGGGTAGTGACCAATCCAAAGGGCATTACCAAAACACACAAAAGGAATATGGAAGTCACTCTATTCAAGGCCCACAAATTTAAGCAAGGAAAGTTTAGCTGGTTTATCGCTTGATCTCTCTCTCGTATATCTCAATCCAATCCTCGGGTGTCATCTTCTGAATTAACTCACCGATCAGTTCAAATGGAATATCATCGGGCTTCTTGAAGCGAATACAACTCTTGCCCATATCGAGCTTTCTTTTTGCGTGATTGGGGTATTCGGATACAAACCAATCCAAGAGCTCGGGATTGGAATAAATACCCATGTGATAAAGGGCAATAAAGTTCTTTTGTGCAGCTAAGTTGATAAAAGGTAAAGGAAGTTTAGGATCACAATGATAACCATCGGGATATGCGCTTTTTGGAACCACAAAACCAATCATCTTATAGTTGATACACTCCTCAAAACCTTTGGGAATATGGGCTTTTACCGTTTCTCTCAATTTAATGAATGCTTCCTTTTTATCGTCGGCAACTTGGTCTACGTAGTCTTGTGGGGTAGTCATGGCGAATTTTTGAGAAAGTTAAGAATAGGTCATTAAGAATACACCATTCCTTTATTACCTTGCGGCTTTCCAAAAAAAATAAGTTTATGAAGAGATGGATATTGAGCCTTGTGGCTCTTTTCGGCTTGGTTCTTATCACAGCCGCCCAAGAAGAAGAATCGGGTCCTTGGGATGCGAAGAACTTCGCGGGATTAAAGATGCGAAGTGTTGGACCGGCCTTCATGTCAGGGCGTATCGCCGATATCGCTATACACCCCGAAGACGAGAGTACCTGGTACGTTTGTGTTGGTTCAGGGGGTGTATGGAAAACCGAAAATGCAGGGATAACCTGGAATACCATATTCGATGATCAATCGGTTTACTCAACGGGGTGTATCACAATTGATCCGAATAACCCTTCAACGGTATGGTTGGGAACAGGTGAAAATGTCGGTGGTCGTCACGTCAGTTATGGTGATGGAATATACCGAAGCACCGACGGCGGTAAAAAATGGAAGAACATGGGGCTTCCCGATTCAGAGCACATCTCAAAGATTATCGTTCATCCAAACAATAGTGACGTGGTTATGGTGGCTGTTCAAGGGCCACTTTGGAACAGCGGGGGAGAACGGGGATTTTACAAAACTACCGATGGCGGTGAAACCTGGAATCGTACCCTCGGCAACGATGAATGGACGGGAGTTACTGATATAGCCATTGACCCTCGAGACCCAAATACAGTTTACGCTGCCACATGGGATCGTCATAGAACGATCGCTGCTTACATGGGCGGTGGTCCGGGAACGGGATTACACAGAAGCACTGATGGTGGGGAGACCTGGGAAGAACTCACCGTAGGGCTCCCAAGTTCAAACATGGGAAAAATTGGTTTGACCATTTCTCCTCAGAACCCCGATGTGCTCTATGCCGCAATTGAATTGGATCAGAGAACAGGAGGTGTGTACAAGTCTACCGATCGTGGAAGTACTTGGACCAAGCAATCGGACACCGTTTCAGGAGCAACCGGCCCTCATTATTACCAAGAGCTTTACGCTTGCCCACACAATTTTGACCGTCTTTACTTAATGGATGTTCGTGTCCAAATCTCTGACGACGGAGGAAAGACTTTCCGCCGGATGAACGAAAAGAACAAGCATTCAGACAATCACGCCATGGCTTTTAGAATGAGTGATCCTGACTATTTACTGTTCGGAACGGATGGAGGAATTTACGAATCCTTTGATCTGGCTTCAAATTGGAGATACATTGCCAATATGCCGATTACGCAATACTACAAGCTGGCGGTTGATGATGCCGAACCATTTTACAACATCTACGGAGGTACCCAGGATAATAATACACAAGGTGGTCCTTCACGAACGGATGACTACACAGGTATTCAAAACAGCGATTGGAAGGTGGTGCTTTACGGTGATGGCCACCAGCCTGCTACCGAGCCGGGGAATCCGGATATAGTCTACGCCCAATGGCAGCAGGGAAATCTCACAAGGGTAGATATGCTGACAGGCGAAGTAGTGTATATCAAACCTCATGCGGGTGAAGGTGAAAAACACGAACGGTCGAACTGGGATGCACCAATTCTGGTGAGTAGCCATAAACCCAGCAGAATCTTCACGGGAACGTATCGACTTTGGAAATCGGATGATCGCGGTGACAACTGGACCGCACTAAGTGAAGATCTCACCAGAGATGAAAATCGTTTGGAATTGGAAATTATGGGTGGAAAGCAGAGCTACGATAATGCCTGGGATTTATACGCTATGTCTACATTCAATACTATCACCTCGATTGCCGAGTCTCCTCATGATGAGAACGTGATTTATGTAGGAACAGATGATGGTTTAATGCACCGCACCGATGATATGGGCGCCAATTGGACAAGAATAGAAGTAGGTGACATCTCAGGAGTCCCTGCCACATCTTACGTGAACGACATCAAGGTTGACCTTCACGATCCCAATACGGTATACGCGGCACTTGATAATCACAAACACGGTGATTTAAAACCCTATCTATTCAAAAGCACCGACAAAGGAAAATCTTGGACATCGCTAACGGAAACTCTTCCTGAGAAAACCACGGTATGGCGAATTGTGCAAGATCATGTGAATCAAGATCTTCTATTTATTGGAACCGAATTTGGGATTTATTTCTCGGTAAATGGAGGAGAGCAATGGACAAAAATTACCGGCGGAGTTCCGACCATCTCTTTCCGGGATTTAGCTATTCAGCGAAGGGAAAATGACCTGGTTGGAGCGAGCTTTGGACGAAGCTTTTACGTTTTCGACGATATTGGGGTGTTCCGTTCTCTCACCGAAGAAGGCATGGCTCAGGAAGGACAGTTATTTCCAACTAGAAAAGCGTGGTGGTATTTTCCCAAACCGGATCTTTCATTTGGAAAAGGAAAGGGCTCTCAAGGAGCAGGACACTATGTGGCCGAAAATCCTCCTTTTGGCGCGGTTTTTACCTATCACTTAAGTGAAGGATACAAGACGGCAAAAGCTGAACGCCAGGAGAAAGAAAAAGAGCTGAATGAAGAAGGAGAAGATATTCCTTGGCCCGGATATGATGCGCTTGATGCTGAGGTCACGGAAATGCCCGTTCGGATTTGGTTGGAAGTAGCTGATGCCACCGGAAACTTGATTCGCCGAGTGAAAGGTGAAAGTTCCAAAGGCTTCCATCGTGTTGCTTGGGATTTGAGATATCCTCCCGTGAATGTTGTTTCGGCGGGAACAGAAAAAATCAGTGATAATTCAGCAATGCTAGTGAGGCCAGGGACTTATCAAGTGCGTTTGGTAAAAGAGAGTGAAGAAGGACTTACCGTTCTTAGCGACTATCAATCATTTGAAGTTGAACCATTGCGCAAGAAAAGTGCATTGGAGAATCCTCTGGCTGATCAAACTGAACAATTCTGGAGTGATTACGAAAAGATGGTCACTAAACAATCACTACTAAACAAGCAGAGAAGAGCATTAGAAGACCAAATTAAAGCTTTGGGAGTATCCATGGCTTATGTGAGAAACAACGACATAGAAGTAAGCGCAGAGTACCGCAAGCTAAGGGTTGATTTTTACGCTTTTAAGAACAGGGTAGAAGGTAGTCCCGCTAAAAACAAGATTGGAGAAAAGACTTCACCAACGTTAGGTGATCGAATGTGGAATCTTTACGCGATTATGGGTCAAACAACGTACGGACCTACGGGTCAGGCGGTTGATATCATGAAGTTGATTGAAAAAGAGATGGCCGTATTGGTTCCTGAATTGGAGTCATTAGAAAACCGTGCCGATGCAATGAATACAAACATCATCAATGCCGGTGGGCCACCGGTTGAAGGATTCTAATCGTTAAATATTTTGAATAGAATAGTCGCCACCACCAGTGGCGACTTTTTTATTTCCATTCGATCGATAAAAAAAGTTAACGGTGATAAGTATCAGCGGAGGCTAACGTTCCTAGAATTAAAACCTTCGAGATGAATTTCCTTAACAAAATCAAAAACTCCGTAACCCTTAAAATCATTGGTATTCTAGTAATAGTTCTTTTACTCCTGATACCCATCGACAGTGTGAAATCCGTAATTAATGAAAGGTCGGCTTTGCAATCACAAGTGCAAAATGAAATCAGTGACAAATGGGGCTATGCCCAGGTAATTCAAGGTCCCATTCTCTCTGTTCCTTATCGAGCACTGATTAATCAAGGGACAAAAGATGAGGAATACGAAAAACGAGTCCTTCATATATTGCCTGAGTTTTTGGATATCTCCACCGATCTAAACGCACTGAAAAGATCGAGAGGTATCTACAATTCAATCGTCTATGAATCAGATGTTTACTTAAGCGGAGAATTTCAGATCACCGATGAGATTTTTACCGTTGATTCTTCGGACATATTGTGGGAGGAAAGCATAATCACCGTTGGATTATCCGATTTGAGGGGGATCAAAAATCAAGTTGAGATTTTAATTGATGGTCAGAAATACCCAATTCAACCGGGTTTATCTTTTGGTCCTGATTTTGGTTCGGGATTTCATTTTAAGGTAGGACGGTCTCTTCAGAACTTTAAGCTCGATTTAAAGATCAACGGAAGTGATTCATTGAAGTTTATTCCCCTTGGAAAAACAACGCAGGTCGTTGCAAAGGGAAATTGGCCTCATCCGGGTTTTAATGGCAATTTTCTTCCCGGTAATCGGGAGGTAAAAGACGATGGATTCACCGCCGAATGGAAAGTCCACGATATCAATCGCAACTATTCCCAGATTTGGAATGGATATACACCTAAGACGTATGGTTCAGCCTTTGGGTTCCAGCTCGTAGACGGGGTTGACTCTTATCATAAATCCACCCGCGCTTTGAAATACGCTTTTATGATTTTGTCTTTGATTTTTACTGTTTTCTTCTTTTTTGAACTCCTGAAGAAATTGAGGATCCATCCGGCACAGTATACAATTGTAGGTATTTCGATAGTGGTTTTTTACACCTTGCTCATTGCGCTTTCGGAGCATATGCTGTTCGGAATTGCATACATCATTTCTGCCTTGGGCATCATAGCCATCAATACATTCTATTTTAAGGCAATTGTAAAATCTTGGGCACAGACCTCCATATTTACCGTAGTATTATTCGCGGCTCTTGGATTCATATACATTCTCCTGAATTTGGAGCAGTATTCACTACTGGTAGGCAGTATCGGTCTGTTTCTCATAACGGGAACAGTGATGTTTCTTACTAGAAATGTCAATTGGTATCGATTCAATCGAGAGGAATTAGCAGAGACAGAATAGCTTAAAAGAAAAGGCCCTTCCTCAATGGAAAGGGCCCTATTCATTGGTTTCATAGCTTTTTAGTCCTATTGGTCTATAAAAATCGGTTGATCCCCTCCACCGATGATCACTTTTGCATTTGGTGAGGTGCTCAATTCGCGATATGCTTCAATGGCCTTGTATCGCAGAATTTCGGGTGTTAATCCCTCAGAGATGATTTGGTTTGCGTCTCGAATTCCTTCGGCTTCGATCGTTCGTCTCTCCGCTTCTTGTCTTTCTTTTTGCAGGATGAACTCCATTCGTTGTGCATCCTGTTCAGCTTCCAGCTTTTGCTCAATTGCCTGATAAAGACCCGCAGGTAGTTGAATGCTTTTCATCAATACGGCTTCGATAATAAAACCACGATCACTAAGTAACTCCATCATCTTGTCTTCGATCGCCGCTTCGATCTCCATTCGGTTACCGGTATGCATATCCTTAGCCATATAATTGGCGGTGATATCAGCCGCTGCTGCCCTGAACACAGGAAGGATCATAGTCTCTTCATATCCTTCACCGATTGTTCCGATCACCTCCGTAGCCTTCCCTTCTTCCACGTGGTAAAGAATAGAGATTTCCGAAAGCACATTTAACCCTTCCTTCGAAGGCAATTCTAAACTGACCTCCAGGTTCTCAGTCCGAACCGGCACAATGATAATCCGCGAAGTCAGAGGGTTATACCATCTTGCTCCCGGAGGTAAGCTCTCTTCCTTAATTTTTCCAACCGTGCGTTTCACCCCTACCGTTCCCTGTCTCACCGTTGCACAAGAGGAAAATAACAGAATCAGTCCCAAAACGTACGATATTTTCAATAAATGCCTCATAATTAAACGGTTTTATTATATTAACAATGGTTTATCTAAAATGATTACAAGAAATCATTAAAAATTCTTATCGTATTCATAAGAAAAACTTAAGTCTTTAGCCGATGGGTGTCTATTCACATATGAATCAGCTGTACCGCGAAAACATGCGCAAGATTCGTACCAGTCGGTATAACAAAAAGCGAGGTTTGAAGAAACCCGTTCCTTCAGATTATGTTACAGCATCGGGAAAGGTGGAAATACCCGAAATCTCCTTTCAGGAAAAGATGGTGCTGAAGCGTCGAGTTGAGAAAAGACAGGCTCATCAAAAGAAAATGACCATCATTGGAATTACTGTAGCCATGATTGCTGTGGTACCGATTGCATTTTTCTTGATTAATGAAATTACTGCTGGACAGAATGCTCCCAACAATGTCAAACCATCTGCAGAATTGCTGATGGAGCAAGACTATCAAACATTCATCGGCTATGGAGACGAATTCTTGAATAAGGGGCAATGGTATAATGCCGCTTTTGAATACAGAAGGGCAGTTAACCTCGGAATAGATGATAAGAGGGCTGATTTTCGCTTGACGTTTGCACTCATTCGTCTTTGTGAAAACGAAGAAGAAGGTTGTTCGGAAGCTCAGTCACGACTAAATCAACTCACATCTCGTTTTCCTCTAGATCCTAATGTTGAAGAGCTCAGGTTGAGATGGGAAGGTATTTCAAAGTGACAAAGCACTGATGCCAACTTGATTCCTTGATATTCTATTGCTCTGAAAATCAGAAAAAAATAAAAACAGTTAAAAGAGTAGTACGGAAGATATATCTGCTACCTTTGCGGCATTAATTATTAGTACAATGAACAAAGGAACAGTTAAGTTCTTCAATGAAACCAAAGGATTTGGTTTCATCATCGAAGACGACAGTAAAAAAGAACACTTCGTTCACGTTTCAGGATTAATTGATGAAATCCGCGAAGGTGACAACGTAGAGTTCGACCTCAAAGAAGGTAAAAAAGGTTTGAATGCAGTAAACGTCAAAGTTGTTTGATAAGTAATTCATAAATTTCCTTTTGAAACCCGTCTCTTTGGCGGGTTTTTTCATTTATGGACTTACCTGAAATCGATAGATTAGAAGGGTAAAATCAGCGAATTTGTGTACAATTCTTCTGCAGCTACGTTGGTACGCTCAAGTCCCCTTTTCTTCAACCAGTTTAAAAAATCACTCACCTTTTCAGGTTCCATAACTCCCCAATTGGTTTCATCACCATAGAACTGCGAAACATATTTTTGGGCGGACAGTACGTCCATTCTTTCCATGTCGGCTGGAGGTAAGTAGGATTGAAGAGTATTGGCAGCTTCCACGGGATTTTTTGCCGATTCGAGGAACCCCTTTTTTGTTGCTTGAAGAAAATTTCGGAGCGCTTCACGTTTGCTCTCCATTGCTTCTTCCGTGCACATTAGAATGGGAGAGTATCCATATGGAATTCCATAATCTCGAAGGTTGAAATAATTCAGTCCATCTTGATTACTTCCCTGATCCAGAGATTCCCAATTTTTAAAAATCCATGTGAAATCAATTTTGTCGTCAAGGAATTCTTGCCAAATTGAAAGCTTCGGGGGATAAGTAACTCCAATTTCACCTTGTCCTCCATCATTTTTGATAAGCTCTCGGATGATTCCATCTTCGTATCTGGCTTTGTACGAGCCGTATAACTTTCCATCTAGTTCAGCGGGCCTGTTGACGCCCTTTTTTACGCAAAGGGCACTCAAATCTTCTCGAAGCAGAGCAGCCACCGCTCGCATTTTAACCGGATTTGCTTTGGTTCGGTAGCTTATTACACTCTCAATCGGAGCGATGGCAACGTCGGCGTCACCCATTTCAACCTTCTTTGCGGGAGTACGTTGGTAGTTGTCACTATTGGGAGAGAGAATTACAAGGTTTATGTCCATTTCGGAATAGAACCCTTTTTTCATCCCGTAAAAAAATCCGGTGTGGTTTGTATTGGGTGTCCAATCAAGAGCTAGCCTTATATTCTCCATTTATCAATGCTTTTTGCGAAAATAGAATCAATTATTTAAGCAGCTCGCTCCAATTGCTGAATGATTTTGAACACAAATTCACTGTTCAATTGTTAAATTGCGACTTTTGACCTTTTACCATAGGAAAAAAGAGGGTAGAACTGTATAATTCAAACTATTTGTATGAAGTCTACATTCCGTCTTAGTGCGATTTTTTTATTTATTGCGATTCTCTTCTCTGCTTGTAATGAGGAGAAGGATGAAGCTCCCCCTGCAGCTACTTCTCCTGAAATAACGGGCGAGATGAAACTTAATCTTCGCAATGTTTGGGGACCGATGGAAGAGACTTTTTCAGTTGGTCAAGGATTGGTTCAGCCGGTTTCGGGAGAGCAAATCAGGTTTACTACATTGAAATATTACGTTTCCAATATCCAGCTCCATAAAACAGATGGAACAATATGGAAGCAACCTGAAAGTTACCATTTGATCAAGGTCAGCGATAGACCAAATGAAATTCCAGAAATCTACCTTCCTGATGTCCCGGAAGGTGATTACGACGCAATTTCATTCTTGATTGGTGTTGATTCTTTGCGAA
This sequence comes from uncultured Cryomorphaceae bacterium, assembly GCA_964635965.1. Classification (GTDB taxonomy): domain Bacteria; phylum Bacteroidota; class Bacteroidia; order Flavobacteriales_D; family Cryomorphaceae; genus JAKVAV01. The sequence goes on from CAZWQX010000011.1 coordinate 24,104, forward strand.
ATGTCAGTGGCGCCCAAGAGGGGGCTCTTGACCCTGCTGAGATTATGTTCTGGTCATGGAATACCGGGTATATTTTTATTAAGGCAGAAGGTGAAAGCAACATGTCGGTAAACGGCTTGTTCAACTATCATGTGGGTGGCTTCACTCAGCCTTATTCGTCGATTCAACCGATGTATTTTGACTTTCAAGGAGATAAATTGGAAATTAGAGAAGACGACTTTCCTTCCGTTCATTTGGTTTGTCGGGTAGATAATTTTTGGGATAACGGTGTAACGACGGAAAATACGCCGGCAGTTCATACCCCAGGTGAAACGGCAGCGGCAGTGGCGGAGAATTTTGCGGGAGGTTTTCGTTTTGACCATATTCACAATTAATGGGTAAAAGATTCTTAATATTCGCAGCAGCCCTTTTCCTTTTTGGATGTAATTCTGACCAAGAAGAAGAAGTTCCGGCGGAGACGGCTTTCAGGGTATTCGAGGTACCCGATCATTTCCCTGATCCTGTTTACGACTTCTCACAAAACCCAATTACTGAAGCGGGGTTTGAATTGGGAAGATCATTATTTTACGATGTTCGGCTTTCAAGAGGTGAGCAGGTATCTTGTGGGTCTTGTCATGCCCAGGTTCATGCTTTTGCCGATCATGCCGCTTCTTTTAGCATTGGTGTAGACGGAAAATTCGGTCTTAGAAACGCCCCCGGGCTTTACAATCTGGCTTGGATGCCTGAGTTCATGTGGGATGGTGGTATCAATCACATCGAAGTGATGCCAATTGCGCCCATAACTGATTCGTTAGAGATGGATATGGATTTAGCTGAGCTCATTACCTACCTTCAGGAAGAGACGGAATATCCCGATAAGTTTGAGGCTGCATTCGGGTCTAGTGAGATCACGTCAATGAACTTGCTTCTCGCAATAACTCAATTTCAAGGAGCCATTGTATCTGCTTCAAGTCGCTACGATCAATATTTGAATGGAGAATACCAATTGACACCTGCACAAGAACGCGGCTTAAATGTTTTCGAGGCGAAGTGTGCATCCTGTCATTCAGGGGTGATGCAAACGGATTTTTCATACCGTAACAACGGACTTGATGGTGATTTTGAAGATTTGGGCAGAGGACGTATAACCCTTGATCCTGATGATTACGGAAAATTTAAAGTTCCCAGCCTCAGAAATGTGGCACTGACTAATCCATACATGCACGATGGCAGGTTTATGACCTTGGAGCAGGTTCTGGATCATTACAGTGATGGAATAGTGGAGTCAAACACATTGGATCCTAGTCTGACCGGAGGCATCCAATTAACAGAAGAGGAGAAATCAGATATTCTCCAGTTTCTATTCACTTTGAGTGACTTCGACTTGCTCGGAGACAGTCGTTTTTCTGAGCCGGTGAGATAGTTCATCTACTTCGTTAATCTGTGTTTTAATCACCACCTTTTTGTGTCTTTTGTCACATCTAATCGTGGTTTTTTTGAGAACTTTGTTTCCTGTGAAAGGAGTTGCCGTTATTCTTCTTGGTCTTACCCTTCTTACGCCGCTTTTTCTAAAAGTAGGTTTGGTGGTGGATTACTTGATAGAGTACGAGTACTACGTCATGGTGTTGTGCAAGAACCAAGATAAACCTGAGATGAAGTGCAATGGTACATGTCATTTAGCTCAGGAAATAAAAAAAGCCGAAGAAGCGCAGGCTCCACCGGATTGTCCGAATTTAGAAGAGATATCTCCATTTGTTTTGACTGAATCTGATTATGACGATATCGGGAGTTACCTAGGATTAACTGAAGAGCTCCATTTTGTCAATTCAACTTACCAAAGTCCTTTTCCTTTAAAAATTTCGCCACCGCCCAAAGTTTAGAATGCCACTCTCCATCCGATAATTCCTCAATTATCGCTTTCATCTTATTGCATTCTTAAACTAACTCAAAATGAAATTATATTCTCATCTGACGGTGTTGGTTGCCGTCTTGATGATCGCACTGACCGGCTGCAACGACGATAACGGTGACGATCAAAACCCTCCTCCTTCATCAGGAATGAAAGGAAATATGACAATTAAAATAGACCACGTTTGGGCTCAAAGTGAAGAGCCATTCGCACTAAACCAAACCATGACTCATCCCATGTCGGGAGAAGAGTTGAGTTTTACGAAACTTCGCTATTACATCTCTAATATTCAGCTTCACCAGACCAATGGGACTACATGGAGTGAGACTGAGAGTTATCATTTAGTTGATATGACCGAAACTCCCGGTTTGGAGTCTGAAGTAACCATTAACGATGTGCCAACGGGAGAATACGTGGCAATTTCATATCTCATAGGTGTGGACTCTTTGAGGAATGTAAGTGGCGCTCAAGAGGGTGCTTTAGATCCAGCCGAGGCTATGTTTTGGTCTTGGAATACAGGCTACATTTTCATCAAAGCTGAAGGCGTTAGTAATGCCTCAGCAAACGGAACATTTACCTATCACTTGGGAGGGTTTCTCGAGCCTCATTCATCAATTAATGAGATGTACTTTGAATTTCAGGGTGCTAAACTCGAGATAATTCCCGAGGCTGTGCCTTCAATTCATTTAGTGAGTAGAGTAGCACGCTTCTGGCATGGGGGATTATCTACCGCTGAGACACCTATGGTGCATATGCCAGGAGAGACAGCCGCCACACTCGCAGAAAATTTTGCGGGAGGAGTCAGATTTGATCACATCCATAATTGAGCAATTCGATCGACTCTAATTTTCCTAATCCTTTCTGACTTAAAAGGAGATTCGGAATCCCTATGCCTGCTCAAGGGTTTGGGGTTCCTTCTCCTCTTTGATTGCACTCTATGAATACTTCAAAACACCTTTTGATAGCCTTCATGGTAATGGTTTCGTCGGAGGCCTTGGCTTGCGATATCTGCGGATGCGCTATGAGCGGAAACTACGGAGGTATTTACCCACAATTCACCAAAAGTATCATCGGTTTTCGTTATGGGTTTCAACGGTTTCAGCACCCAAATACAGACCTGAATTTCAACGGTACTTCTCGAGTTTTAAGAGATGAATTTTCGACTTATGAGCTTTGGGGAAGGTTTTATCCGCATCCCAGAATTCAGGTTTTCGCTTTTGTCCCATTCAAGAATCATGTTCGGGAAGAAACGGAGCGAATAACCGGTATTTCTGGAATAGGCGATGCATCATTAATGATAAATTATACCCTTTTTAATACCGCTGATAGTACTTATTCAAAATGGGGACACGCTTTGCTTCTCGGTCTTGGAGTCAAGCTACCCACAGCGAGATACTTTCAGAGAGATGAGACGGGAGCACTTTTGCCGGCTCAATTTCAATTAGGAACAGGGGCATACACATTTTCGTTTCATTCAAACTACACGTTGAGGTACGATGCTTGGGGTTTAAATTTCGATTATGCCCACAGGATGAATGAAGAAAATGAAAGAAGTTACCAGTTTGGTGACCAACAAGCGGCATCCGCCAATCTTTTTTATCGGTTTACGCCAAGGGACTTTGCGGTTTTACCAAATGCCGGTTTTAGCTTCGAGTACTATGGAACGGATACCGAATTTGGCATGGAAAAAGAACAAACAGGAGGCGAGCTTTGGCTGGCAAATGCGGGTGCTGACATCTATTTCAATAGATTTTTCTTTCGCTGTTCAGTTCAAGTTCCTCTTCGTCAGAAGATACCTTTTGCCCAGCCGAAAACCGAACCGCGATTAAGTCTTGGAATTGCCTACACTTACTAGACTACAAATCTCCAAATCAACTTGGCAAGGATGGTGCCTCTTTCGGGATCGAATGTGCCCGATTCGGTTTGGTAAATCTGGTTGACGATCAGGAAAAAGTCGGTTCCAATCTTTGGGATAACCTGAAGCCTGAAATTGATATTCAATTCATTCTGTGCCGAGTTCCACTGATTGAGTAATGATCCGAATACATTCGGGTTAATCGCATACTCCATCCGAGCGCCGATCAGGTCAGTTTCAAATTCCCCTCCGGGAAGTTCAACGATATTCTTCTCGTATCTAACGTTGATGTTGAAATTTTTGGTCGCTCTCCAAAGAACATTTGACTCGCTTGTTAATGAGTTTCCATCGAAAAATTCTCCAACAACAAGGCGCGTTGATGCGGAAAGCTGTCTGCCTTGAAACGTACTGAGATTGGCTCTCCAGAAGTTCCACCAATAGGTTCCTTGAGGAATGACAACGTCGGGAAATATTTCGAAATCCTCAATTAGTCCTTCAGCCCGTACCAAATAACTCAAGAAAATGCTTTCGCCCTTTCTGGTGTCCATTCCGAAAAACCCGAATCGGTAATTAAACGATTGCAGGTTTTTTGTATCGTCGTATTGGGTGTAAGAGACACTCATCGGTATGAAATCGAATTGCCTTACCCAAAGCATTTTTTTCTTTGGTCGAGGCTTCAGATTTACTTGTCCAAAGTATTCCCTGAAATTTGTCCTTCGCTGCAATCCTACCTCCGGATTAAAAGGAGCTGGGCTTCGTTGTGCCGAAGTGAAGATGCTTAGTCGATCATTGGGATAACTAGCAAATACTCGATAAGCCCAGGCTTGATCATCAAAACCATCATCGGTATTATAGGTTTGGATAAATGATCCTCCTACGTCAAAGTTTCGATTCCCCAAAAATTTAGCGGTGCTGTATCTTCCGTTAACACCCGTTGTTGAATGCCATCTACCATCGGCAATTTTATTAACGGTCATCGCACCAATAACGCTTTGTTCACCAACATCCTGACGCCAAGAGGCGGTAGTGAAATTCGTACTCGGATCATCACCTTGCTCTGCAGTTTGAATACTCATTAATCCCAGAGTGCTGTTCTGTTCCTTTCCTAAAAGTCGCGCCCCCGCGATGATTGGAACTGTTTCCAGATCTTCACTCAAGCCAATCCTTCGCGTGTAAAACGGTATAATCCTATTCCCTCCAAAACTGAAGTCAAAAAAGTCATCCCCTTCCAGAAAGAACTCTCTCAATTCGGGGAAGAAGAGGGGAAAACGTGTAAGGTTAATTTGTTGTCGGTCGGCTTCAACTTGGGCAAAGTCAGTGTTGAAGGTCAGGTTGAGGCGGTAGGTGGGAGAGAGCAAAGCATTTACGTCACCTCCTCCATTCAATACGGTTTCTTCTCCACCATCTTCGAACTCAACTCCGCCTATTCCATATGGCTTGATTTCGACAAATCTCTCGTTTCTCAGTTTGTTGAGACCTATCAGCTGCCCTGCTTGATTGACATCTGTGATATCGAAGTTTCTTCCCCAACCTTGCCACCTGGATTGTTCCCTTTTGCGACGAATGTTTCGTTCGAAGTTAATTCCCCAAATTTGTTCTCCTTCCTCAGGCCTATATTTCAAAGCGTAAAAGGGAATCTTGAATTCCGCGAACCATCCCTCGGAAGTTCTGGTAGTTCGAACATCCCATACACCATTCCAAAATGAATTTGTTGAACTACCATTATTGAATACCTGAAGATCAGCTCTGGCAGCATTTGGGTTGGTCACAAACATGAAACCATTTCTCTTATCGAGATAGGTGTCGATGATTACAATGAAGTTGTCATCGAGTCTGTATTGAAAATCACGACGAAGTTCTTTTGCAACTATTTTTTCCGGTTCACTATCATAGCACCAGACTCCTATGTAAAGGTTTTGATCGTCGTAGAGAACCGCAACTTCCGTTCGCTCCGAAGCGGGCTGACCGACGAACAGTTCGCGCTGGGTAAAACGGTTGATTTTGTCTGCTTGAGCCCAGACGGGTTCGATTAATTTACCATCCAGAGTGATGGATTCGGTGGTGTACTTTGACCTTAAAGAAGACGGGGCGTCATCTTGCCCAAAAAGCCCATTGGCGAGGGATGCAAGGCAAAAAAGCAAAATGATCCTCCTAAAAATCATGGGCGCGAAGATAATCCATCGAGATGGATAGAGATTGAATTGATGTTAGTCAGAAATCAGATTGCAAGTAGAAACATTGCGCATCGACTTATGTTTCAATTTCATATCTATCTTCGGCATTGACAAACTTTTTTCATGAGTAAAATTCTTCCTGGTTTATTTCTTCTTGTCGCAGGTCTCCAAGCTTGTTCGAATAACCGAGAGGTTTCCCAAAGTGAATTCTCTATGCTCTCAGCTGACCTGGAAAATGCAGTGACGGAATTGGTGGAGTTGAACTACTTATCGACTGAGAAAATTTCCCGTGATCAACAAATCTCAAAGGCTTTTCTTCTGATGGAGAAGATTAAAATGACCGCTTCTGAAGAAGAACTTTTGCTCCTCATTAATCACCCTGAAGGGGAAATCGCTGCATTGGCGTTCGAAGGATTGATCACCCTTAAATCTGATTCAACAACTGCAGCCCTAATGCAGCTTTCTGAGGGAGATCGTTACTTGAATTATATTCAAGGTGATATGATGATTACCCTTTCTGCTTTAGAATATGCTTACAGCTATGTACTGGGACTAAACCTTGGTGAACAGACTGTTTATAATGCTCCCGAAATTAATCTGAGCAGTGATCAAATTCTCTTTCTTGAAAATAGAATAATGGCACTAAATCAGGCCCTCGAATAGAATTCCCGGAACATTTAGCCTTCAAAACGGTTTTTTAAGAATCCGAGGTTTTACTGCGATTGTCGGTAATCCGATACCCTCAAAATTGGTCAGACCTCACCCGAAAGGTATCTTTGTCGGATTCAAAAAATTAAGCATGCGTAGCATATTTACCACCTCTGCCATTGCGGTCTTATTCTTTTTGAGCATCTCGTTGAGTGCACAAAATTTGAATTGGACTGATCTTGGAAACATCCTTCCTGCCAAATCAGGTAGCGAACTTTTAATCGAAACAAAAAAAGCTTCATATTACGAATTAAGTGAAAGCTGGAATTCTGCAGAGTTTGGCAGTAACCTTACGATTTCAATTCCCGTGGCAGAGAGAGGAGTGGTTGACTTCATCTTGTCTGAAAACACTACTATGCATCCTGACTTGGTTGCTCAGTTTCCGGCAATCAGGTCATACAACGCAGTTGCTACCGATGGGAGTGGCCTCAGCGGGAAAGTGGACTTCTCACACAAAGGATTTCACGCTATGATATTTGATCTCGAAGGTCAAACCATCTTCGTTGATCCTATTTACCAAAATGATATCGCTTTGTACGCGTCATATCGAAGGGGAGATTTTGTTACCGATAAAGAAATGGACTGTCTAATAGAGGCAGACGACAATAAGCCCCAGCATTTTGGCTCGGCAAAATCAGGAAGCAATTACAACTCATGCGAATTCAGAACATACCGAATAGCAATAGCTGCAACCGGTGAATATACCATCTTCCACGGCGGAACGGTAAGCGATGGTTTAGCAGCGATAAACACGACAATGAATCGAGTTAATGGCTTGTATGAGAGGGATTTCAGCGTCACAATGACCATTATTCCAAATAACAATGTCCTCGTATATACAAATCCAAATTCTGATCCGTATTCAAACGGAAATACGGGAGCTATGATCAATCAAAATCAGTCCAATATTAATTCGACCATTGGTTCATCAAACTACGACATTGGCCACGTTTTTGGAACAAATAGTGGAGGATTGGCAGGTCTTGGAGTGACTTGCACCAATAACGCTAAAGCTCGAGGAGTAACGGGTAACAGCGCTCCAATTGGAGATCCCTTCGACGTTGATTACGTTGCCCATGAAATTGGCCACCAATTTGGAGCGCGGCACACGTTCAACAATTCCTGTAATGGTAATCGATCAAACGCTACTGCCGTTGAGCCTGGAAGTGGTTCTACCATTATGGCTTACGCGGGAATTTGTAATCCAAATGTGCAAAGCAATAGCGACGATCACTTTCACGGAATTAGTATGCGTGAAATAGGTATCGAAATTACCCAGGACAATTGCCCCGTGGTGACGGCTTTGGACAATTTTGCACCCTCTCTTGACAGTTTAACAGCAGATATCATCTTGCCCGCGGCCACTCCTTTTGCCCTCACGGCCTATGCGACTGATCTTGACGAAGATGATGTACTTACTTATAATTGGGAACAGCGTGATAACCAGATCACCGATCAACCACCACTTTCTACAGCGACGAGTGGTCCTAATTTTAGATCTTTCAGTCCGACGACAAATCCTACCCAATATTTTCCGACTCTCGCCTCTTTGTCGTCGCCATTAGGTAATGACCAATGGCAAGTGCTTCCCACAGTTGATAGAAACATGACTTTCCGTTGTACTGTGAAAGACAATTCCGAAAACGGAGGTTGTGCGCAATACGACGATGCAACTATTTCCTTCACAGCTGATGCAGGGCCTTTTGTGGTAACCGTACCAAGCGTCTCAGGTCTTACTTGGGATGCATTTACCCAAGAGACGGTAAACTGGGATGTGGCAAATACGGATTTAGCTCCCATCAATGCGCTTGAGGTTGATATTTTTCTTTCAATCGACGGTGGACTTACTTATCCGATTGTGTTAGCGGAAAATGTTCCGAACTCGGGTTCTGCCCTGGTAGACGTTCCGAATTTCCCAACATCAGACGCACGGGTAATGGTAATGAATGACGCAGGTACCTTCTTCGATATCTCTAACAATGACTTCACCATTACGGGCATTATTGATGGATTTTTGATTGCCTCCCAGGAACCTGAACAAACAACTTGTATAGGAGAGGAGTTGACTTACGAAATAGAAATTATCGGATTTGGTACGTTCGATGAACCAATAACACTCAGCTTAGGAGGTGATATTGCAGATATTTCTGCGACTTTGGCTGATGACAATATTTCAATTGGAGAGTCAACTACCCTCACGGTTTCAAACACAGCAGGATTGGATCCTGGAACATTAAATATCATTGTGGATGGTTCTGCACTTTCGTTTGACCAAACTCTCACGGTTGAAGCCGGATTTAATTCGGTCGAATCTGAAATTCCATCTCCGATCTTCCCTGAGGACAACGCCCAATTTGTTCCTACCACCACCTTGTTGAATTGGGATGCATCACCATCACCTGACGCAGTATACAATGTCCAGCTCAGTACATCGGCCGACTTCTCAGGAGATTTAATTGAAGTATCGAGTACAGGAGCTTCTGAGGTGGTGGTGCAAGGACTGGATGACGCAACGACTTATTTTTGGCGCGTAGATAAATCTACTCCATGCGCTCAAGGCGATTTTTCCGAGACTTTCTCGTTTTTGACACATTCTTGTTTCGGTTTTGACGCGTCTGATGTTCCCCTGAATATTTTACCGGTTCCCGACGAGTATATTTCAACAATCGATGTTCCTTATGAAGGTATCTTAGAAGACATAAACGTTACAGAGTTTTTTGGTACGCATTTCAATGTTGGTCAGCTCTCGGTTAAGTTGGTTTCTCCACAAGGAACAGAGGTAGTTCTTTTTGATGAAATTTGTGAAGGAAATCAGGATTTTGACCTGAGTTTTGATGATGCCTCTCCAAACAACATTTTGCCTTGTCCACCAACAGATGGGGGCGTCTACCAGCCTGAGGAGCCACTCTCTGCTTTAATTGGTGAGCAGACTCAAGGGACATGGACCTTGGTGATTACAGATGATGTCAGCGGTGGAGGAGGTCAACTTGAGGGATGGGCGTTGGCTCTTTGCGTTGGTAACGCAGGAACTTTCGACTTGACGTCATCCTCTGGTGAAATTGAACTTTGCCAAGGAGAGGAAACCTCCATTGAGGTAGTTGCAGAGGAGGTATTCTTCTTTGAAGATGCCATTGATTTGACCGAAATCAATGCCCCTTCGGGAGTGACTGTAAGTTTCAATCCCGCTTCGATTTTGCCGGGGCAAACTTCCACCGCGACTTTTGCGACCTCTTCTGATGCGGAAGTTGGGTCGTTCTCACCTGGTATTCTAGGTACTTCCGGTGCTGTCACTGACCAGTTGGACATCATTTCAGGAATAAATCTTAGCGATCCTCAGGAGCCCGTACTTATTTCTCCTGCCAACGGGGCTGAAGCGACTGGTTTTGCCTTGTTCGAATGGGAAGCGGTGCCTTCACCAAGTGCTATGTATGAACTGCAATTAGCCGAAGATGAGTCTTTTGCTACTTTGATCGAGACCGTAGAAAATATTTCTGATAATTTTCTCAGCTATGAAGGTCTTCCTTCCAATCAAACTTTGTTTTGGCGAATAGCGAATAACAATGGATGTGATGAATCTTTTTCTGCACCAAGGGAACTAAACACGCTACCATGCGGTCAATACATTGCAGAGGATGATTTACCACTGAACATTTCGCCTGTGGCAAATGAGTACTTGCTCACTACGGAGGTTCCCTTTTCCGGAGTTCTCTCGAATATCCGTATTACCAATATAGCAGGAACTCATTTTCGGGTGAGTGATTTAACCATGAGTTTGATCAGTCCTGACGGGGTTGAGGTATTACTCTTTAGTGATATCTGTGAAGGGGAGAATGACTTTAATCTAGGATTCGGCACTGAGGGCTTATCCGAAATTGATTGCCCTGCAACAACAGGATTGTTGTACCAACCGTTTGAATCGTTTGCTGCTTTTGAAGGGATTGATCCCCAAGGAGAATGGACGTTAAAAGTAGTCGACTCAGTATCAGGAGGTGGAGGTCAATTGGTCTCTTGGGGATTGGAAATATGCTACGATGAAAATGTTTTTTCCACCGAAAACGCTCCCGAAAGTCAGTTTGGTTTATTCCCAAACCCAACTACTGATAATGTGGTGATTGAGATGGATGGTTATATCCAAAATGTGAATGTTTTCGACGTAAGTGGTCGTTTGATTGGGCAGTTTACAGGAAATGGCAACAAGAGGTTGGAAATCAGTTTGGGAGACTTTGCAGAAGGTGTTTATCTCGTACAGGTTAATAGCGACAAGGGAATCGGGGCCAAAAGATTGATCAAAGCAAATCAATAATCCTACATCTGAGCTTTTGCCGGTTTGATCGGTGCGCAAAGGAATTTTGTCGAATTTGATTTATGGAATGAATCATTCCCATTAAATTAGAGGGAAACTCAACGCGAATACCCTGATGATGAAAAGGTGGTCTTGTTTAGGTCTATTCTTATTTTTTTGTGGGATTTCAGGCGATGGTTTCTCACAAGATTTTATGGGTTCATGGAAGGCTGACTGGAGTCAGATTCAAGACAAGAATGCTCTGAATAACCCTTATGTCGAGATCAGTTTGGAACAGATGGATCTTGGAGATAAGAATGATCTGATTTGGATATTCTCGCTTAATACACTGGAAGTTTTTTTAAACGGCGAGGGAATTTCAAAATATGAAATCAGATGGTTGTCTGATTCCAGTTTCGAAATAATTGATCCCTCCAAGTCGGAGAATCCGGTTCATACCATCAAAAAACTCGAAGACGGACACATCCGTATGTCCGCTGACTACACGAGTAGTGAAGTGTATTTAAAACGTCTGTGACCGAGTTCTTTAATCCTTCTCTTTGTATAGGTGAACATCCCGCTGAGGGAAAGGAATAGAAACGCCTTTTTCGTCGAAGGCAGACTTAACTTTTTCGCTCATATCTACCCAAACGTCCCAGTAGTTTTCGTTCTTCGTCCATACTCGAATTCTGATATCCACGGAACTATCGTTGAGATTTTCTACGAAAACCATATGTGCAGGATCCTTCAGGATGCGGTCGTCAGATTGGATAATCTCTTCTAGAATTCCTTTGGCCTTGGACATACTGTCTCCATATCCTATTCCGAACAACATATCCAAACGACGCGTATCGTGAAAAGAGTAATTCTTCACCGAATTATTGCTTAGCTGACCATTTGGAATGATGATCTCTTCATTTTGAAAGGTCGTGATGTAGGTGTAGAATATTTGAATCTCTCTTACATACCCCGAGTGGCTGCCACTATCGATGTAGTCGCCTACTTTAAAAGGCTTGAGCAAAAGAATTAAAACACCACCCGCGAAATTCGCCAAACTTCCCTGTAAGGCCAATCCAACGGCTAAACCTGCCGCACCCAGCACTGCTATAAAGGAGGTCATCTCGACCCCAACCATCCCCGCAACGGAAATGAAAAGCATCACTTTTAACAGAGCATCGATCAGTGATCTTAAGAACGGACGAAGCGACTCATCAACGTGCCGTTTCTCCATGTTTTTGTTGATTGCCTTCACTACTCTCTTGATGACCCATAAACCAACAAGAAGAACAATAATTGCAAGTAGTATCTTACCACCATAGGCAACTACCAGATCAATAACTTGATTTAAATATGATTGAATGGTTTCCATGACGAATGCTTTGGTTAATACATGCAATGTAGTCAAATTCAACGTGCCGAAAAGACGTTTTGTCAATCTGAATTAACGCCTCAACCCGTTCAAATGGAATTGCCGTTTCTACAGTTATTAATTTGAAAGAAAAACTAATGGAATTTCTGAATCGACTGCATGATCGGAACGAGCTCTTATTCTACTTCGGGGTCTTCAATTTTCTTTTGGCTCTTATCTTCATTGTTTTGAGTAGAGTTCATCAGGTGGAAGTTTCAGGAGTTAACGCCTGGTTTAAGCCGATCAAATTTGCCCTCTCGATTGGTATTCTTGCATGGACTATGGGTTGGTACATGGCTTATTTGCCCAACACCAAAGTGGTAGATATTTACTCTTGGTGCTACTTGATATTGATGGGATTTGAAATAGTCTACATTGGATACCAAGCGGGTAGAGGAGAAGCTTCTCATTTTAATGTTTCGACTCCGCTGTATTCTTTTCTCTATGGAATGATGGGATTTTCGGCTGCCTTTGTAGCCGCATTCACGGCGTATATTGGTGTTCTCTTTTTCGTCAACACTTTTCCTGATTTACCCGACTACTACATTTGGGCAATACGATTGGGTATCATCATCTTCGTGATTTTTGCCTTCGAAGGTTTTGTCATGGGATCGAGAATGCAACACACAATTGGTGCCACCGATGGGGAAGAAGGTTTGCCTTTCCTGAACTGGAGCAAAAAATTTGGAGATGCGAGAATTGCACATTTCATTGGTATGCACGCTCTCCAAGTCTTGCCCATTTTGGCTTTTTATGTTTTGAAGAACACCAAGCTAACCATTGTTTTGGCTATTGGTTATGCTGCCTTGGCCGTCTTTACTTTGCTGCGTGCGCTCCAAGCCAGGCCCCTTTTCGGATTTTAGTGCACTAAAGGAGCTCAAAAAGAGAGTTTATTGCCTCTTCAATATTTGATTGAACTTCAACAATTGATGCTTCCATCATATAACAGGGAGCTGTGATAATTTTGTTTGCTTCATCTAGCTCAATCTCACGAATGGTTTTCATCACCGCAGTGGCTCCCAACACCTCAACTCCTTGAGAGATTCCTCCTATGTCATAAGGCGATTCTTCTTCAGTGGTTCCTACAGTGAGTTTTAAGTTCTCTCCAACGTCTTCAAGAGCTTTGGCAATTGTGGTCGGTCCCATACACAATCCAACAATCGGTTTACCATTCCTGTAAAAAGCGGCGATCAAGTCTTTCACATCTGAGTTGATCTTACCTTCAGGTCCACTGAAAGCCCATTTGGTGTGGTTTTTTGCCGTTCCAAAACCACCGGGGATAACAAGTGCATCGAGTTCGTTTACTTCGGCTTCGGTGACGGCTTCAACTTGTCCTCTTGCAATTCGAGCGGACTCGATTAATACGTTTCTCGATTCATTCATCTCCTCTCCTGAGAGATGATTTATTACGTGGTGTTGATCAACATCAGGTGCGAAGCATTTTACTTCACCACCGTGTTGGGCAATGGCCAGAAGTGCGAAGACTCCTTCTTGTATTTCAGTTCCGTCATATACTCCGCTCCCTGAGAGAAGCACTGCGATTTTCTTGCTCATGATTTCGGTTTTCTCAGTTTGAAAATACGTGTTTTTTCAGTTCGTTAATGTCGGAAAGTTCAATTGGCGACTTACCTGCTTCAAATACTCTAATGCTGTGTTCACCGATTACTTTTAGGGCATCTCCATTTATTTCCAAGGCCGTTCCTTCCCTCAATCCCAATACGGCTCGGTCATTGAAGTGATGGAATTCTTTGATTCGTGTTTCACGAGTTTCTCCCATGTGTTTGCTACTCGGGTCAGGATCGAGATAATGTGGATTTATATTGAATGGAACCAGGCCTAAGGCGTCGAATGAATCGGGATATACAATTGGCATATCGTTAGTAGTAGAAATGGTTTGCCCTGCAATATTCGAGCCCGCGCTGGTTCCCATGTAGGGTATTCCGTTGATAATAGCTGATCGAAGGGGATCGATCAAGTCTTTGTCGATCAGGGTTTTCAATAGAACAAAGGTGTTTCCTCCACCTGTGAAAAAGCCTTCTGCCTCATTGATCGCATCTTTTGGATCATCCCATTCGTGAATCCCTCTTAGGTTAAATCCCAGCTTTTCAAATACCTTTTTCGCCGCCTTGGTGTACTCATCATAAGTAGCCCCACCGGGTCTTGCGTATGGGATGAAAACCAAATCATTCTTTCCTTGAAAGAAATGTTGGATTTCGTCTTCTATATAAGCGAGATAAGGAGAACCATGAACCGTGGAGGTACTGGCCAAAAGCAAATGAATGTCCATAAAACAAATCTACTCTTTTGTAGAAGTTGAAGTAACCCAATTTCATGATTTGTACATTGGGGGTTGAAATCCCGATTCACATGAATAAGATCAATACATCTGATCGTCGTCAATTCTTACGTCGATCAACTACTCTCTCGGTTGCAATGGCAGGTCTGCCTCTTCTGGGTTGCATGGCAGCAGGCCCTCAAGCCAACAAGGACAGTATTTACTTAGTAGGTCCCCAAGATGGCTTTTCACCGCATGTTGGATCGTTGCTTTCCATGATGACCATGATGCGCCATTGGATAGTTGAAGGAGTTAAAGATCTCTCCGTTGAGGAACTCGATTATCAAATCGACGATAATTCGAACTCCATTGGAGCCATGCTTTACCATTTAGTAGCAACGGAACGGTTGTATCAGATCAACACATTTGAGGGCATTCCATGGGGTGAATGGGATGAGGAGATCAATAGAAAATGGCAAATACCAATGGGGCTTGGCGAAGAGGCTCGCAAAGAGATCAAAGGACACGATATAGAATTTTACCTGAAGAAGTTAATTGAGGTCAGGGAGGCCACTATAAAAGGGTTTTCGGAACGCGATGATGACTGGCTGATGGAATCCGTTTCTTTTTTCGACAATCAACCTACCAACAACTACTGCAAGTGGTTTCATGTGTGTGAGCATGAATCGAACCATAACGGTCAAATCAAATTCATCAAAAAAAGAATAAACCTCTAGTTTCGAACCCAAAACGTCCGGTCATGTCTCACTTTAAAATATACATAGCGACGAGCCTTGATGGTTTTATCGCCAAGAACGATGGATCAGTTGATTGGCTCGAAGAAATCGAAAATCCTAACCAGCTTGATCATGGATACACTGATTTTTATTCAGGGATAGACGCAGTTGTAATGGGAAGAAACACCTATGAAGAGGTTCGAGGATTCGACGTCGAATGGCCGTATCCGGACTGCAGGACTTTTGTGTTGACTCGAAAAGACACCATAGATTTCTACTCTCCAAAAACTGAACTCATCCATAGTGTTGATATTGATTCAATTTCAAAACTTCGCAAAGCGAGCGAAAAAGGAATTTGGATCATTGGCGGAGGAAAAGTCATTACGGCATTTTTGAATCAAGACGTTGTGGATGAATTGATCATTACCATATTCCCTGTAATACTAGGTAACGGGATTCCACTTTTTGGAGATCACCCGAAAGAGACTCGATTAAAACTAATCAATGCTGAATCTTTCGATACCGGTTTGGTGAATTTGCACTACAAGGTTATGGCAAGCTAGAATTGAGAAATGAAGGTTCCCGTGCGACTTTTATTGGTCTGTTTTTTTGGATTGGTCGGGCTGCAGTTAAAAGCTCAAAACTATCCTAACTTTCAGGTGAAAGAGGATTTGAAATTTTTGGTTACATCCATCAAAACTTATAACCCCGCCCTCGATCGTTACAATCCCAATTTTGATACCCTCTGCAGTCAAAGAATACGCTCAATTATTGTGGATTCATTGTCCATTTTAGAGGTTTTTGCTTTGGTCAGTGAGTTTTGCGCTTTCAGCAATGAAGGACATTTTTCTATTGGCAATTCTCAAGACACCGTTTACTCAGGTTTTTATCGGAATCGCTACCGTTATTTTCCCGGGCAGATAGACTTATACAAGGGAAAAGTATTCTTACACTCTAATTTTTCAGAAGAGAGGAGTTTAAAAGATGGAGATGAAATTTTGTCGATCAATCAAGTGCCAATCGAAGATGTTATAGCGGAGCTCAGGAAATATATTCCCACAGACGGAGACATAGTCAGTTACGCTTCGAGTAAAATTGAATCTGGCTTTAACTATAGGTATTACTTGTATGTGGGGCAACCCGAGGTATTTGAAATAGTTGTTCGAAATAGTGAGGGAGAAGAAATTGAGAAGATCATCCAGGCTTTGACCAGAGAGTCACAAGTATTGAACTTTAAGAAGTTTTATCCTGATCGTAATTCAACTTCTTCTGAAGATGGATTTTATTCTCTTGATTTCGATGAGGAGTATGCTCTTTTGAAGCTTCCTTCTTTTGACTTTAAAAGAGTGGAAAAATTCAATGTTAAATCAACGAAACTTTATCAATCCATATTTCGAGAATTGCGGGATAAGAACGTACCGAACTTGATTATTGATCTTCGTGGAAATTCGGGTGGACGGAATGAATTCGCCGACGATATGGTGCCTTTTATACTTAAGGAAAATGCAAATGATCCGTTCTTGAAAAAATCAGTTTCTTGGGATGGAAAAACTCGAACCTACAAACTTCAGAATCCTTCTAAGTATATTTTCAAAGGAAAGGTTTATGTGTTGATGGACGCTAGAACATTTTCCGCAGCCTCAACCTTAGCGAGGTATTTGAAAGAGTATGCAAACGCAACCATCATTGGAGATGAAAGCGCCTCTCGATATGAGGGATATGCCGCTGGTTCCAAGCAACATGTTCATTTGCCTAATTCGCAAATTGATGTTGGAATTCCGCGTTACTGGACTTATTATCCCGATGCCCACAATCAATCCACTAAAAACCGTGGAGTATTACCCGACTTTCCAATAGAAGATATTCCTGTCTTCTTATCCAAAGATAGTGATGCCCATCTGGAGAAGGCTCTGGAGCTAATAAAAGAATGACAAAAGCTTCACCTCAACTTGGTCTGAAAGAGAATTCGAAACAGTTCGTCTTACTGGTTATTGTTAATGCCTTTGTCGGAGGTATGGTTGGAATGGAAAGAAGCATATTTCCTGAATATGCATCAGAAGTATTTGGGGTGGTATCCAAAACAGCAATCCTATCCTTTATTACGGCATTTGGAATTACCAAAGCAACTGCAAACTATTATGCGGGCCGTTTTGCCAATCGGATAGGAAGGAAGAACTTGTTGATCACAGGATGGGTGATTGCCCTACCCGTTCCCTTTCTTCTCATTTACGCTGAGTATTGGTCGGTTGTTGTTTTGGCAAACGTCTTTTTGGGAATCAGTCAAGGACTAAAATGGAGCAGTACCGTAGTGATGAAGATTGATCTGGTAGGAGAGAAGGATCGAGGCTTTGCCATGGGTCTAAATGAGTTCTCGGGATACATAGCAGTCGGAGTGGTGGCATTTCTCACTGGCTTCATCGCTGCTAATTATGGAATCAAACCATATCCTTTTTATATCGGAATTTTCCTTGCTGTGTTTGGGCTTTTGCTCTCTCTGATATGGGTTAAGGATACGCGCAAACATGTCGAATCCGAACACAAAACCGACACCTCCGAAGAGCATGACCATGTTTTCCTTGACACCACATTTCGAAATAGAACATTGAGTTCAGTCACACAGGCAGGTCTGGTAAACAACCTTAACGATGGAATGATCTGGGGGTTATTACCCATTCTACTTCTCCAATATGGATTTCAAACAGACGGGATAGGAGTTCTTACCGCAATTTATCCGGCAGTATGGGGAATAGGTCAATTGTTTACAGGGAAAATGGCAGACCACTATTCAAAAAAGAAGATGCTTTTCTGGGGAATGTTGGGTCAGGGATTGGCAATTTTGTTTCTCCTCTTTTCATCAGATTTTGCGACCCTTAGTTTGATACTGGGAATTTTGGGGTTCGGAACGGCATTGGTTTATCCTACTTTTCTAACCACAATTGCAGGCGCTACAAATCCCATTCAGAGAGCAGAAAGTATTGGAACATTTCGACTTTGGAGAGATTTGGGATATGCATTTGGTGCGATCATTTCGGGAGTGATTGCAGATTTCTTTGGAGTAATTGCAGCAATTGCAGCAATTGGAATTCTTACAATACTCTCTTCCCTTATTATCAGATTTCGAATGCCAAATTAAGTCTTCAGGCTGAGGCCCACCGAAAATAGTCTTATCGATTCTTCCTTACCTCTGAGTACCTGTAGCCCCATGTCTTCGAATTCATATGATCGGCTTTTTATGAGACCTTTCAGCATTTCCGAGATAAGTAGATCCGAGTTTAGTTCCTTACACTTCGATTGTATTCGCGAAGTTGCATTTAGTACATCGCCGATATACAACATCTCTTTTTTGATTTGCCCGATTTGTCCCCGAGTTACTTCTCCCACATGTAATCCAGCCCTGAATTCAGGACTCATTCCAAATTGAGCGATATAGTAGTCTTTCCTATCCAAAATCTTTTGGTTAATCAGAAAAAAACAGCGTAGACATTCGGCATTTTCAAGGCTGTTTTCTGACTTCCAGGAGATAACAATTTCATCACCCACATATTGGTAGATCTGACCACCCGTTTCTACAATCGCCTCACTCATATCCTTGAAATAGGCATTCATAAAAGCGTAGTGCTTCACATGTCCAAGTTTTTCAGCGATTGTGGTAGAGTGCTTCATGTCCAGAAACATAAAAACCCGATTCTCAGTGTTTGGCGTATAGTATTTTCCAGTGAAAAAACTAGTCACCACATCAATTCCAAGATAGTCGACGATTTCTGAGAAAAAGAGTGCTAATGAAATCATAGCACCTCCGAAAATCATTAAACTCCAAAAGGCAAAATTGTGGAAGAAACCCTTAACAGTTTCTTGAACGGCATCTTCTGATAGATTCGTGTCCAAATTAATGGCATTCAATGTGTAAGTCGAAATGAATAGAAGTATGGTGATTAAGCTAACGTAAATGGCCGTTTTCAATAAGATTTTTAGAAGAAACGGCATCCCTTGGAGACGTGTCTTTAATTTTACTTCCTCGATCCATCCCACGAATGCTCCCATCATTGTAGTGATGATTATTACTCCCCAGAATGAAACTACAGGTTTGTAAATATTGCCTGTCGCGGGATAAATAGGGTTTGACCCAAGCAGTCCATATTCAAGCTCAAAGTAGAGAAGGCCGCCTAAGAATAAAATGACCGGATAGGGAATGATTTTAAGGAGCTGTCTTTGTTTCAATCTAGTCGATTATGAGGGTAATATAATCAGAGCTTGGTTACTTCAGATATTCTTAAAGGCTTATTTACCTATATTCGGGTAGACCTCTTCCTATGAAAAACCTGATTATTCTTTTTGTCCTCTTCTACTCATTCGTTTGCATTGCTCAAGAAGAGGTATCCATACGCTCAAATGATGTAATGCTCTTCGGTACTCTTCTTGAACCAGCGGAAAAGTCGAACAAGGCTATTCTCTTTATCTCGGGTTCAGGCAATACCAATCGAGATGGAAATACATTACCTGGCTACAAGAATGATGCATTAAAACTTTTGGCCGAAAGCCTTACGCAGTCGGGTTATGTTACGTTGAGGTATGATAAAAGAGGAGTTGCTAAAAGCGCTTCGGATTCGCTCAAACAGGAAGATGTAAGGTTTGAGCATTTTGTAAAAGATGCCTCTAACTGGTTGGGATATTTGAACGATCGTTATGACGAGGTCACCGTTATTGGTCACAGTCAGGGTGGACTGATTGGTATGATGGCTATCCAGAATGCCGGAGCTGACAGATTTGTTTCTTTGGCAGGAATGGCATCGGATTTATACACCACTCTTCTTCGTCAAATGTCCAATCAACCTCCTTTTGTCATTGAAGCCGCCAGACCTATTTTTGATAGTCTCAGGGTAGGAGTGAAAACCGACAGCGTTCCTCAATTTCTTTACAGTGTCGCTCATCCAAAGCTGCAAGATTATATCATGTCTTTCATGAGATATGACCCCAAGAAGGAGGTTCAGAAGTTAAACGTTCCCGTGCTCGTTGTCCAAGGAACAACAGATTTACAAGTGACTGTTGAAGAAGCGACCGAAATGGCGGCCTTAAATCCGAAAAGTTCCTTGGTTATTGTTGAAGGGATGAACCATGTGTTGAGAGAGGCACCCGCAGAGATGAATGCAAATTTGTCGACATACTCTAAACCTCAGAATCCTCTGCATCCCGATTTAGTGGCGCCAATAGAGGATTTTTTGGCCGAGTAGAACTTTTTGAATCTATAGTCAGAAGCTATGATCTCGTAATGATAATTGT
>CAZWQX010000012.1:0-31935 GCA_964635965.1 uncultured Cryomorphaceae bacterium
AATTTGGGTGGTGTAATCCGCTCGGGAAAATTCGAATTTTACGGAGAAGAATTCGCATTTACTTATGATAAATTTCAAATAGACCTTATCACCGTCGATTCATGCAGATTGTATGTTGAAGACTTTCGACCTGAATACACCTCATTGCGGCGAGTGAAAAACGTAATTGAAGGAATCAGCGGTACACTGCAAATTGATAACCCTTTCAATAAATCAGGAATGCAGGAAGAATTCACTGAATACCCGATACTTACGGCTGATCAGGAGTCTTTCGTTTATTACGACAATTACAATATTCAACAAGGAGTTTATGACAGGGAGAATGTCTTTTTTGAATTAGAGCCATTTATTCTGGATAGTCTGGATAATTTCGCCACTGAGCAAGTTGCTTTCGAAGGGAGGTTTGTGTCGGGAGGAATTTTCCCCGAGTTGAGCGAGGAGTTGAAAGTTCAGGAAGACTATTCTCTTGGGTTCGTTCGGGCAACACCACCGGAGGGATTGCCGCTTTACGGAGACAAGGCCACTTTCACAGATGATGTTGTAGTAAATTATGAGGGTATTCAGGGGGATGGGCGA
This sequence comes from uncultured Cryomorphaceae bacterium, assembly GCA_964635965.1. Taxonomy (GTDB): domain Bacteria; phylum Bacteroidota; class Bacteroidia; order Flavobacteriales_D; family Cryomorphaceae; genus JAKVAV01. Next base: position 577 of record CAZWQX010000012.1, read on the forward strand.
CTGGATTATCTCACCGCATCCGCAACCTCGGAGCAATTCTTTTTCTTTCCTGACAGTACCCGAGGGGTCACAACTTCGTTTGAGAACGTTGCCAGGTCCACGGGCATAGAATTACCAGAAGCAAATGCTACGGAGATTGACCTGACATTCATCCCAATACAGGATAAACTAACGGCAGAAGTTATTTCAGAACCCATCAATATGTTCAGTGGTCAGGCCTTTGCTAAAGAAGGTTTAGTCGATTTGTCCCCCGAAGGAATGACGGGAAAAGGAATTATTGAATTCTCGGATGCTGAATTGGAATCAGACTCAATCCGCTTCAATTATCAAACCTTTGACTCAGACACGGCAGACTTCAGACTATTGGCCCTTGCCGAAGCCAACTTGGCATTTAAAACCGATAATGTAAATGCTCATATCGACTTCGAGAACCGGGTTGGAGAATTCAAATCGAACGGAGAAGAAACCACCGTGGAATTCCCAGTGAACAAGTACATCTGTTACATGGACGAATTCAAATGGTTCATGGATAAAAATGACATCTCGCTTGAAACGTCCCGTGAGATGGCAACTGACTTCGTTATCGACACCGAGCTCGATATGAGTCGATCAAACTTCATCAGTGTTGCCGAAGATCAGGATTCACTTAATTTCATGTCACCAAAAGCGGTGTATGACTTGGATACGTACACTATCACCGCAGATCAAATTCCTTGGATTCGCGTTGCTGATGCAAAGATCACTCCTGACAGTGGGCGTGTAATCATCAGGCGAAGAGCCCAAATGGATGAATTGGAGAACGCGACCATTCTGACAAACTACGTTACCCAATACCACAATATTACTAATGCACGAGTGAAAATAAAATCTCGATTGGATTATCAAGCTTCGGGAGAATACACCTATGTCGACGAAAACAAACAGCCACGCTTGATCAGACTCGAATCAATTGGGGTAGATACTTCTCTCCAAACGATTGCTTCAGGTAAAGTTAATGAAGACGATGAATTTTTCCTGAATCCACATTTTGCCTACCAAGGAAGGATCAACCTCAAAGCAAACGAGAAATTCTTGAGTTTCGACGGCTCTACAAGGATTATCCACGATTGTGAATCGCTTGAGCGGAATTGGATGAAATTCAATGCAGTAATCGACCCTGATAATGTTCTGATTCCCGTTGATACTGCTCTCACAGACGATAGAGGAAATCCGGTCGAAGTTGGACTTATGGCCGAAAAAGATCCTTTTGTAGTCTATGGTACGTTCCTATCTGAAAAGCAGGACGATAACGACGAGGCTATTCTGACTTCCAGGGGTTATTTGAAATTCAACAAACAAAAGCAGGTATATGAAGTGGCAGCAACTGATAAGCTGAACCAACAAACGCTTCCCGGCAATTACGTTTCTCTGAACAAAGGCAGCTGTGCCCTGACTGGTAATGGAAGTCTGAAGCTTTCTCCTGAGTTGGGCCAATTCAAGCTTCAAACCCTGGGTGATTTGAACTATGATCCTGTAAACGACCAAATCCGTATTGAGGGAGCCGTAGGTCTCGACTTCTATTTCAGCGATGCTGCCCTGGATGAAATGCTTAAATATTTGTCAACCGTAACAGACCTGAAACCGGTAGATTTCGGGAAGTCAAAATATGAATATGCCATTCGCGAACTAATGGGATTGGAAGGTTCAGATAAAGTTATCAGTGAGTTGAGTTTGAGCGGAACCATAAAAAAGGTTCCCGAGGAGTTAAATAAGACATTCTTTATTTCAGATCTGACGTTGGCTTGGGATCCCATTATGGAGTCATTCATTTCGGAAGGAGACATAGGTATTGCCTCAATTGGGAAGAATCAATTCTTTCGAAAAGTCCCTGGCAAGTTCGTAGTAGAAAAGAAAGCAAGTGGTGATATAATTCACCTCTATTTGGAAATTAATGATGCCAACTGGTATTACTTCACTTACAAACGAGGATTACTCCAAACATACTCGGGTAGCAAAGAGTTTAATGGCATCCTGTTAGAAGAAAAAGAAGACAAAAGAAAAGTAGCCGGCGATAAAAAAGAAGACGACTACATGTATATGCTTGGTTCCCGAAGTAAACGCAATATTTTCCTTGATCAGTTTGCATTTTAACATAAGGTAAATATTTGGTTTCTTCGTGGAAACATTCGTTGGCTAGAAACGTATGTTGAATACCCTTTAAACTAAAACTTGGCGACGCCGATCAAATACATTTCGTGTTTGGTGTTTGTTAGCCTTTTTTCGGCTTTAAATACCTTCGCGCAATTCAGTGAGCAAGACCTTATTAAGCAGGCCGATGACCTGTACGACAAAGGTTCTTATGCGGAGGCAATGCCTCTTTATTCTCAGCTGTTAAGTCTGAACCCTACTAATCCAAAATTTAATTTCCGCTACGGAGCGACCGCATTGTATGGTGATGCTGATAAGAAAGAAGAAGCAACCAAATACCTCAAGTTTGCCTCAACTAAATCAGGTATAGATCCTGAATGTTACTATTTCTTAGGAAGAGCGTATCACTTAAACTATCAATTTGATGATGCTGTCAAGGCCTATGAGAAATACCAATCCCTTGCATCTGCAGCCGATATAAAGGAAAAAGAGGTTGATCTCAATCTTTCAATGGCTCGAAACGGGCAAGAGTTGCTTTCGGGCATCAAAGAGATCAAAGTGCTTGACAAGAAAAAGTCATCGATAGAGACTTTTTTCAGAATCTATGATCTTAATGATATTGGAGGTAAGATTCTGGTGACCCCGGATGAGCTTCTTTCTGCGGAAGATAAAAAGCGCAATCACAAATCATTGATTCACTTTAGGGGTACGGGAACCACGGTGTATTTCAGTAGCTATGGCAAGAACGGGAAAACGGGGCTCGATATTTATAGAGCAGAAGTTCTGCCCGATGGTACATTTTCAGAGCCCGCACCACTCACGGGTCCTATTAACACACCTTACGACGAAGACTTCCCTTATCTCCACCCCGACAACGCTACCTTCTATTTTTCTTCTAAAGGCCATGGAAGTATGGGGGGGTATGATGTGTTCAAAGCTGGATTCGATTCCAGAGCAGGTGTTTTTAGCAGTCCGGTAAATCTCGATTTTGCAATTAACACACCTGATGACGATCTCTTCTACTTGGCTGATTCCCTCAACGGTTTAGCCCATTTTGCTTCAACCAGAAACAGCAAACAAGGAGAGATTGATGTTTACAAAGTTTTGGTTAAGAGCGCTCCGCTTGAAGTAACTTTGGTAAAAGGAACTTTTTTCAATCGAATCGAAGAAAAAAGACGTTTGGCTAAAATTTCAGTGATTGATGCCACCACCAATCAAGAAATTGATGTTCAATATACCGATCCCGCAACAGGAGATTACGTTCTGAGTTTTCCCAGAGGTGGACGATACAAGTTTTTGGTGGAAGAAAAAGAAGGAGATAAAATCCATGCGGGAATGGTTGATATTCCTGTGTCACAGGGTGTGAAAGCCTATCTCCAAGAGATGGAACTCATTGCTTCCGCCGGAGTTGAGAAACTCCTGATTAATAACCTATTTGATCAAACTTACGATGGAGATGTCCTGGCGTTGGCACAAAAAATGTTGCGTCAGAGAGCTGCCTTGGATGTCAATTTCGATCCTGCTTCAGAAAGCATTCCGGATCAAGAAGAAAACCTCGGAGAGCAGGATCCTGCTTTGGCATACACCGACGTTGGTTTTCCTGTAGGCTTGAGCAATGAAAAAATTCTTGAACAGGCTGAATCGAGGGTCGAAGAATTAAAGGATCGGGAGAATGAAATTCGAGATCTACGATTGGGAGCTTCGATTGCTGCCAATGAGTACTTCTCGGAGGCAGAAAGCGAAAAAGCCAAGGCCGATAGTTTGGTCGAGTACGCAGAAACCCTTGAAGGAGACGAGAGAAGCAAGGCAATGTTTGAAGCAAGTTTAGCTCAACTGAATGCTCAAAATGCCTTGAAAAAAGCAGGAAATGCCAAGGCTCTCGGTGATGAGTTGGATATTATGGAGTCTGAATCAGCGTCAAGTTATGATGCTGAAAAGGCAAGAATCGACTCGTTAAGGCTGGCGATAGATGCAAATGAGTACAATGACTTGTATCTGGCATTAAAGCGAGAAAAAGATATAAGAGACGCAATAGATCCGCTAGAGGCAAATGCCGGACCTGATAAAGAACTTCGTCGTAAAGCGTTAAAATCTGAAGAAGAAGCGGCTAAACTTCTTCAACGAGCCCAAAACTTGCGGGAACAAGAAGAAGCTTTGAGCGCCACCCTGCTCACAAAAAATACACAAAAGGAGAAGCTCAAAGGAAAAGCAAAGCAGGAGATCGAATTGGAAATCGCCGATCTCGAATCTGATTTGGAAAGTATCCGTCGAAAAGCGGAGGGGTCGTTTAATCGGGCAGAAGATGCTCAAGAATTGGCTTACGATCGCACTGAGCAATACGAGATATTGGCTGAAATGCTTGATGAGCCTATTGAATTGACAGGAACAAATATCGCCGAATCGGGAATTGAATGGACGGACGATGATCGGAGGATTGTTTCTAATGGACTCACCGATTTATCAATAGACGAAGAAGCAGTTGCTCAATACGTTTCTAACCATCCTGAAGTACTCGGACAATTTGGTTCGGATGCCTTGGCGATGCAATTTAAGAGATCTTACCCTTCAGTCGCTGCCATTGATATGGGTGATGCGATGGCTTCAACGGACATAAGCGATTCAGATTTTACAACTGAGACGAATTCCGAGGCTTTATCTGAGGCCGGTTTTGTTGCAGATCAGGATTTTCCGGATTATGCGAATGATTTTGACCCGAATTTATCAACGGAAAAGAGAATTGAAGCCGAAGAGTTAAAGATTCAAGCAGCTGAAGATTGGGTGGCAATAATCGATGAGTCGATTGCCCAACTGGAAAATGGAGTAGGAGGTGAAGAAGGTGTTGACGAACAACTGGCAGAATACAAGGAATTAAGAACCAAGAAGACCAATGAAATAGAAGCTCGAAAACTGAATATCAGCCTTTGGGGTGCCAGTCTTCCGGTAGAGAGCGGAGACGAAGCGGTTTCTAGGGCAATTGCCGATGTTGATTCGTTGAGTCCTTCTTATGTGGCTAGGTTGGAATCTCAGATTCCTGAGTTTAACACGGAAGTTGAATCGATAAAATCAGTGAGTCGGATCGATCGAAATTATCTTCCATCCCTAACAGAAATTGAGCTTTCCGGTAAGAGTGCCCCCGAAATCGCGGCTGCGCGCATTGATCTAAATCGCAAATTAATCAGCGATATCGACGTAATCTTGGAGGAGGGCATTGACTCGGAAGTATCTCAAGAAGAACTCTTGGAGATTCGCCGAATAAAGACCCTTGAACTACTTCAAGACGAGGAAATAGAAGAGGGTTCTTTGACATATGAGCCTAGGTCATCAGAAGCGAAGGAGTATGCAGATTTAATTGCCGAGGATGAAACCATCACTCCCGAACCTACGGTTTCAGAAGAAGTAGATTATGGTGATTTGAGTCCGACAATCGTGGCCACCTTAAGTCAACCATATCACAGAGACTTGATTTTGCCTGATTACGAATCGATGATGAGTGAGGCTGAGTTAACCACAAATCGAGAAGTTGCAATCGTACAAAGAGTTGAAGTGAAGGAAGAGTTCTTGAGAAATTTACAGCAAGAAATCAACATCTATAAAGCTGCCATTGAATCATCTGATGATCCTCCTGCTCAGTTATTAGATCGATACAGTTTATTGCTTGCTGAGCGATCTTCCGTTGTTGATGATCTCAATGAAGAGAAGTCAAAACTTGAATTGTCCGATGAAGAGCTGTTGGCCTCGACGATGGGTTTTTCAGCTGATAATATTGTCGAGTCTAATAAGCAATTCTTAGACACGATCGAAGCGGAACCTCAGGTTGGGATAACATACATTGCAAATACACGAGGAGAATTGGGAGAAGCCATCCAAGCTTTGGTTGCTGAATTGGATAACCCTGAAACAGGTCTGAATAGAGACTTGATTCAGCAAGAAATTCAGAAACTTGAGGAGTTTGAAGGAGATCTTGCTCTTCGCCAATCTGACTTGGAAGTAGAATTAAAAGAACAAAAATCAGCGGATATTGATAATGTATCAGATAGGATTCTGGCAGAATTCCAATCTGAATTATTGGTTACCGGAGAAGAAGCTGAAAATCAGGGTGAAACGGAGTCTGTCGCTGCCCTAAACGAGAAGTACGTCGCCCGCGCAGAGGTAGTTATCGATTCAATTAGCATCGCTATGTCTGGCGAAAAAGATCCGATGATTTTAGCGGCGATGGAAAAAGAAATAACGGAATTGGAGTCGGTTGCGGCTGATAAGCAACAAGAGGCTGATCGTTTAAGAGCTGAAACCGAATTGGTTGTTCTCCAAGATCAGCCGGCTCAGGAATCTTTGGATAATAATGTGGAGACACCGGACATCTCAAATGATGTTCCATCTTCATCTGAGGACTTATTTTCGATTCAGTACAAATCTCTAAATGCCTCAATTATCCGAAATGGATTGAAGTCTAAGGTCGATTCACTTGAATACTATCAAAGGCAAATGAGTTCTTCAGAGACCAGTGAAGAAGCACTCGAATTGGCCTCAGTTAGAGTTGAAAAGCTCGAAGAAGACTTGGAATTGGGACTTATTGAATCTAATTCTGCTGAAATAGACTATTACCGAAGTGAAAATCAAAGATTGATTGAGAAAACCGATCCAAACCTATCTACCAATAAAGACCAATTAATTGAGTTAGGTGCGAGGTCGAGAGAGTTGAACACGTCAATAGCCAGCTCTCAAGCAAACCCTGATCCCCAAGCTCAGAAAGAGCTAATTGAAGAACTGGCCGAATTAAATACGGAACTGAAGACTATAGCTTCTGCGTCTTCAGCAGTTACAACCGAAACCAATGAGGCCGTTGCCTCAATGATGAATCCCGCCAATCTGGAAGTTTTACCTGGAAAGACCTATTTGACTCCTATTCATCAGCAAATGACAAAGTCATTGACAAGCGATGAAAGGGCTGAACTCATCAACTCTGATGAGAATCTAGATGTCCAAATTGATTTTGCTTCGAATACGACGGACCGGGAAAAGATGGAATTGATTTCTGCGGAAACACCAGTAGATGAAATCGGTCTGAAACTTCTTTCTGAATCTCCTGAGCAATTAAAATATCTTACGGAACGCATCAAGGCAGATAGCTTGAAGAGAATGGAAGTTTCGAGTGCAGAATATGCCTCCCAACTGCAAAAACAAGCTGTTGAACAAATTGCTGAGTCAAACAGAATTTTAGAATCTGTTGTGCCCGGCACAAGCGAAAAGGAAAAAGAAATTATCGAAGATCGTTCGGAAAAACTGATTGCTGAGGCCACTATACTTTACAAAAAGTCAGCACTTGCCGCCGGTCAGGCCGAACTCCTTCGTGCCAAAAGAATAGATACCGAAGCCGTTTTGGCTGAGATGTCGTCACAAATGTCTTTAAGCCAAAGGAGGGCATTGGATGATCTCTTGGATATTCCTTCCTACACCATTGTACCTTCCGATCTCGCAAGCACGGAGGTTGAAGAGAGCAAAGATGTCGAGGAATTGCCACAGGCAGAAGATAATAGTGCTGCACAAGCCGAACTCAACACTTTATCAGATTCATCTCCTGTCGTTCCTGAGATAGAGTCATCATCGATCTCAGAGTTAAAGGGATCATGGTTATCTATGGTAGAGATTATTTCGGAGAAGACTGATTTTTCAGACGTCAAGGGATCCATGTTCGCAGAGGCCAATCAGACGGTTTATTCAAATTCCAACCCAATTCCAATTGATCCTGAAATGCCTGAAGGACTGTTCTTCCAAGTACAAGTTGGAGCGTATCGAAATCCCATTCCACAAGACCTGTTTGGTGCCTATGCTCCGATTATGGGACAACGTTTAAGCAACGGAATCACAAGATATCGAGTGGGGATATTTACGCAGTATCAGCAGGCGGTACAGGCTAGAGATGAAATCAAAACTGAAGGTTATACCGATGCCTTCATTGTAGCCTATTTAGAAGGGGAACGCCTTACGGGAGAAGAGGCCAGACAGATTTTGGATCAAGCCAAAGAGAGTCAAGAGGTATCTGTGGAATTGGTAGAAGGGGTAGTGACGGAAGAACCTATCTCGACTGAAGTTGAGACCGCAGAAGAGTCTGGAGTTAACCCGGAGGTAGCTGATTATTACAATGATCCCGAAGCTGCTGAAGCTAAGCAGGTGGAAGTTATCACTGGTCTTTTCTATACAGTTCAGGTAGGAGTTTACAGCAAACCTGTCAAACTCGATCAAGTTTTTAACTTGACTGAACTCAACAGTGAATTGACTGATGCGGGTTTCATTCGGTACACGACCGGGAGGTTTGCAGATTTGGACGAAGCGGGAAGTAGAAAACAGACTGCCATTGAGCAAGGTGTAACCGATGCATTTATTACGGCTTATTATAACGGGAAAAGGATTTCAGTTAAAGAAGCATCCGAAATAATTGACCGAGATGGTTCTGGAATAATTTCTACAGAGGCAAGGGATGATCAGGGAAGTACTGAGGATGATGGAAAATCTTACGCCGTCATTATTGGGACTTTTGTAGGTGATGTTCCTGCTGATGTTTCAGAACTACTGGATTCAAATCCTGATTGGGGAATTCGAAAAATTGCCGGGCCTAATGGCTCAGCTATTTATCTGTCAAGCGAAATTGAATCGTTGGAAGATGCCCGTTTGTTGCTCCAAAAGTGCCGCGAATCAAACTTGATGAATGCCGCTATCGGAATTATGAAAGACGGCCAAATTGTCGGTGTCAATCCTGAATAAGACATTCCTTACTCATATATGCTATTATCTTTGTTTGAAAATTGCCGGGAATGCGGTTATTCGAGAATAACTTGGTTGAAGAAGAATTAGAACTTCTCGAAGATGTTAAAGTCGATGAGAACAAAGAGATCATTCTTTACAATGACGAGGTAAATACATTTGATTTCGTTATTGAAAGTTTGATCAAAGTATGCAGTCATTCACCTATTCAAGCTGAACAGTGCACTTTCATAGTTCATTACAACGGAAAGTGCGGGGTGAAAAAAGGAGACATGGCTAAATTGAAGCCAATGTGTTCAGCATTATTGGATAGAGGTTTAACAGCCGAAATTGTATAAAATGAAACGGATATCCTTGGCCCTTGCCGTTCTTTTTCTTCTCACTACTTGCTCAAAAGTCCCCGTTACGGGCAGGAGGCAGTTGAATTTGCTGTCTTCAGCTGAAATGAATCAGATGAGCGCAACTTCATACGATCAATTTCTAGATGAGAATCGTCCAATGCCCTCTTCACATCCTGATACGAGGATGATTAAAGAGGTAGGTGCTGATATTGCAGCTGCGACTGAAAAGTACCTGAACGAAAACGGTCACAAACATTTGGTCAACAATTTTGACTGGACATTTAATCTGGTCGATGACGAAACAGTGAATGCCTGGTGCATGCCCGCTGGGCGTGTAGTTTTTTACACTGGAATTTTACCAATTTGTCAAGATCGCGATGGTGTTGCTGCAGTGATGGGACACGAGGTTGCTCATGCCGTTGCTCGCCATGGAAATGAGCGCATGAGTCAGCAATTGGCTATACAAGGAGCAGGGATGACCTTAGGAACACTTATCCAAGAAGAACCTGAATTAACCCAGGAAATAGCTATGCAAGCGTTTGGTGTTGGAGCCACGGTAGGTTCCTTGGCCTACTCGAGACAGCACGAGTCTGAGGCGGATAAGATGGGGCTGATTTTTATGGCCATTGCCGGTTATGATCCGCGTGAAGCACCTAAGCTTTGGGAACGGATGTCGGCTTTGGGAGGCCAACAGTCCCCCGAATTTTTAAGTACCCACCCAAGTCACGAAACCAGGATAACCGACCTCAATGAATTTATGCCAGAGGCATTGAAATTTTACAATCCTTAATCACCGAATTTCCCGAACCATTCGAATTTGCTATGGAAGATGAACAAATTATAAAAGACCATTTCAAGTTAGGAGTATCAGTTACGGTCGTTTTATATGGCTTCAGAGACTCCAAGCTACAAGTGTATATCCAGAAGATTAGTAAAAATCCATACGCCGGAGCATGGAGTTTACCGGGAAAACTAATTCTGCCGAATGAAGGCTTGAAAGAAGCCTCAGAGAATATAGTTCAAGAAGTAATTGGAAACAAGAATATCTATTTAGAGCAATTAAACGCTTTTGGGAAGATTTATCGGCATCCGTTGGGAAGGGTAATTGATGTTGCCTTTTATGGTCTTATAAATATGGCAGAGGACATAAAAGCAGTCCGCGATGACAAAGAAAATAAGTGGATTCACGTAAGTGATATTCCTCAATTGGCATATGATCACAACGAGGTTTTGGAATTAGCCGCACAACGACTTAAAAGACGGTTAGTGAATAGGCCGATAGGCTTTAAAATGCTTCCGAAAGAATTTACTCTTACAGATTTACAGCAACTCTATGAAGAGATTCTCGGAAGACCACTTGATAAGCGAAATTTCAGGAAGAAGCTTACTAAACTTGAGATTCTTACTCCTCAAGGACATGAAGACTCATCCAATCCGGGTAGAAAACCTAGATTATATGTGTTCAATGAGGAAAATTTAGGCCAATACTTGGAACAGGGTTTCTAAAGAGGTTTATTTTTCTTGAAAAGCCCGGGGAAGTTTGTTCTTCCAAGAATAAAGAAAGCCACAAAAACCAAGGCTATTGCCATCCAAAAGCCACCAAAGAAAATTGCAGTGGCCACCAATGCAGCTGCCGTAAAGGCACCTGCCGCAGTCAGAAACCATCCACCAATAACATTTACTACTCCTGCAACCCTGTAGGGAGCGCTGCCTTCACCCCAGGCTCTATCGGCTAAGGAAGCACCCATAGCTACCATAAAAGAAACATAAGTTGTTGAAAGAGGTAGTTTTAAAGAAGAGGCGAAGGCTATCAAAATACTGGCAATCATCAGATTCACGCTGGCTCGCACCAGGTCAAAGGCAGGCTGGTTTTGATCAACGGACCTTAGTGACCTAAAGCGCCAATTAATGATCGCTATGGTCCTCCTGGGCATTACCTTGTCATAAAACTTAGTGAAAGAATTAGCATAACTCACAATTCGTAGCGACAGGAGGTTGGGTTTGAATCGCTCATTCACAGAACCCTGTGTGCCTAAGTCAACGGAAGTGCTTGTAACCTTTCTTGCTTTAGAGGAAAACCACAACGTCAAAACCATGATGAAGCCCGCACCATAAAGCATGTACGAAGGAGTACGCACAGGTTCTTTAAGAGTTTCCATGGTGAAATACGCGGCTTCCATCGACGAGTCCATCCACATTCCGTAAGCTTGATAACCAGCTATTGGAACACCAATGAAATTAACCAAATCATTCCCGGCAAAAGCCATGGCCAAGGAAAAGGTTCCAAGTAAGACAACAATTTTCAAGGGATTTACTCGAAAAGCTCGTTGAAGAATAAAAACGATGAGGGTTGAGACCAAGAAAGTAGTCCCAACTAACGCAACACTATTACCTGTGATGGCTTCTGTTATTTCCTTCGTAGCGAAAGTTGCTCCCTTAATGCCCTTAACGAGCATGAAGTATACTATGATGGAGATGGCAAAACCCGCAAACAAGGCTCCATACTTTTTCAGCCTTTCTTCATACCTGAAAGTGAAAAGCAATCGAGTGAAAAACTGGGCGATCGCGCCAATGGAAAAGGCAACTCCAATGCTCAAAAAGATACCGGCAATAATCTGAGTAGCTTTTTCCGAATTGATTAGATCCCATATTGAATCGGCAATATCCGGATTTGCAGAAAGCGCTAAAAGTCCCGTAGCGACTGACGCTCCGAGCAGTTCAAATACGATTGAGACCGTTGTGCTCGTGGGTAGCCCTAAAGTGTTAAATAGGTCCAACAGAATTATGTCCGTGATCATCACAGCTAAAAAAATGACCATGACATCAGCAAAAGAGAAAAATTCAGGATTGAAGATTCCTTTTCTCGCAACCTCCATCATTCCGCTGCTGAAGGTCGCTCCGGCAAAAACTCCCAGGGCAGCGATGGCGAGGATTACTTTTTTGCTGGCTACCTTACTTCCAATGGCTGAAATAAGGAAGTTGACCGCATCATTGCTCACACCGACGATCAAATCCGCTGCAGCAATAATCAATAACGCAATTACCAGAATCAGGTAATAATCCATCCGTTAGATCTAGCTTGTGTAAATGAGTTAATCCAAGAAATTAACATGGGCTTGAAAACCTCATTCAACGGCCCAAAAATGGATGAATTCTCTCGATTTTGCAACGAACTCGGTGATGTCTAATGTTATCTAATTATTAACTCCGCGTGAATCATAGTCCAATACGATACTTCATCTTCACCGGATTGTCTTTTAGTTGACTTCAATAGTAAATTCGTCGACAAAATATTGACATTTATCGATTATAGGGCTACATTTACAGTAAATGAGGTGCTATGACTATTGGAGAATTTAATCGGTTAACATTTGACGGGAAGGCGTCATTGTTAACAAAATACGGGCGGTATCTCGACGAGAGAACAACCAAGGAGGGCGCTCGTATCATGATTTACGATCTTTTCACTTTTTACGTAGAGGTCAGTTATCGCTTTGACCGAAAAGTGCAATACATCCGAGCTACCAACAACGTTTTGGAATCTGCATCTCATTTAGACAGCATAAACATGCTTCATCTAAACTGATCACTCATTCGGATTCTTTACTGTATCATTGATTAGCAAGACCGCACGCTTTTCAAACCTGTACCTAATTACGGGTCCCTTTTTCATCGTACGCGCATCAAAGACAAAGCCTGAAGTGTCAATCTCAAGTGGTTCTCCCAACACATCAATCAATTCCGCTGATGACATTCCCTCATATACAAGTGGCCGTTGTTTTTCTGCTTTTATTTCAGAGTCTGAACAACTAACTATAAGAAAGAGTATAATAGGAATTAGGAAATGACTTTTCTTACGCATCCTTGAACATATCCAGTTGAGATCGAAGTTCTGAGATTTCTTTTCTAGTCGTTTCAATCTTTCTTTCAATCTCTTCTTTCATCTTTTCAGCCCCTTTTGAATTGGCTAAAAAGCCCATATTGTTTTCGTAGGTCGAAATTTCAGCTTGTAACCGAGATATCTTGTTTCTGATTTGATCTTTTTCTCTTTTGAGGAGGACATTGCTATTTGATGCATCCTTCAAGGATTCAATTCGCTGTTCTAATTTGATTTTCTGACGAGCATTTCGATCGATGTTCAGGCTATCGTACTTTTCGTCTAGAACTTTTTTGTAACGAGCGTTAATCTCGTCTTTGCTTTTAAACGGGACAAAGCCAATTTGCCGCCATTTTTCACTGAAAGATTTCAATTTGGCCAAATCTTCTTTTTCATCCTTTCCGGAAGGTTTCCATTTTGCCATTTCAGCAATCAACGACTCCTTATCAGCAAGGTTCTGAGATTCTCTTTCTCCTCTTCCGGATCGGTGCTCATTTCTACGCTGAAAAAAATGATCGCAGGCGGCTCTGAACTGTCGCCAAAGCCTATTTTCATCTCGCTGATGCGCGGGACCTATCTTCTTCCATTCCTTTTGAAGATTTATCAAAATATTTGAAGTCTCCTTCCAATCTTCACTCTCTTTCAGCTCTTCGGCCTTATGTAACAACTCTATCTTCGCTTTTTTATGTTCATTCTGAACTCCTTTCAAAGCGTCGAAATGCTTGCGTTTTCGATCAAAGAATGAATCACATTGAGCCTTGAACTCTTTCCAAATTGCAGCTGAATCTGACTTTGGTACAAAGCCGATCATCTTCCAATCTTTTTGAATCTGGATTATTTCGTTTGACTTTTCTTGCCACTTTTTAGCGGACTTAAGATCTAAAGAAGCGAGGTGACTGACTTTTTCCAGAAGTGCTTTTTTGGCTTCGAGGTTCTTTTCCTGCTCGTCTTTTCGAGAATCGTAGAACTCCTGAATTTTGGAATAAATCGCTCGTGTATTGTCCCAAAATTCCCCTTTAATTTTATCCCATTCCTCTTTAAAGGTAGGCCCGATTTCGTTCCATCGATCTTGGTTTAAGCGCACTTCAACTTCCAATAATCGAATGTCGTTCTCTTCCAGAAGCTTCTTCTGATCCTCGATGATTACCAGTTTTTCTTCCAAGTTGTGTTTCAAGTCTAACTCTTGGAGTTCCTTGTAAATATTGATATTGTAGAAAAACTGTTCTACATACTTGTTGTAATCTGCGTTGAGATTTCGGTAGTGGTCATTTCCGACTTTCGGTAGTTCTTTCCATTTATCACGCACCGCATTGAAACGCGAGAAAGCCTTACCAATGTTTTCTTCACCCGCGACCAGTTCCTTTAATTCACTCAGAAGGGCCTGTGCTTCCTCAACGGTTCTTAGCTCTTCAAGTCTTTTAGCCTCTTTGGCCTTTTTGAGCTTCTCTCGGAAAACTTCGGTGCACTCATCCAGCACACTTCTGGCTTCGATAATTTCTTTGGGTAATTCGTCTTCCTTTTCGGTCACTTGATCAGGCGATTCTGTCGAGGTGTCCAATTCCTCTTTCGCTTCCGTTTCTTCTTCCTTCGATGGTTTTTCTTGATCCGATGGGAGTGAGGTGATCCCATGGTCGAGTAGATCACTCAACTGAGATCTGAGCTCATTAAACTCTTTCCGATGTTCGAGAACATCTTCTGATTTGGCAATTTCCTTTAAACGATCCAGTATAGCGGATTTCATGAGCTCGGTAACTTCTATTCCTAGTTTACAGGCTTTCACCTGACTATGGTCATTCGACTAGGGAAATTACTAAAATGTATGGGAAATTGTAAATATTCCGAGAATACCGAACGATCAGAATTTTATTCCAATCATGGAAACATCATCCACCTGTTCGTACTTGCCCTTCCACTCATCGAACTTTTCTCGATAGATAAATGACTGAGCTTGCATGCTGTATCGATGATTTTCTTCGAAGAGTCTTACCAGCCTGCTTCTACGGAACTTTTTATTCTCAGGTCCGCCAAATTGATCGGTAAACCCATCGCTTACCATGAATATGCTATCACCCTTTGAAACTTTGAAAGAATGATTGGAAAAGCTTCTTTGAAGATCGTGATGAATTCCGCCAATTGGCATACGGTCTCCCTTGAAAATATTGAGTTTCCCGTTCATCCAATACATTTCTTGATAGGCGCCGGCGAAGGTAATTGTCAGGTTGGGAATATCAATTCGGGCGATACTTACATCCATTCCATCACTCGTCTCACCACCGTTTTTCTGGCGAAGGGTTCGGATCACCTCTTTATTCAATTCAGTAAGAATTTCTGCCGGATCCAAATTCTCACATCCCTCGACAATCTCATTCAAAAGACTATGGCCAATAATCGACATCATCGCTCCCGGAACTCCGTGTCCGGTGCAGTCGGCAAGTGCTACGAGGTATTCTTTTCCGGGCTTTATTTCATGCATCCAAATGAAATCGCCACTTACAATGTCTTTGGGATTGAAAAGGAGGAATGAATCATTGAAGAATTTCCTTACTTGATCTTCCCCGGGAATAATTGCTTGTTGGATGCGTTTGGCATAATTAATACTATCCGTAATGTTGAGGTTGTGCTTTTCGATGAGTGAAGCTCTCTCTCGATATTGTTGTTCGGCTAGTTTTACTTCGGTTATATCCTCGGCGTAAACGTTGATGTAGTCTTTGTCTTTCACAGGATAGAAACGAAGACTAAATATTCGGTTATCACATTCAAGGTTAAGCTTCTGTTCTTGCTCTAATTCTTTTACAAGACGGATTGTGTTTAAAATAGAGGGTTTGCTGACCGTCTCATTCACCTTGGTATTCCAGCTTTCCAGAAGCCTTTTGCCGGGCTCGTTGGCATACATTGCCAATCCTGATTTGCTGAACCGCATGACGGCATTGGTATTTTCCTGGGTGAAGTTGGCCAGTTTTGAAATCTCTAATTCGGCTTGTTTCAATTTGGTGATATCAGCATCGACAAAAAGGATATTCTCTACGTCTCCGCTATCATTCATAATCGGAGTTGCCGTTGTGCTCGCCCAGAATTCTTGCTTTTCTTCGTTGTAGGACTTTGCCTGGTAAATGACCTTATCCTTGGTGCGAATAACCTGCTCAATAACTTCCTTGATCTTTGGGTAGTGACTTATTTCTGCAAGTTCTTTACCGGTAAAAGCAGATAACTCTTCAGCTGAGTAGTTGTTTTTTCCGGTACCTCTTTCGTTGAGCCATTCAATTCGTCCGTTCTTGTCGGTCATGAGGATCAAATTCTCACTTTTGCTTAAAACGAAAGATAGCTTCTCCAACTCTGCATTTCGATTATCAACGATTTCCGCAAAGTCTTTCAATTTTTGCTTTGATAGAACTTCATGCTTCAGAATCCTTTTTAAGAATCGCTGACCAATCCATCCCAATACCATTATGAAAAGCATTGCTAAACCAAGTCTCCTCATCAAGATTGATCTTGCCTCGGCCATTGCCGGCCCTATATTCTCTTCAACAAATAAGTAACCGCGATAATCGCTATCTAATGGAAATTCAAGAGGGTATGCGTAAAAGAGGTGGTTTTTAAGCTCTGTTTTTTCAAGTCCAAGCGTCACTTCTGAACTTGGCATTTCACCCAAAACAGTGCTTGCATTTGGACTTAGGCTAGTCGAAGACTGAATTTTGCCCGCTGATACCAATTCTTTAACCCCGTTTTCATTGTCGATCAAAACGAGATAAATTCCTTTATCAAGATCGTTCAATCGATTTGCCGCAAAAACAGAATTGGCCAGGTCCTTTCGAAATCCTTCATTCTTTTTATTGAACTTGTTGGTTTGGTTTCGAAATACAAAGGACTCGAGATGATGCGAATACGTTCTTCCCACCGACCTTAATTTCTTCATTTCAGCTTGTTCGTAAGCCGAAATCGTATCCATGTAGCTAACAATTGAAAAATAGGCCGTTAGGATGATCATAACGCCTAGAATCAACATGAATACCTTAAAGGTGATTTTCGATATAATATGCGACATAGCAGGTCTCTGTCCGCCACATCTTACGGTAGAATTGCCGAAAAGGTTTATCCGAGCGACTTCAGGAGCTTATCTGCTTCCTTTTTTAAAGGCAGAAATCGCGTTTCGAGTGAAATCACTTAACACCAGTTTTCCACTCATCGCCGCTCTTTCTTCGAGTAGATCATCCCAGTTTTCTGATCCACGCCAAAAGTTTTCCTTTAAAGCAGCCATGGCTTCGGGATTGCTGCTCGCCAATTTTCGAGCAAGATTCTCAACTTCCTCGTCCATATCTCCTGCTGTTTCGAATATTTGAGCAAACAAACCGTTTTGATAGGCCCACTCAGCCGATCGCCAGCTTGTAGCATCGATTGCCAACTGGGACATTCCCGATACACCTACCTTTCTTTGAACCGCAGGACCAACTACGAAGGGACCAATTCCAATCGCCAATTCACTGAGCTTTACCGCAGCAAATTTCGTAGCAAAACAATAGTCAACTGCTGAGGCGAGTCCAACACCACCGCCAACGGTTTTTCCCTGAATCCTGCCAATAACGAACTTCGGAACCTTTCTCATCGCATTAATCACCCGAGCGAATCCCATGAAGAACTCTTTTCCCGTAGTTTCATCTTGAATAGACATCAGTTCATCAAAGCTTGCACCCGCGCAAAAAGCTCTATCCCCACTCGATTTAAGAACTATGACCCTGATTTCTGAATCACTACCCGCCTCAACCACTGTTTCGGCCAATTTCTTCAATATGCTTCCAGGAAGAGAATTACTGGAAGGATGAAAGAACTCTATGGTTCCAATTCCATTAGTTTTTGAAAGAATCACATTTCCGTTTGGATATTCCTTTGGATTCATTTGGAAGAGTTTTTTTTCGGTTTCGTCGGCTTCTGATATTCAAAACTTCGACAATTAATGAGAAGAAAAGGGCAAAATAAACATAGCCTCTTTCTATATGCTTGTGCAAACCATCGAGGATCAGCACAAAGGCGATTAATATCAGAAAGGAGAGGGCCAGCATCTGTATGCTGGGATGATTATTAATAATTCGGCTTATAGCATTGACGAACACCAGCATGACGATCATCGCAAGCACTACTGCAATTACCATTATAATGATTTCATCAACCATTCCTACAGCAGTCAGAATTGAATCAAAAGAGAATACCATATCTACCAAAATGATCATGCCTACTACACTCATAAAAGTACGTGGCTTGGCTTGAGAACCGTGTCCTTCTTCGTCTCCTTCCACTTTTTGATGGATCTCGGAAATGGTCTTAACCAGTAAGAAAATACCCCCTGCCAGGAGAATTAGATCTCTACCTGAAAAGTCAATTTCAAACATGGTAAATAGCGGTTCTGTAAAATGAACCAACCAAGAAATCATTAGTAAAAGGGCCAACCTGAATATTAAAGCCAGAGCCAGTCCGACCACTCTTGCACGAGGCTGTTCTTCTTTTGGGAGCTTTTCAGAAATGATGGAAATAAAGAGAATATTATCCACCCCTAAGATTATTTCCAGAACGGTTAAGGTCCCTAGGGCAATGAGATTTTCCGGAACCAATAACGCAGCGAAATTAAAGTCCATTTATTCTTGGTTACGCTTTTTGACCATGGTGAGAATAGTAGCAATTGCCACAGTTTCATTCTCCTCATCGTACACATCCACCAAGAACTTGACAATTCCTTTTGCGATATCTTCTTCGCTCTTTTTTTCCTGTTCTACCTTCTCCTTCACGGTCAATCTAACGCCGATTGTCATTCCCGGGTAAACAGGTTTGGTAAATCGGCATTCTTCAATTCCATAATTCAAAAGGACAGGTCCTTTTTTAGGATCTACAAACAACCCGGCGGCCTTGCTTAACACAAAATAACCATGAGCCACTCTTTGCTCAAAAATCGTCCCATCCAAAGAAGTCGCATCAACATGGGCGTAGAAATTGTCACCGCTGACGTTGGCGAAATTTGAAATATCGGCTTCTGTAACCGTATGCTTTGCGGTAATCACTGTGTCTCCGACAACTAAATCTTCAAAGTGCTTTCTAAAAGCATGTACCTCTGTTTCGGTTTGTTTACCACCGACTTGATACTGATTTGTAACCTTGGTAAGAGTAGTGGGAGAACCCTGGATTGCTGTTCGTTGCATGTAATGAAATACTCCTCGCTTTCCGCCCATTTCTTCACCACCGCCGGCTCTCCCCGGGCCTCCGTGGGTGAGCAAAGGCATTGGAGAGCCATGCCCTGTGCTCTCCTTGGCACAATCGCGATTGAGTATTAAAATTCGGCCGTGATGACTGGCGGCACCTAGAACAAATTCTCTTGCGTGAGCATCATTATAGGTTGCCATTGAACAGACCAGCGAACCTTTACCCATTTTGGTTATTTCGATTGCTTCATCGAGCGTTTTGTAAGGCAAAAGGGTACTCACAGGTCCGAATGCCTCTATTTCGTGCGTCGATCTTTTATTCAAAGGATCATCGTTCAATAGCAGAATGGGAGAAATGAAGGCTCCGTTTTCGGTACCATCTCCTTGTGCTTCGACGGTATCGAGATTTCCGTAAACCAAGTCAGAGCTTTCCAATAGCTCTGAAATCCGGTCTTTAACTTCTTTTACTTGCTCCTGTCCGGCCAGAGCTCCCATTCTCACACCTTCAAGTCTCGGATCACCTATGGTGGTTTTAGCCAATCGATTTGCCAATGCAATTTGTACGTCCTCTATTCTGTCTTCGGGGACAATAACCCTTCTGATAGCGGTACATTTCTGCCCGCATTTTACGGTCATTTCCTTTTGGACCTCCTTTATAAAAAGATCAAATTCAGCACTTCCAGGTTCTACATCAGGAGCAAGAACACTGGAATTCAATGAATCTGCTTCCATATTGAATGGAACCGCTTCTTCCACAATTCTTGGATTGGACTTCAACATCTTTCCGGTATCCGCTGATCCGGTAAACGTTACGATATCTTGTGATTCCACGAAGTCAATTATTCCTCTCGCAGAACCACAGATTAGTTGAAGCGCTCCTTCGGGCAAAATATTCGAGGCGATTATTTCGCGCACCACTACTTCGGTAAGGTAAGAGGTGATTGTGGCGGGCTTAACTACGGCAGGAACACCCGCCAAGAAATTAACCGCCACTTTTTCGAGCATTCCCCAAACCGGAAAATTGAAGGCGTTAATGTGAAGAGCAACACCTTCTTTTGGAACCATGATGTGGTGACCAATGAATGAACCCCCTTTTGAAAGTGGAGCTGCATCGCCATCTACATAATAAGACTCATTCGGGAATTGTCTTCGCAGGCTGGCATAGGCAAAAAGATTTCCTATTCCTCCTTCGATATCTATCCAACTGTCGACTTTGGTAGCACCTGTGGCATAAGAAATCTCATAAAACTTATCTTTCATTGAGTAGAGGTGCAATGCAAGTGCTTTGAGCATCAAACCTCTTTCTTGAAAGGTCATTTTCCTTAGGGCAGGGTTTCCGACTTTCCGTCCATATTCTAGGATATCTCCGAAATCCAATCCGGTACTGTCGGCTATAGCTACTTCCGCGCCATTCACGGCATTATACAGGGCTTTACCTTCTCCATCACCTGGAGTCCATTTGCCCAGAACGTAATTTTCGAGTCTCATGTAGGTGGTGAGTTTGAGCCTGTGAAATTAGTTATTTTAGGTGGGAAGCAGGTTTGTATTACTCCTTTGGAAGTGCGATTCTAATTCGGCCTTCTAAGTATTTGGTTCGAATTCTTAGCGACTTCGGATATCCACTGATTAATCTGTTTTTGTTGATTTTTCCCTGTCCTAAAGGGAAACCTTCAAAACTTGCGAATACCTTCTTTTCAGATTTATTCGTGACCAACACATCTTCACCTTTGAGATATTTAATTGCATCTTCGAATGCAAGATCGATCATATCGATTTCCGGTTGTTTCCTCCACATAAAGAGCCCGTGATTTGGCACAAACCCCGAACGTTTCATATTCCCAACGGGAAAGCCTGGATTGAACACTCTTCTCGTGCTAAGGAGACCCGATATAATTTCCAAACCAAAATCATCTAGAATGAATATTGAACCTTCGTTTTCAAAATGGCTATGATTCACCAACTCGGGGATACCCTTTGTTAAGCGAAAACTCTTCTTTTTACGTCGTGATTTTTGTGCGGATCTTTTTCTAAACACAGAGACGAAAAAACCTTCACCCTTAACTCTATTCGGCCAAAATCTGTAGCCCAAAATCTCGTTTTCATCTACCTCTTCTATTCCCGTATTCTCTGGAAGTGGAACCCGAATAAAATCTACGTCTTTATTGTTTTTAAGCCATATCAGGTTTTCTTCATTTTCCAGGCGGTTGTAAGTGCAAGTGCTGTAGATTACATATCCATCCTCTTTCACCGCTGGCCAGATTTCGCTTAGGATTTGCCTTTGTCGGATATAGCAGTCTTCAACAAGTTTAGCATTCCATTGATCGACTGCCATTTCTGACTTTCGAAAAAGTCCTTCTCCTGAGCAAGGCGCGTCAATTGAAACTAAATCGAAGACACCTTCATTTGAACCTAATTCCAAGGGACTTAGATTTGAAATCGCAATTCGTTCGTGGCCCCATTTGATTAGGTTTTCGGCTAATACGGCCGCTCTTTTCGGAGATATTTCATTTGCCAAAAGAAAACTAGCATCGTGTAAAACACTTCTTAATAAAGTCGATTTCCCTCCCGGAGCGGCACACAGATCCAAACAAGAAATAGGAGAGCGGTTCAGCCCCAGTGATCTGATGATATGATCGAGAAACATAGATGAAGCCTCTTGTGGATAGTAGGCACCTGCATGGAATGCGGGATCTGCAGTGAAATTGGGTCTCTCATTCAAGTAAAATCCATTCTTACACCAAGGGATCGTGTGCTCAGGTCCGTAAACCTTTGCTTTGAATGGGTTTACACGAATGGAGACCGGAGGAGCTTCACCCAATGACGATAGCAGAGATCTCAGTTGCTCATTGGGAAGATTGAGACTCTTTTCAAATTCAGGCGGAAGTCTCACCCTTTAGAACGGTCTTTACGTGAACGTCTCTTTCAGTAAGTGTTCGGTGTACCGGACACTTATCGGCAATTTCTAACAAGCGATTCCGTTGGTCTTCATCCAATTCTCCTTCAATCTCCAGAATTCTGTTGAACTCTTCAATCTTACTGTTCTTCGATTCGGGATGCGAACTATCTTCAAGGTGCTTCTTCGAGTGGGATAAATGGACGGTAACCCTTTCCAGGGGCCATTTTTTTCGGTCCGCGTACATTTTTAAAGTCATGGCTGTACACGTTCCCAATGCAGCATTCAATAATTGATACGGAGTCGGCCCCATGTCATTTCCTCCCACATCCGCCGGTTCATCTGCTAAAAATGTATGTTTACCTGCTTGGACTTCTGTTGTATAACCATCTGTACCTAATTGTACAGCAACATCTTCGGGTGTGTCAATTTTGGGAGTTTCGTCAGGGGGTAAGTATCTGGTAACCCAAGAAGCGATCATATTTGCGGCATAGGCGGCATCCTTAGGATTTGTTAAGAGATGATCCGCCCCATCGAGAGTTATGAAACTCTTTGGATGGTGCGCTTTCACATAGATCCTGGCAGCATTATCAATTTCTACTATAGCATCTTGTGGCGAATGCATAATTAGCAAAGCCTTACGAAGGTTCGGGAGAAACTCTTCTGTTTTATGCGTTTCAATATCTTCTAGGAACTCCTTACCGATATTGAATGGCCTGCCTCCGATATGAACTTCGGCAACACCTTCTCGTTCAATTTCTTCTCGACCTGATTCGAGTAAATGTAAAACATGGTTAGGCTCAAAGGGAGAGCCAATTGTGCATACCGCTTCAATAGAACCGATTCTGTCTGAGGCATGGAGGACGGCCGTTCCACCGAGAGAGTGCCCAATTAACAATTTAGGTGCCTCATAATTTTCTGTTAGGAAGGATGCGGCTGATTCCAAATCGCTTATGTTCGTCGTGAAACCCGTTTGGGAAAACTCACCTTCACTCATTCCCAAGCCTGTAAAATCGAACCTCAACACACCAAATCCATATTGAGTCAGCGTCCTTGAAATTACCGTTGCTGCCTTTACGTTTTTACTACATGTGAAGCAGTGAGCAAAGATGGCAAAGTACTTGGGAGGCTTTGTGGCGGGAAGTTCTAATCGGGCACTTAAGCTTAAATTATTTTTGTTTTTAAAGCTGATTTTCCGGGATTTCACTTGTTAGGTATTGATTTTTGACGAAGGTATGACATTAAAACATCCGAATACGTCGGGAGTTTTACCTTTGAGAACTGATCAGTACTTCATGAAAATCGGAAAGCTTTTAAAATACGGGTTGATTCTGCTTACAGCGGTGATATTATTGCTATGGATTTATGTTCAGAGCCATCAACCAACGCTCAGGGGAAATCTTGAGCTGTCAGGATTAAAATCAGAGGTCGAAGTGTACTTTGATGACTATGGGATTCCTCATATTTATGCGGGGAACCGAGAAGATGCTTATATGGCTTTTGGCTATATCCATGCCCAGGATCGATTGTTTCAAATGGAAATGATGCGAAGGGTAGGAGCCGGAGAACTCGCAGAGGTTTTAGGTCCTGACATGAAAAAAACGGATGCATTTTTCAGGACTCTCGGAACAAATCGCCAAGCAAAAATTGATGCGGAACGGTTCGATAGACTTCCTGAAGGCGTTAAGGCTATTACGTATGCTTATGTATCAGGTGTTAATGAATACATCAAGACGGCCAAGCTTCCTTTAGAGTTCAAAGTTTTGGGATTTGAACCGGATACATTCACTATTGAAAGCCTTTATTCCATCTCGGGCTATATGGCTTATTCTTTCGCTTATTCGCTTCGAACCGATCCGCTTGTTGAAGACATAAAAAATCGTTTTGGCCCGGATTACTTAAGAGACTTAGAACTTGGTGTTGTCACGGATTTATATCCATTAGATACTTCCACTGTTCGGGCAGATTCGATTGAGGTTCCCACCGAATCCATGGCCATGGTAAGGCCTCATTTGCCCGATATGCTTCCTTATCCCACACTACAGGGAAGCAACAACTGGGCGCTAGGTCCTTCTAGAACCTTGTCGAGCAAGGTTATGCTTTCGAATGATACACATATCAAGTATTCTGCACCAGGAGCCTGGTACGAAGCACATATTGAATATCCCGGATTCGGATTTTACGGAAATTTTCTTTCGGGAATTCCTGTTGCCCTGGTTGGTCACAGCAGAAATCATGCATGGGGATTAACCATGTTCGAAGATGACGATTCAGATTTCTTCTACGAACGCTTCGTTGATGACGAAATGAAAGAAACAGTTTACCGCGATAGTCTTAAAGCTTCGGTCACTAAAATCGAGGAAACGATTGCGGTAAAAGGAGCAGAAGACACTGTGATTTCTGTTTATCAAACCAGTCATGGAGTGATAATTAATGACTTCATGCCAATTGAAATGGAAGAGCCTGTATCGATGTATTGGAACTATACTCATTTTGATAACACGCTGTTAGAAGCATTCTACAGACTCAACCGAGCAGTAGACATCAATGATTTTCGAAGAGGCGTAAAGTTGATCAATTCTCCCGGTCTGAATGTCGCTTATGGTGATGCCGCAGGTAATATAGCCTTATGGTCTGCAGGCAAGCTTATCGACCGCTCTGATTCAACTGACGGTAAGGCTTTTGCCAGGGGTTATTCATCTGTAGACGAGTATAGAGGTTACCTGGATTTTGAGTCTAATCCACAAATTGAGAATCCTCCATCTGGTATTGTCTATTCTGCGAACCAAATGCACGATAGTCTCGAAGGGGTTCTTTATCCTGGGTATTATGCTCCTCAAACTCGGGCAAAGCGGATCAAACAACGCTTGAGCGAAGAGTTTCCCACTTCGGTGGAAAATATGAAAGGTGTCATGCTTGATAATGTCTCGCTCACTGAATCCGAAGTTTCGGCAGAAATAGTGAAGGTCATTCGCATGTCAGGAAGTGTTTTATCTGATTTGGAAGAGGATGCACTGGATGTGATCAGTGATTGGGATGGTTCTCATGACCTCCTTGATACGCAGCCAACTATCTACTACAAAGTTCTCTATTATACCTTGCGGGGAATGATGATGGACGAAATGGGAAAAGAGCTGTTTGATAAAATGTTCGAGACACACTTAATAAAACGCAGTTATCCCTTAATGATTCAAAATGATAATTCTATTTGGTGGGATGACTTGAATACCAAAGAAAAAGTAGAGAGTAGGGAGGATGTTGTCGTAAGAGCATTCAAAAAATCCATCGGTGAAATCAGCGAAGAACTTGGTCCGGAATTGAATTTATGGAACTGGGAAAAGGTACATTTTGTTGAACACCCTCATCCATTTTCGCAGAATTCTGTGATGAAACAGTTTTTCCATATAGGTCCTTACCCTGCTCCCGGAGGTAATGAAACAGTCAATAATGCGGGATTTCATTACAACGGCGATGGGGAATACATGGCTCATTACGGGCCTGCAATGCGCATAATTATTGACTTCGCTGATATCGAAAACGCTTTGTCTATTCTGCCTACCGGTAACAGTGGTAATGTTATGAGTCCCCACTACAATGACCAAGCAGAGATGTATGTGAAAGGAGAATTCAGGAAAATGATGATGAACAAAAAGGAAATCACCGATCTCGATAACCTCTTGAAATTGAGCCCAAATTGATGTAACCAATCTCTTCTTGAGGGAGTAAAACGAAAAAAAACTCCCTTTGAACAACCGTTACATTGCTATTCTCTTTGTACTGGTACCGCTCTGTAGCTTTTCACAGCTTCAAGTGGATCAGTCCCTCACTCCACAGCAAATCGTCCAAAATCAGCTTTTGGGAGAGGGCGTTGATGTATTGAACCTTTCATTCAATCATGAAGAGGGAACATCCATTCACCCTCAGATTGGCTTATTCTCCAACGGCTGGGAAGCTATCGGAATTAGTCAAGGAATTATTTTATCATCCGGTGAAGTTACGGTTGCCGAAGGGCCAAATGATTTGCCAACGGCCTTCGTTTCCATCGATGAAGATATCGAACTGACTGAAGAACCCGATTTGGAAGAATTAATCGGTTCAGACGACTTGCACGATGTTGCGGTACTTGAGTTTGATTTTATTGCAAAAGGGG
Organism: uncultured Cryomorphaceae bacterium; assembly: GCA_964635965.1. Classification (GTDB taxonomy): domain Bacteria; phylum Bacteroidota; class Bacteroidia; order Flavobacteriales_D; family Cryomorphaceae; genus JAKVAV01. Next base: position 26,906 of record CAZWQX010000012.1, read on the forward strand.
ATACGCTCAGGTTTTCTTACGTATTCGCAAGCGAGGAATACAATGAACACACTTGCTCACCATACAATGATGCATTTGGATTCTTCATCTCGGGACCTGGAATTGATGGGAACCCCGACTATGAAAATGGTGCCTTGAATCTGGCGAAAGTCCCGGGATCAAATACTCCTGTAGCTATCAATACAGTTAATCAAGGCTTTGCGGGCCAGTATGGAAGTATGGCCATTTGTAACTCTGCAGATATAAATTGGCAGGATAACACTCCTTATTTTGTTGATAACGAGGATAATAATGAGCTGAACACAACCCAGTTTGACGGATTTACCAAGGTTTTTGATGTTGAAATCCCCATTCAATGCGGTGGACAATATCACATCAAAATTGCAATTGCTGATGCCGTAGATGGTAAGAATGACTCGGCTGTATTCATCGAATCAGAAAGCTTTGCGAGTCCACCGCCTTTAGAAGCAGAATTAGAAGTCATCGACGCCATCGATAACATGGCTTTTGAAGGGTGTAGCTCCTACCGATGTCGCGTGAAGCGGAGCGATAGCACCGATGTGGAAGTTATTTATGTGCAAAGCGAATTTATTGACGAGAATCCGGAACTTTTTGGGGATGTACCTGAGAGTTTGACCTTTTACCCTCAACAAGGCTATCTTGATTTTGAAATCCAACTTTTAAGAGACAACACTTTCGAAGGCATTCGAACAGTAGACTTATCCTTTTTGCAGCTTGAAGCTTGTGGAGTGGATACCTCTGTAACTCAGCTTGAGATTGAACTTAATGATTCACCCGAAATGCAGTTGACTTTTCAGGACACGATTTCGTTCACCTGCGATGAAATACCGATTGTGTTGGTGAATGTTGAGGGCGGAATGGAACCCTATACTATCTCTTGGGAGGATGGATACGAAGGCTTTTCCTTTGCCTGGAACTCGGGGACAGAAGCCGAACTGTTCGGTGTTGTTGAAGATGCTTGCTCAATGAACAGTGATACGGTTACCATTCAACTTATGCCTGAGACCTATCCGCCATTGTCTGCGGTGCTGCCTGATTCAATTCAGTTTAACTGTACCGACCCACTGACCATACCTTCATTCACCAGCGGGGGTAGAGGAGACTATGAGTTCTCTTGGTTGCTTGGAAATCAAGAGATTGGAACGGATTCTACTCTAAATGCAATAATCACTCAAGAAGGAACGCTTTTCCTCAGTATCACTGATGGATGCGTTGAAGGGATTCAAATTGAATCTGAAATGGAATTGGCTGAGAATCCGATTTTTGTGGACATTGGAGAAGACTTAGAGGGTAAATGTGATTCATTGATAACCATCATTCCCCAAGTTGAGGGTGGTTTCGGATCGCTGAGCTTTGAATGGAAAAGAAATCTTAGTCTAGAAGGTACCTCGGGAACTTTTGCTTTCACACCACTTTCTTTTTCCATGGTTACTCTAGAGGTAGAAGACGCCTGTGGTCAGCGAGAGTCTGATACTCTTTTTGTTTATGTCAATAATCCGCCTCTTTCGGTTGATTTGCCTGCAGATACATCCATTTGTGAAGGAGACCGTATTGAAATCATTCCCGAAGTAAGTGGTGGGTATGGCGATTATAGCTATCTATGGCCTGAAAGAGGAAGCACTTCTTCTTCATTAAATATCATACCGAGAAGAGATGATGACTACACGGTTGTTGTTACCGATGAGTGTCTTAATGAGGCTGAATCAACGGTAGAGGTTTTTTTGGTTGAAGTTGAGGCTGACTTCGAATTTGACTATGAGAATTTTGAATTTCCATTGAATAACCTGAGCTCTCCGGGAGTAAGTCAACTTTGGACTTTACCTGACGGCACCACCAGTGAGCTTTTTGAGCCATATTTTGAAGTTAATCCTGAAGCCAATCAGTTGGTAATCTTGGAAATAACACATCCAATAGGATGTACAGATTCAAAAATGGATTTCTTCGAGCCTCCTCTTAACGTTTTTATTCCCAACGCCTTTACTCCTGATGGTGATGGGTTAAATGATGTCTTTAAGGCTGAGGGAACTTTTATGAAATCCATCGAAATGTGGGTGTTCGACAGGTGGGGAAATACCGTATTCCACACTACTGAGATCGGGACGGGATGGGATGGATCGGATCCTTCGGCTGATTTTTCCGGACAGGATCTTGTATACAGTTACCGTATTGTAGCTACAGGATTTACGGGAGAGCTAATTGATAAAAAAGGTAGTGTCACCGTGCTTCGGTAGAACTTATTCTACGAGTTCGGCGACCTGCTTTCCAACCCAGGAACCTAAAGCGACGCCCATTCCTCCGAAGCCATAAGCGCCATAGGCATTGGAAGCTTTTTTCTCCAAGGTATAAGATTTTGATTCTCCAAATCCCATAATACCTGACCATCTGGCTACAATTCTGAATTCCTTATCCGGGATAATTACCTCTTTTAGAAGTGTTTCCAAATAGTTTTGGATTGAACCTGTGGTTCCGAATTCATCCGTGTCTTCTTGTGATTTTTCTAAATGACGACCTCCCCCCAGCATTACTCTTCCATCAATGTCTCTGAAATAGTCATACCCTTTTTCATGATGAAAAGATCCGCTCCATCTCAAGTTGTCAATCTGGCTTGTGACCAATACTTGTCCTCTACAAGGTTTAATTCCTGAGTTTGGAAATAGCTCCGAAGCAAATCCATTGGTACAAACGATCCCTCTTTCAGTCAATATTTCTCCGAAGTTGGTATCCAAAACACAACGATTGGATTCAACTTCCATGGAATGTACGTTTATTCCATTAAAGATTTTAACTCCTTCATTCATCGCCAAATCAACTAGGTTCTTCATCATCAAACCCGTATCGATTGTACCCTCTAGGGTATTGACCAACATCTGATTTGTTCTCTTAAATCCGAATTCGTCAATTCGATCACTTGCGTCTTTAAAGGCTTGCTGACCTATTACTTGAACCAATTCCGCATTGATATAACCTAAACTACCCAGGCATTCCTTGTAAAGCTCTTCACGATCCTCTCGAAAAATCTCAAACCCTCCCGTTGGAGCGTATCCAATCTTCTCATCTCCCAGCAGTCTTCGAAGCTCTTCTAAACCTTGGTAACGCTTAGATATTAATTCAAACACTTCATTTTCAGATACTTTATCTAAATCGTCCAATATTTCTGAAACACTTCCAAAACAGGCAAACCCTGCATTTCGAGTACTCGCTCCGGATGGTAGAGCACCTCTTTCAAGCACAGAAATGTTCCATGAAGGGTGTTTTCTTTTAAGAAAAATCGCCGATGTTAATCCCGTAATTCCCGAACCTATGATCGTTGCATTCCAAAAAGGCATGAAATGCTTGGTTTCCCAGTAACTAAAACGCCTCATTTATCGTTAACAGTCTTAAACGTAATGCGCACGAAAGAAAGACAAATTTCTTCGATATTTGTGCGTTATTATAGCACTTGCAAGGGCTGTCTGTGACACAACGTAGTTACCACATCTTCAAATGCCTTACGGGCATTTTCTTTCTATTGGTCATATCGCTGGATATTATGGCCCAGGATGACTTGAATATTCATGGAGTCGTTTCAGATGCCATGTCATCTTCTAAGCTAGGTGACGTAGTGGTGACGGTAAAGAAAGACGGTTCTACTTTCGATAATTACACCACCAGAGCAAACGGGAAGTATGAGTTTTACCTCGACTGTGGATCGAGTTATGAATTAGTGTTCAAAAAGGAAGGTTACGTAGACCGTTCCATCATGATCAATTCGAAAGGAGTTCCCGAAGAAATTATTGGTGCGGGAATTATCATGCCAACGGATATGAGCATGTATGAGATTACTGCTGCCATGGAAGGCGCTGATTTAAGTGTTTTCGACAAACCGATTGGTAAAGCTTCTTATGATCCGGCCCAGGCCGATTTGGTTTGGGACTTCAGTTATACAAACCAAGTTAAAGGAGAAATCTTCAAGTTCATCCGAGATGTTGAGAAGAAACAAAAGGAGCTTGAGAAACAGGCCTCAGAAGAAGATCGCGCTGCATTGGAAAAAGAAAAAAAGTTCAAAGAATTTATGCAGAAGGGTGACAACGCCATGTCATCTATCGATTATGAGGATGCCGTTCTGAATTATCAAGCTGCGGTTGATCTGAAACCTGAAGATCCACAGGCCCAGGCAAAACTTGGAGACGCACAGAATAAGTGGGATCAGATGAAGGCCGACATGGAACTCGATGCAGCCTACACCGCAGCGCTCGATGCGGGAGATGGTTTTATGAGGACAGAAGAGTACGACAAAGCCATCTTGAAATACGAAGAGGCACTCGGGTTAAGACCTGATGAATCATATCCTGAAGAACAAATTGCCGAGGCAAATCGAATTATCGAAGAGAGGGAAGCGGCAAAAGCAAAGCAAGAACAGTTTAATGAGTTGATGGCTGAAGCTGACGCCTTTAAGAGTGAAGAAAAATTTCCTGAAGCCATATCGAAGTACGAAGAAGCCCTTTTGGTTTTTCCGGGAGACAGAGAAGCCGAAAACAAGCTGAAAGCTGCGCAAGAGGCCCTGGCAAATATTGAAGAAATGGCAGCTCGTCAGGCGCAATATGAGGATCTGATTGCTTCGGCAGATGCAGCGTTTGAATCTCAAGACTTCGAATCCGCCAGAAACGATTACAAGCAGGCTTCGGACATTTTTCCCGAAGAAACATACCCAAAAGACCGACTGGCACTTTGTGAACAAAAGTTGTCTCAACTTGCTGATGAGGCCGAAAAACGCGCACGATTTGATGAGCTCGTGGCCGAAGGAAATGAATCAATGAATGCATCGGATTACGAAGATGCTATTGATAAGTATGGAGAAGCACTAGGACTCATCCCTGATGAAGAGCCCGCAAAAAGTAAGAAGGCTGAAGCAGAAGGCCTTTTGGCAGAGCTTATGGCCGATCAAGCTGCCCAAGATCAATACGACGCTCTAATCAAAGAAGCCGACAAAGCCTTTGATGGAAGCGAATATGCCTTGGCGAAAGAAAAGT
>CAZWQX010000012.1:31945-43705 GCA_964635965.1 uncultured Cryomorphaceae bacterium
CAAAGGGGTCATGCCTGAAGAGCTCTACCCAACTGAAAGAATTTCAGAAATCGATCGAATCACCGCGGAGCTGGCAGCTGAGCAAGAAAAAGAAGCTGCTTACGCGACATCGATGGAAAATGGACGAAATTCGATGTCAGAAAGTTCTTATGCTGATGCTATCGGATATTTCGAAACGGCTTTGGGCTTGGTTCCCGAGGATAAAGACGCTACCAAAGAACTTGAGGAAGCTAGAGAAGCTCTTGCCACCTTCCAAGATGAACAGGCAAAACGAGAGAATTACGAAACCATTATTGCCACTGCTGATGGTCAGTTTGAAAGCGGTGTTTGGACCGAGGCAATTGCAAGCTACGAATCCGCCCTGGAATTATATCCAGATGAAGCATATCCCCAATCTCAAATAGAATTGGCCAATCAAAAGGCTAATGAAGAGAAAGAAGCTGCTGAATTAGCTGAATTGGAAGCCGCGATTGCTGCTCTGGTAAATGAAGGAGATGAACTCTTGGCGAATCAAGAATTCGACTCAGCAATTGCCAAGTATGAAGAGGCTTTGGATTTACAGAAAAGAGAAGAAATTGAGGCGAAAATCGTCAGTGCTGAAGAGGCGAAAGAGGCCTTTTTGGCAAAGCAATCGATAGAGGAAAGTTATGCGGCTGCGATAGCTGAGGCAGACGCTTACTTTGAGGAATCTAAGTGGATAGAGGCGATTGAAAGCTATGAAGCGGCTCTGAATATCAAGGCAGACGAAAGTTATCCATCAGACCAAATAACCTTGGCAAATGAATCCATTGAAGCTGAACGTGCCGCGGCGGAAGCCGAAATTCAAGCCGAATTTGATGCGCTTGTAGCTCAGGGAGATAAATTGGTAGAAGAAAATGCTTTCGACGAAGGAATAGTCAAATATGAAGAGGCATTAGTAGTGCGCGAAAGTGAACTCGTCGTTCAAAAGATCGAAGATGCCACCAGATTGAAGGATGAGTTTTTGGCTAAGCAGAGCCTCGACGAGCAGTACAACGCATTGATTACCTCTGCTGATGCCTTGTTCGATCAAAAAGAATGGGAAGCGGCGAAGCAATCTTATCAGGAAGCCTCAGATCTGAAGTCTGACGAACAGTATCCAAAAGATAGAATAGCATTGATCGATGAAACGGTAGCTGCTGAAGAGGCCGAGAGGTTGGCTGCTATTGATGCAAGTTTCAACGAACTCGTTTCAACTGCCGATGCTCAAATAGATCAACAGCTCTTTAACGAGGGTATAGCCAATTACGAGGCAGCACTCGAGATCAAAGAAAGTGAGGAGGTTGAAGCGAAAATTGAATCAGCTAAGGCCGCCAGAGATCAGTTTGAGGGAGAACAAGCCAAAAGAGAACGTTATAACGGCCTTATTGCAGAGGCTGATGCCGCCTTTGAGCAAAAAATGTGGTCTGAGGCAACACCAATCTATCAGGAGGCATCGGACCTTTATCCTGAAGAGTCTTATCCAAAAGATCAATTGGCGCTCATTGAAGAAACGATTGCCGCTGAAGAAGCAGCCAGATTGGCTGAAATTGACGCTGAGTTTAATGAATTGGTTTCGACGGCAGATTCACAAATTGAAGAGCGTCTCTTTAATGAAGGCATTGCGAACTACGAAGCAGCTTTGGAGTTAAAAGACAGCCAAGAAGTTGCATCGAAAATTGAGGCGGCCAAAGCTGCCCGAGATCAATTCGAAGGTGAGCAAGCCAAAAAGGAGCGCTACGAGGGCTTAATTGCCGATGCAGATGCTGAGTTCGATCAAAAAGCTTGGTCCTCGGCAAAATCCATTTATCAGGAAGCTTTGGAGCTTTACCCGGAAGATTCATACCCTAAGGATCAGATAGCCCTAATTGACGAGAATATCGCCGCCGAAGCAGAGGCTGCCGCTCTCGCAGAACAGGCTGAGAAGGAAGCAAGAGTGAAAGTTTTGGTTGATGAAGGAGACCAACTAGTTGATGAACGAGACTTCGAAGGAGGTATTCAAAAATTCGAAGCTGCTTTGGAAATTTTGCCCGATAGAGCCGATGTTAAGGAAAAGCTGGATGCAGCGGAAGAAGCATTTTTAGCTATGCAGGAAGCAGAAGCCCTTGATGCAGCTTATGCAGATGCGCTGTCTTCTGCAGATGACGCTTTTGACAAAGAGCGTTGGGAAGAATCACTTTCATATTATCAAGAGGCCAGTGAGATTAAACCTGCAGAGCTTTATCCGAAACAAAGAATCGATGAGGTCAATACCAAGTTAGAGGTGTTAGCGGAAGCCGCGAGATTGGAACAAGAAGCAGAACTCAAAAAAGAATTTGACAAGTTTATCGCTGCCGGAGATAAACAGTTTGGTAAAACGAAGTTTGATAAGGCACTTATTGAATACAGTGGTGCCCTGGCTCTTTTACCTGATAATCCGATCGCCAAGGAAAAGGTTGCAAAAACGGAACAGGCCATCGCCGAATTAGAAGCGGACCAAAAAGCCATGACTGATTATCGTGCCGCAATAGATGAGGCTGACCAACTTTTCAGGGATGAGAGCTATGAAATGGCCAAACTCAAATACGCCGACGCCACGGAGATAATGCCAAATGAGGAGTACCCCAAGAATAGGATGACTGAGATTGATCTCATTCTTGAAAAACAGCAATTGGCAGCTTTGGCAGAAGAACAAGAGGCACTTGAACAAGCTTATCAGGACGCTATTGATGATGGAGATGGGTCTTTTGCTTCGAGAGATTATGATAGTGCAAGGTCATCTTACCAAAAGGCTTTGGGGTTGAAGCCCAATGAACCTTATCCCCAGAGTCAATTGGAGAGAATTGATTTGAAGATAGAAGATGAGGCCAACGCAAAGCGAAAAAGAGAGGAGGCACTTGCACTTGAGGAAGAAAGAAGAAAGGCTGCTGAAAAACGTCGGGAACTTAATCGGGTAAATACGGATTCAGAAGACCAAGCTGAACGTTTTATGCGAGAGGCTCGAGAAGCAGAAGACAACGAACGATACAAGAGAGTTGCAACTGCTAAGGAAAATCACGCAGAGAATTTGGTGGCATACGAAGAACAGGCCTCTCAAGTGAGGACGGCGAATTACCTCAGCTTTGAACCTTATAGGCGCAAATTCTCCGAACAGTACAATGAGCCGTTGGATCTTCAGCAGGCGAATGTTGGTAATTCAGTAAAGTATAAAAGCGCCTTGGAACAGTCCGGACTTAAACGGATTGAGATGGATGAGGTGCGTAACAATGATCAATACCAAGAAATCTTAGCTCTGGAAAAAGAGATTGAGCGATGGAAACGTGAAATGCAAGGAGCGGAGCAAGAATTGATCAAAAGAGAAAGAGAGAAATCGGAAGAGCAGCTTGCAGATGTAGAAGAGAGAAGCAGAATGAGTTACAACGAAAGAATCACTGCGAATGAAGATCTTCAGGCAGAAGCTGAACAACGATACCGCGAAAGCGCGAGACTAGCTGAACTGCGTGATCAAAGAGCTCAGGAAATCATCGATCAAAATGAGGCGAATGAAGAGTTCCTGGCAGATTTGAGTCAAAAAGATCTGATCAAGGTAAAGGAGAACAAAAAGGCTATTGATGAGAGTTATGCCTCCTCCAATGAAGATCGGAAAGATATGGCTGACGCAAGAAGAAAGTCGGGATTAGACGAAATTCGCGGTTTAGAACAATATTCTCAAGCCAATACACGAGACGTTTATCGATCTGAGCTTGCGGAGAATTATCCACAAGGAGTTACCGAGGAAAGTTCGACACTCGGAAACAAGGTTATCATAACCAGAATAGTAGTAAGTGGCAGGAGAGGAGATGAATACAAAAAAGTAGTAGACAAAGCAGGGGAATACTATTTTAAAAATGGTCACTCGATTTCTGAAATGACATGGAATCGAGAAACCATCGATGCCTTTAATAAAAGCAAAGACTAATGGACCTCGAAGGTGATATAAAGGAAGGAACCGTTAAGTTTTACATCGATGAGAAACTTTACGGTTTTTTGACCGATGATTCAACGGGAATGGAAATCTACATTCCGGTTGCAGGTCTTATCGATGAGATTAGAAAAGGGAGTCAAGTATATTACCGAGTAAGTGAAGGCCCAAAAGGACCCGAAGCTATAGATGTGAGGCTTCGAAAGAGAAAGAATTAGTTTGAGGATTCTTCCTCCTTATCTCTTTCCTTAAATCTTTCAAGAAATTCAACAAGCTGCTCTACTCCAATATCTTTCGCTCGAATGATGCGTTCCTTATCCAATACGAATACTTTCGGAGTAGAAAAGATGTCAAACGTTTCTTGGTATTTAAGGCTTTCGTAGTTCGTCTTTCCCGAAGTTATTAATGACGTTGCATACTGAGCATCTTCAAATGCCTTTTGAGGTATACTGGTGTTGTAGAAGTTCATTTCATTCTTTTTGACGAACTCCTTCCACTTTGAGCCATTTTCAGAGCTAACCGCATAAATTGCTAAATCATCTCCCTCATAGTTATTGTAAAACTCAACGAGTTTCGGGGTTTCTTTTTTGCAATGACCACAATCAGGATCGTAGAAGAAAAGAACGACATAATCCGTTTGGATGTCTTTGTAGATGCTTATCCAATTTTCTAACGAGTCGGCTAGAGTGAGTGAAGGACATTTTTTGCCAATGAGCGTTTTCCTCTTGGAATCGGCTTTTTCAATGATGTTATTCAATTTCTCATCATCCATCCAATAAGCCTTACCAGATTTGTAGTACGTATCAACCATATGGACAAAAACTTCGTCTAGACCCATGATTTTTGAAGTTTCGTAGTTATAGGTTGTGTAGTGAACTGTATACTTGAATACCTCGGATTCTTCATCCAATTCTGAAACCAGTTTATCGAGGGCAGGAATAATCGTGTCAGGATCTTGAAGCAACGTGTTGTTCAAAAAATTGACCAGCTTGGTGTGGTATACCGGGGTTCTTACGATGCGTTCATCCTTTAGATCAATATGATCGAAGTAATGCCTTTTAAACCAATAATAACCCGCTTCTCGATCTTCCCTCAATTCTTCCGGAACGACAGGATCCACCGACATGAAAATCTCTTTAGCCGCAAATTGTGCTTGATTATTCGTGTATAGATCCTTTTGGTAAGCTATGACCTCATCGTTCAATTTATTGTAGTCTTCTTTGATTTTGGCGGTCTTTTCGGGTTTACCTTCATTTTCTTCCAAAGACTTAACCAGAATTTCACGTTCGGATTTTTTGCCGCCAAGGTACTTCACATAGTCGTACATAATTTTGTTGTTGTTCGACTTTACGACTTTCATATTACCGGTCAGATCTGAAGTGTCGGTTGACATTTCAATCTCCTCACCATCGGCAATTATCAATTCAAAAAACTTAGGTCCAGGGATTACGACTGCATATTTTCCTTCCTCTTGTTCGGGAACAGATTTAAAAGAAAACTTTCCATTCGAATCAGAATATGCTGTATCCGCATAGTACAGCTTTTCACCATAATAATTGGCGAGAAATATGGTAGTGTCTTCTGCTCCCTTGATTTCAAAACGGTAGGGATCCTGACCAATTGCGGCCGAAGTAATGAGGATAAATGCAAATGCCAATCGGGTCATCTTTCTTTTTTTCAGATTTCTATCAAACTCCATGCAAGAAATTAAGCAACGGCATCTCGCTTAAATTCGCTGGTAAAGTGAAAAGTGATTTCTGGGTAATTTTGTTGTTCCAAATTCAAAATCCACGCACTTGGAGCCAAAAATACGTCGTTACCATCCTTGTCTTTAACAACATCGCCGGCTTTTATCCTTATAAACTCGTTAAGTTTTTCGGTATTATCGGAAGTCAACCAGCATGCCTTGTAGTAATTGACATTGCGAAATTCACATTTCGCCCCGTACTCGTGCTCCAGTCGATACTTGATCACGTCAAATTGGAGTTCACCTACGGTTCCGATTATTTTCTTGCTCCCTAATTCCCTCACGAACAACTGGGCCACGCCTTCATCGGTAAGCTGCCGAATTCCCTTCTCCAATTGTTTCGTTTTCATTGGATCTCTGTTCTCCAACTCTTTAAAAATCTCAGGGGAAAAGCTGGGAATACCTTTGAAATTCATTTTTTCCCCTTCAGTTAGTGTATCCCCGATTTTAAAATTACCGGTATCATAAAGACCAATAACATCACCCGGGAAAGCTTCCTCAATTGTACTTTTCTCACTTGCCATGAAACTTGATGGGTTGGAGAATTTCAGATCTTTTGATAATCGCACATGATGGAAAAACCTGTTTCGTTCGAATTTACCTGAACAAATTCGCAAAAAAGCAATTCTATCGCGGTGCTTGGGATCTAGATTCGCATGGATCTTGAAGACAAACCCACTAAACTTATCTTCAATAGGCTCGACCGTTCTTGCATCAGTTTCTCGCGATAGCGGCGGGGGCGCAATTTCAACGAAGCTTTCAAGAAGTTCTTTTACACCAAAGTTGTTCAAAGCACTACCAAAGAATACCGGGGCTATTCCTCCTTCCAAGTAATCAGCACGATTAAACTCGTCATATACCCCTTCGATCATCTCGGCCTCCTCCCTTAAAGTATCGGCTGCTTCATCGCCCAACAGCTCTTCCAGGCGATTATCTTCGAGATTTTTAAATTCAATCGTATCCTCAGAAATCTTGGTCTTGTTTGCTGAGAAGAGCCGAAGATTTTTATCGAATAAATTGTAAACTCCTTGAAAGGTTGGGCCAATACCAATTGGCCAACTCAACGGACGGACTTTTATGTTCAACTTGGATTCCAACTCATCGAGTAGATCAAAAGGGTCTTTACCGTCTCGGTCCATCTTATTCACGAAGATGATCACGGGAGTGTTTCGCATTCTACATACTTCCATGAGCTTTGCCGTTTGCTCCTCTACTCCTTTTTGACAGTCGACCACCAAGATAACACTGTCTACTGCCGTCAGGGTTCTATATGTGTCTTCTGCAAAATCTTTGTGACCAGGGGTGTCCAAAATATTGACATGCATGCCATGATAGTTAAAACCCATCACGGAAGTGGCAACGGAAATTCCTCTTTGTCTTTCTATTTCCATAAAATCAGAAGTTGCAGTCTTCTTAATTTTATTGGACTTTACGGCTCCGGCAGTCTGAATGGCCCCACCAAAAAGCAAGAATTTCTCTGTAAGGGTAGTTTTCCCTGCATCAGGGTGAGATATGATGGCAAACGTTTTCCGATTGGTTAGTGCTTCCTGTAGCTTCATTCCTAAAAAAATTCGGGTGCAAAATTAGTGATTCCTCAAGCAAGCACATCGTTTGCTAAATTTGTAGAAACTCACTCTCCATGAAAAAGCTCTTTACTTTACTGATTCCAACCATTTTGGCAAGTTTATCTTCGCCTTGTCAGGACAATGGAGTGGGATTCTCGCTCGAATCCGATCTCGTTGTCTCAGGTGTGAATGCACCCACCACAATCACCCATGCCGGTGATGCACGAATTTTTGTAACCGAACAGCCTGGTCGCATTCGTGTATTCGATCGAGAGGGAAATCTCGAACCTGGTTCATTTATGAATATCCAAGACAGGGTTCAAGATGCAGGAAGTGAACAAGGACTTCTGGGTTTGGCTTTTCCTCCTGATTTTTGTGAATCGGGAAGATTTTATGTGAATTACACGCATACGGCGTCGGGGCAGCTCGTCACAAGAGTTTCGCGATTTGAAATTGACGCTGATAATCCGACAATAGGGGATCCCGATTCGGAAGAAGTCTTGATGCAATTTGATCAGGATTTCGGAAATCACAACGGAGGTCATATTGAGTTCGGTCCCGATGGTTTTCTCTACATTTCCACGGGAGATGGAGGCTCAGGTGGTGACCCTAATAACAGATCACAGGATATCACCTCTTTACTCGGAAAAATGTTGCGCATTGATGTGAGTCCGGATACCGGATACGAAATCCCTTTTGATAACCCTTACATCAATGACGATTTTGGACAAGATGAAATTTGGTCTTTTGGACTCAGAAATGCTTGGAAATTCGCTTTTGACAGAGAAACAGGTGATATGTTTATAGCAGATGTCGGGCAAAACCAATGGGAAGAGGTCAATTTCGAGCCTGCAGATGCTGGAGGAGGCTTAAACTATGGATGGAGATGTTATGAAGGAAATCAAAACTTTAATCTATCAGGGTGCGAAGCTCCTGAATACGTCTTTCCTATCGTTGATTATAACCACAGTAGCACTGGTGGACCTCACTGTTCGATCACAGGTGGAAGGGTCTACCGAGGGCCATCATTCGAGGCTTTTCAAGGTAAATACTTCTACACTGACCTATGCTCGGGAGCCCAATGGACCGTTGAATTTGTTTCGGGTGGCTGGGATGTTACTGCATACGGCAGCATCGGACAAAGTTTTATAACCACTTGGGGGGAGGACGTTTGGGGAGAAATGTATTTCGCCAACGGTAACGGTATTTATCGCGTGGTTGATGGTGAGGACGAATTGCTGGATCCAATTGTACAAACAGGTTCCGTTCTCACTTCATTACTTGAAGGTGCAAATTACGAGTGGAGCGTAAATGGTCAATTGGTTGAAACGGGGAGTGAATTCCAATCAATCCAAGTATCAGAGTTGGGAACCTACACGTTGATTATTACAACTTTTAACGGTTGTACGATAGAGCTTGAGGTGCTTGTGACCACCCTATCTGCCTCTGAATCAGGGATGGAACTCAATTTCAACGTATTCCCTAATCCCACAAACTCCATGCTCACCGTCGATTTGTCTCAAGTTGGAATTCAGTCCGGATGGGTAAATGTCTATGCCATTGATGGAAGGGTTGTTCGAAAAGAACAATTAAATGGCAATCTTCATCTCATGGATATCACCTCCCTGAGTAAGGGAAGTTATATCATTGAGGCTTTTGATACCGAAGGAAACTCATTGGGTAATCTGAAGTTTTTGAAAAACTAGAAATCTGATCCCGGTAATCGGCATCTATTTGGATGGCGTTTCGTCATTAAGGTGGTTTCTGAAGTTGAATAGTTCTCGATTTGAGTTAAAATCTGTGGAAAACTCCTAGGAGTTCCGCTTTTTGGAGCTCTTGATGTTTTCATATTTGGCTACGGTCACCATTGCGTAAATTGCCTGAATCCGAATTAATCATTAACCTATGGGTAGCCTAAAAAATGGAAATCCTTATTTTCACAGCTTGATTCAAAAAAAAATCACCATTAAATCACAGGCTTTCTTCTCTCAAATGGTAGCAAAACGAGGTTCCTTTGGACTTAAGAGTTTTCTGCTTTTATTTTTCTTCTCCTTTTCAACTTATTGGTCGTTCGGTCAGATATGGGAAGAAAATTTCGGTCTTTTTGAATTTGACTGTTTCAGTCAGGGAACATTAGCGAATGGATACAATTCAGGAGCGGGTGCCTGGACCGTCACCGATGTAAACGGTGCTGCACAGAATGGCCCGGCCTCCAACCAATGGTATGTAAGCAATTCCACACCTGGCGATCCTTTTGTTGGTACTTGTTCGATAGACTGTGGTGGTTTTGCGAGCAGAACCCTTCATGTCGGGAATACTCAAGGTGTGGCAGATCAAGGAGCTGAATACGAAGAGCTGGGAAACGCCATTTTCTTTAATACCAATAAGCGGGCAGAATCGCCCGTAATAGATTGCACGGGATCGTTTAATAATACGGTCACTTTTCTTTATGGTCATAATCCCGGTTTAATTGATAAATGTTTTTTCTCCTATTTTGACGGCACCACTTGGATAGATTTACAAGAACTGGGAACTCCCGGAATCTGTGCATTTGATCCGGATGAGCTCATTTGGGATCAGGTGACCATTAACTTACCGGCCAGTGCGAACAGCAACCCAAATGTTCGAATCGGTTTTCGATGGTTCAATGATGATGTAGAAACCAATGCAGGACTAAGACCTTCAGTAGTTATTGACAATATTACAGTTGACGCAGGTCCACCTCCTGATCTTCCCGCACCTGCTTTTTCAGTGATAGATGGAGTTACCCAATTCTGTGAACAAGGTTGTGTTACTTTCCTCAATGAGACCGTGTTTGATCCCGTTTTTTCGACAGGGCCTGGCTCAGCAACCTATGCTTGGGCATTTGAAGGAGGAGAACCAGCGACAAGTGATCTTCAGAATCCTTCCGTTTGTTACAACACTCCGGGTTTGTATAATGTGACGCTAACCGTAACAGACAACATTGGAACAAGCCCTCCCTTTGTGCAAGTTGATTTAATCGATGTACTCCCATGCGGACCAAATTTCGTTATTGAAGCGAGTACTCAAACGCCATGTGCAAATGAGGAGTGTGTTACCCTTTCAACCGATAATACCACGGGAAACAATATAGATCCGGATTCATGGGTTTGGACATTTACCAGTGAAAGCGGATTTGATGTAGTTCCTGCAGTTGGTCCTAATCCCACTGTTTGTTTGAATGAAGTTGGGTTTTATGATGTCACTGTTCAGGCCACTGATGATGATTTGACTAAAACAGCCGAGCTTGAGAATTACATTGAAGTGCTTGACTGTTCGGGTCCTGATATCTTTTTTACAGTATCTCAACAGGTGATCTGCGTAAATGAATGTATCCAATTCACTGATCAATCACAGACAAACAGTGTAATAACAGAGTGGAATTGGACTCTTCCCGGAGGTCAGGCCGAGGGTGAAACTGAGCCAGGTGTGTCAACCCAACAGAATCCGTTGGTATGCTACGATGTCCCAGGGTCTTATTGGGCAGTTCTTTCAGCAACTGATGCTGAAGGGCCTTCGGCACGTCCAGACAGTATATTAATAACCGTTGATGACTGCCTCGGAGCACCTGAAGCCAATTTTGCGGCTTCAGATACTGTAATCTGCGAAGGAGATTGCGTTGACTTCCAGAACCAATCGATCGGATTACAAGTCGAATTCCTTTGGATTTTTGAGGGAGCCGGTCCAAACGGGCAAGGAATTAGCACTGACGTCGAAGACCCGCAAGTGATATGTTACGAGCAAGAAGGAGTTTATGATGTCACATTCACCGTAACAGATAATATAAATATTCCTAGTACGGATTTCCGACCGATGTTCATTACCGTCGAGGCGTGTGAGAATCCGCCAACTCCTAGAATAAGAGTTAGCCAGGATACAATATGTGCGGGCAAATGTGTTGATTTCTTCACTGAAAGTACGGGGCAAAATGACGAGCTTTTCCTCTATGAATGGACATTTGCAGGTGCAGTTGAAGGAAGTGAAACGTCAAACCTACCCAACCCTTCAGGCATTTGCTACAACGAAACAGGTTCGTTTGATGTGGTTCTTACCGTCTTTAGTCCAACTGGTTTGGATAGCACGCGTGTTTTTGAAAGCGTGGTGACTGTGATTGATGACCCTATTTGTAGACCGGAGATCATTCCAAACATTCCCGATACGATATGTTCAGGTGATTGTGCGTTTTTGACTGCAGAATTCATCGATGCAGATTCAGTGCGTTGGACAATTCCCGGAGGTAATCCTGAATCGAGTACGGCCTTCGAACCGGGTTTGGTTTGTTTTGAAGAAGTTGGTGACTACACGATTTTGGTAGAAGCCTTTAATCCTTCAGGAGCAGCAATACCTGTTTTCCAGAATATTTTTGTCGCTGAACGTCCACCTCTCGATGCAGGTCCCGATAGAACAATTAATGCAGGAGCTGTTATCCAATTAACGGCCGGATTGGGAGGAGAGGAGGTCAATGGATCCTTTTTGTGGCAACCTTTCGA
>CAZWQX010000013.1:0-43081 GCA_964635965.1 uncultured Cryomorphaceae bacterium
CAGGTTTCCTTTGGCTGTGTACTTATATACATCATCAGGTTTTTCGGCTATTGCGCTTACAGTGATGATATCCGTGCTCTGCCCCGAGCGGTCTTCCCATTCCACATTTCCATTAGCATCGGTTTTGACCAAGTACAAGTCTGGAGTATCCTCAAACGGCGGGATACCGTCTATTCTCCCCACCATCATAAACCCTTGGTCTTGGGTTTTAATTGCACAAGCGGGTGTCAAGCTTTGGTCTATGGGACCATGGGTCTTTGTCCATAATGTATTACCATTCAAATCAAATTTCGCCAAGTAAAATTTGCGGATGTTATTCTCACTGAAGTAGCCTGCCATGACGACATTCCCATCATCCGTTAAAAATACTTCGAAGGGGATATCGTATCCGACATCTCCAATAGTTTTCATCCAAAGCGTATCAACCGTTTGGGCAGATACATTCGTACACACCAGCCAACCTGATATGGCTATGAGAAAGAATCGCAGTTTGAGTTTCATAAGGTTCGGTTAAGGGTTAAGTAGGTATTATTCATTAGTAAGAAGCTCTTCAGGAACGTTGGGAATCGAAGAACTTTTAGGGAAGATTTGCCATAATCAATAAAGAATGAAATTAAGTCCTAAATACTTTTTTATTAGTGACTTACATCCTCAAACCATTCAGAATAAATTCTTAACTTCAGTAGTTAACTTGGAATAGAGAACGAGCCAGCTTCATTTCATCAGCATTGCCCTTCATTGGTTGAATCATCGAATAATGGATATTTGATTAAACGATGAGTTTTACTGACAGAACCGGATGATATTGAGTATTGAACAAAAAAAACCCGTGGAGCGAGCTCCACGGGTTTTTCGTCCGTCAATCTAACCAATCATATTCGCTCAGGGGCTAACTCCCATTTTTCGGGAGAGCGCCACAAGCTGGAAAGCAATAACTCTCTCATGAACGTGAATTCCTTTGGAAGCTTATCGTACATTTTCTCGAAGAGCTCTTCGTGTCCAAGTACTTCTTGTTTCCATTTTTCACGGTCGATATGCATAATCTCATCGAACTCAGCTTGAGTGAAATCAAGTCCTTCCCAGTTTAAATCATTGTAAGTGGGCATCCATCCTATTGGACTTTCAACGGCACCTGCTTCTCCTTTCACTCTGCCGATAATCCATTCAAGAACTCGCATGTTTTCGCCGAATCCAGGCCATTGGAACTTATCGTTCTCATCCTTACGGAACCAGTTTACCACAAACATTCTCGGAGGATTAGCCAACGACCGACCAAACTGCATCCAGTGGTTGAAGTAGTCGGCCATGTGGTATCCACAGAACGGTAACATTGCGTATGGATCTCTTCTTACCTTACCAACCTGTCCGAAAGCCGCAGCGGTCATTTCAGAACCGATTGTCGAAGCAGCGTATACTCCGAAATTCCAGTTCGCCGCTTGATAAACCAATGGAACCGTAGTACTTCTTCTACCACCTACGATGAAGGCACTGATAGGTACCCCTTCTGGTTTCTCCCAGTTTTCATCGATGCTTGGACATTGGCTTGCCGGGCAAGTAAATCGTGCATTCGGGTGAGCTACCTTATCGTCAGAATTCGCATCATGCACCTTTCCATGCCAGTTGATCGTTCCCTCAGGCATATCCGTTCCAATTCCTTCCCACCATACATCACCATCTGGAGTAATACCCACGTTGGTGAAGATGCTGTTCGCTTTGATGGTCTCCATCGCGTTGGGGTTGGTCTTGTAGTTGGTACCGGGTGCTACACCGAAGTAACCCGCCTCGGGGTTGATTGCATAAAGTCTGCCATCAGGTCCAGGTTTAATCCAGGCGATGTCATCACCTACTGTGGTGATTTCCCAATCTCCCATTTCTTTGGGTGGGATGAGCATAGCAAAATTTGTCTTTCCACAAGCACATGGAAATGCAGCAGCCACATACGTTTTCTCACCTTCTTTGTTCTTAGCTCCCATGATCAGCATGTGCTCAGCCAACCATCCTTCATCTCTTGCCATTACGGAAGCAATACGAAGTGCAAAACACTTTTTACCGAGAAGGGCGTTACCACCATAACCCGATCCATAAGAAACGATGCTCCTTTCTTCGGGATAGTGAACGATGTATTTTACGGTTGGATTACAAGGCCATTTCGCGTCTTCCTGCCCTGGCTCTAAAGGAGCACCAACGGTATGAAGACATTTGATGTACTCACCATCCGTTCCGAGTTGCTCAAGGGCCTGAACACCCATCCTCGTCATAATACGCATGTTTACCGCAACGTATTCGGAATCGGAGATTTCAACTCCAATCTGGGAGATGGGAGATCCAAGAGGACCCATACAGAAAGGAATTACGTACATCGTACGGCCTTTCATACATCCTTCGAATAAAGGATCCAAAGTGGCTTTCATCTCTTTGGGGTCCATCCAGTTGTTGGTTGGCCCTGCATCGTCTTTTCTTCGGCTACAGATAAAAGTCTTGTCCTCTACCCTTGCCACATCACTTGGGTCTGAGAAGCAGGCAAAACTGTTTGGTCTTTTCTCGGGATTCAGGCGAGTAAATGTGCCCTTATCAACTAGCGCTTGAGTGAGACGGTCATATTCTTCTTGCGAGCCGTCGCACCAATAAATTTCATCGGGTTGGCATTTGGCAGCTACTTCAGCCACCCATTTCTTGAGGTCATTGTGCTGCACTTCCAACTTGTTTCCTGAAGTTGCTTTTTCCATGACTTCCATAGTGAATGATTTAGGTTAGTATCTGAATTCGAAGTCAAAGCTAGGAAGGCAACACCGACAAATAAATGACTTAAGTCAGTCCTTGAGGTGATAAGAGTTAGGGATCGCCCTCTACCATCGACTCTGTATGACAGCACTTGTAGCAGGATTAACATCATCGCGAGGATCAATGGCAATTCCAGCGTCGGCCTCAATTAGAATGGGAATACCCTTTTCCTTTAGGCATAGGTCGGTGTTGTTATCGTTGTCTTTTAGGTCAGCCAACATATACGGATCGACCTTAATCGTATCGTTTCCTTGAACCATTGTGACGTGAAAAGCAGACAATTCTGCATCTCCCAACTCACCGCCTGTAACGTTTCTCACTCCACCTGCCCAAACGGCCCTTACCACCATTTCAGTGCCTTCTTTTGGGCAATCACATCCTCGACCCTTTTCAACGTATGGATAATCCTCATCAAAGGTGAAATACTCTGCATAGCTAATTATTGGTCCTTCGGGGAGTTGGATTACTTCCTTTGTCTGCCCTTTATAGTTCTGACCTGATCGGCTCATTAAGTCACCTACGATTTCAACTGAAACCGGAGGATTTTCGGGATGGCTTCCATAGACCCCAACCAACAGAACCGTTCTAAGTTCGAACTCTTCGTTAGCCGGATTGAGGGTAGCGAATTCCACATCAAATTTTTCTCCATTTGCCGTTGTTACCTCGAAGTCAGTATTATCCAAAGTGCCGGGATCAACCTCTTCTGAGAAAACTATTGGCATTCCACTCTTGCCGGGAGCACCCCGATAGAGACGAAAAGCCACAAAGGGTAGATCATTATCCCTACCGAAAAATGCTGTTAGCACCTTGGCATCTCGCGTTTTGTCGATCTCGGGCGCTTTTTTCGAGAGCTTTATCTCGGGTGTGCAGGAAACTATAACGAAGGAAAAAAGAATCAAATAGGAAATACAGGTAATGCGATGTATGCTCTGGTTCATGGTTAGCTTGATATCTTTCACAAGGATACTATCACAGATGTGATTATGAAAGAATACATTCATATTCCTTTCAATTCCCAGGCTAATAAGGAATGTGAATCAGACCACCAAAAAAAGGGTCGAACTACTGAGAAATAGCAGAGGTGTAGAGTATCTTCACAACCTAGATTAAAGGAGTCCAATGTCGAAGTCTATCTACATAACCGCAGCCGAGGCGCACTGTGGTAAATCACTCATTGCACTGGGAATTACCGAACACATCTTGAAAAAGACAAAACGTGTTTCCGTATTTCGACCGATCATCAATTCGAATAGTGATTCTCGTGATAAGAACATCGAAGTTCTGCTTGACCACTTTAAACTAGATCAGGAATACGAAGAGACATATGCCTTCAAATCGCGTGAAGCACAAGAACTGGTAAGTCGAGGGGATAGCGAGAAGCTGCTGGATAAAATCATCAAGAAATACAAAGCCCTCGAAGAACGTAGTGACTTCATCATCTGTATCGGCACGGATTTCACCTCAGAAAGCAGCAGTTTCGAATTCAGGCTAAATGTATCATTGGCCAAAAATTTAGGGAGTCCTGTACTCATTATCGGCCGGGCTGATATGGACAGAGATGCAGAGGAAATATTCAATCCAATTCAAATTGCGATAGAGACTTTTCTTGAAAACGATTGCCAAGTAATCGGAGCAATTGTCAACAAGGCACATCCAAATCAAATCTCGGCGATTCAGCAAGAGATTGAAACTGACCCTGCGGTTAAAGATCTTTTCCTTTCCATTATTCCGAGAAACGAAGAGCTAAAAAGTCCTTCGGTAAAAGAGGTAGTAGATTTTCTGGGAGCCGAAGTAATATTCGGTGAAGAACACCTCAACAACTTGGTGCATAATTACACCATTGCTGCGATGAATATGGAGAATTATCTACCCAAGTTGCCCGATCAATGCTTGGTGATGACTCCGGGAGACAGAGGTGAGATTATTCTGGCGACAATGCAGGCGCACAATTCATTGAATTATCCAAGAGTTGCCGCGATAGTGCTGACCACAGGAATTAAACCCGCCAAACCAATACTTGAATTATTAGACGGGGTGCAACAAAAAGTTCCGATTCTCTCGGTGAAGCCCAATACGTATGAAACGGCTACCAAGTTGAGCACGATTCACTCACATATCACGCACGAAAACAAACAAAAGATTGTCCAAAGTCTCCGCTTTTTTGAGTCACATATCGAAGCGGAACAGATCGTAGAGCGGTTTAGCAAGATTAAGGTGCGCGGAATGACTCCGAGGATGTTTCAGTATGTTTTGGCCGAAAAAGCAAGGAAACAAAAGAAACGAATCGTACTGGCCGAAGGTACTGACCATCGCATTATTAAAGCCACTCAAATTCTGGTCGATCAAGATTTAGTCGATATCACTCTTTTGGGCAATGAAGAGAAGGTACTCCAGGAAATAAGTCAACATGCCCCAAGTTTCGACGTGTCAAAGATTTCCATTATCGAACCGCGGCATTCTGAAAAGTTCCTTGAATACGCCTCAACCTTTTACGAAATCAGAAAACACAAGGGGGTCAATATGGACATGGCGAAGGATAGCATGAATGATGTTTCGTATTTCGGGACGATGATGGTTTATCAAGGAGATGTTGACGGCATGGTCTCGGGAGCCATCCATACCACGCAACATACCATTCGCCCGGCATTGCAGTTTGTTAAAACCAAGCCCGGTTTCTCCACCGTTTCATCGGTCTTCTTTATGTGTTTGGATGATCGTGTGTTGGTGTACGGTGATTGTGCGATCAATCCCAATCCAAATGCTGAGCAACTGGCCGAGATTGCTACTTCATCTGCAGCTACAGCTGAGGCATTTGGTATCGAACCTAAAATTGCCATGCTTTCGTACTCTTCTGGAGAATCGGGAAAGGGAGCGGATGTCGACAAGGTTCGCGCTGCCACAAAACTGGTAAAAGCCGCCCACCCCGAACTGAAGATTGAAGGGCCGATTCAATATGATGCGGCGGTAGACCTTGAAGTGGGAATGCAAAAGATCCCCGGATCAGAGGTAGCAGGTCAGGCCACGGTTTTGATTTTCCCTGACTTGAATACGGGAAACAACACCTACAAGGCGATACAGCGAGAAACAGGTGCCATCGCCATCGGACCGGTCTTACAAGGTCTAAATAAGCCTGTAAACGACCTTAGCCGAGGTTGCACGGTTACGGATATTGTCAATACGGTTATTATAACCGCAATTCAAGCTCAAACGGTAGTCGAATGAAGATTCTGGTTTTAAACTCAGGTAGTTCTTCTCTTAAATATAAGCTCTTTGAGTTTCCCGGAGAAGAAGTTCTAGCATCGGGTTTGATTGAACGAATAGGCGAAAGTAAGAGCCAGGTAACGCATTGGATTCAATCATCGGAAGACGCCGTTTCTTCGGTAGCCAACATCCCGAACCATGAAGAAGCGCTGAGACTAGTTGGCGATTTTATTCTGCATAAGGTCAACTTACTCAAAAACGTTGATGAGCTAAAAGCTATTGGACACAGAGTTGTCCATGGCGGAGAGTTTTTTAGCTCTCCTACCCTCATCAACTCAAATGAACTCGAAGTTCTCAAAAGCATTTCTTACTTGGCTCCCCTGCACAATCCATCAAACATCAAGGGGATTGAAGTTTCGAGTACGGCGTTTCCCGAAGCCAAACAGGTGGCCGTTTTTGATACGGCATTTTACCAAACCTTACCCGAGTATGTTTACCGGTATGCACTTCCGAATGAGCTCTACGAAAAGTATGGGATAAGGGCTTACGGCTTTCACGGAACCTCTCACAGTTATGTTTCGAGAACTGCTAGAAGCTTCCTCAAGAAAGACCAAGAGGATTTCAACTGCATCAGTATTCACCTCGGTAATGGCTGCAGTATTACGGCCATTAAAAACGGTAAGAGCATAGATCACTCCATGGGCCTTACCCCTCTCGGAGGACTGGTAATGGGCACTCGGCCCGGAGATTTCGATGCATCTCTCATCCTGTTCATGCAAAAACAACTGGATTTAGGGATTTCGGAAATTGATGAGATACTTAACAAGAAAAGTGGTCTTTTAGGCCTTACGGGTGAAAACGATATGAGGGAGCTGTTACGCCGATATGAAAAAGGTGATGAGATGGCGAGGCTCGCCATCGAAATTTACTGCTACCGAATACGGAAGTACATTGGTGCTTATGCAGTTGCTCTCGGAAAATTGGACGCCATCATCTTTACCGCGGGAGTGGGTGAAAACAGTGCTTTTATCAGGGAAAAAGTTTGCGAAGGCCTTCAAATTCTGGAGATTGAGATTGACAGTATGCGGAATCAAGAGAAAGGAAAAGGAAATCGAGCTCTCCAATCGGAGGAAAGCAAAGTGAAGATCCTAGTCATTCCAACAAATGAAGAGCTCGAAATAGCACTTCAGGCAAAGCGACTTCTGGAATGAATGATTGCCCTTAAAAAAGAAAAATAGAGCTGATATCTTTCATGAGCTCGCGATTCTCTGTTCCAAAAACTTCTTTATTCCCACTTGCTCAATTCTAACAGATCTGAGCGCTCGAGAAATCCCGGATTATCGGTCCCTGAATCAACCCGATTTACAGGTGCCAATCACCTATAAATTGACGCCGATTTTTTTCACCAAAATGTGACTAAAGTCATAAAACAAAACGTACTAAATACCTAAATTCAAGGGTACCTACTGATAATTAAACCTAAACCCGAACAACATGAGGAAACTAGCATTATTCCTACTATTATTCCTGTTTTTGCCAACCCAAAAATCCGAGGCACAAGGAATAGATTCATTGAACATTACCAGCACTTTTGTTACTCTTGGAGAATCCTGGTACACCGATTACTTTACCGGTTATGCCGTTTACACCGGAAGAAGTTTTTTTAAGGATGCGAATGGAGGTTTACATGTGGTGTTTTTAGCGAACTACAAGCTCTTTTACTGCTATTCTGAAGATGGATTAATTTGGAATACCGAGCAGATATCGAGCCTCCACGATGGAGATTTCAGAGAAGCCGTTATTTACGCAGATTCTGATGGCAATCCGCATATCGCTGTGACCATTAACCCCTATTACGATTATGGAAATCCGACGGGAATAACCTACGGAGATGAGTTCAGGTATAGCGTTTACTACTTCTATAAAGAAGCTGAAACCTGGATGGAGGAAGAGGTATACAACAGTACCTTGATTACCGGATATCCGGGGAACTTTGGATGCCGTGTCAACGAACTCTACCAAAATATGGATGGAGAAATGGTCTTGATCGGTTCCCGTTATGGTTGGTATACCTATGGTGGTGAGTTTTGGGAATTTACCCGAGACACCGAAGGAAACTGGTCAGATGCTGCAATGATTCACGTTTTTAGTGATACACCAATCGATCACGCTACTGATTTGGGAAGGTGTTACCTAAAATCAAACGGAGAGCGATACTTGGTTTACACCCGTCCATACAATTCAAGTGGAAATCCTGAATTGGCTTATATGAGCAATACGGATGGAAATTGGTCGGCACCCATGGTTCTTACCACGGATATGATCAATCACGCATCTTGGGATATGTCGATTAGCCCCGATGAGGATATGTATCTGATACACTATAGCAATAATCCTACCCCACACATTAATCTCTACACTGATTTTAGCGGGGCCACAGAAATACCCGTAGATCTCAGCCTTTTAACTGAGATACAACACGCCAAGATCAAGATTACCCACGATGGTATTCTGGATTTAATGGTTTATCCACCCTATCAGACTTCAGATGAAGTATATGTTTATGTGAGTGAGGATTACGGAGAAACTTGGAGTGACCCAATAACCATTCTAAGAGCAGATGCTCCTGGAGTATTGCCTGTAACGGATCAATACTCCGATCAGGGAACGGATTTCGAATACATCAACATTTCACGGGTTTCGAGTGTAGAACCCTACGGACCTGATTCCCTATTCTACAATCATGTAGAACATATCAACACGTCTACTTTGGGAATAGAAGACTACGGTGGAGCACTGGAAGAATTGTCAATGTTCCCTAACCCATTCTGGGATATGGTGACCATTAATTATTCTTTAAGAGAACAAAGTGAATTGAACATCCGAATCTTTACGATGCGCGGAAAAATGGTTCTGGACAAGACATTCCAAGGAAACGCGGGAGAGAATCAAATCCAGATGAATTTGAATGAGCTGGATCCCGGAACCTATGTGATCGAGGTTCTTGAATTAGATCGTTCAAATGATATCTCACGAACGGCTACAAGAAAGTTGGTGAAACTTTAAAAATCAATCAATTAAAAAAAGCCGGGGTTAATACTTAGCTCCGGCTTTTATTTTTGTGCGTAAAGTGCTTAAAGATCAATCTCGATATTTATCGAGGTCGAGATTCACGATGTAAAAGTTCAAAGAGCCGTTATCACTTGATGAAACGATCGAATGAAAATCTTCGTAACTCTTCATCGCTCTTTCTCGAACTCCTTCTGATTTTCTCCCGGATGTAAAAATGAGGTATTGGCCATCAGGTGTTACATAAGGACTTCCATCCACTTGATCGCTATTCACTTCTTCACCCATGTTGATCGGATCGGTCCATTCAGATTCTACTTTCCTGAAGCTGATATAGAGATCACTGTTTCCAAATCCATCGGGTTCGTCTACTCTCACAAAAATCAGATAGGATTCATCCCGTGCAATAAATGCATCTGCCTCTCTCCTAGCTGAATTGATATTGTCAGGCAATCTCACGGGTTCTTGGTATTCACCATTTTCAAATTTCGAACAATAGATATCGGAATTACCTGATTTATCCGAATTGAAGTAAATCGTTCCATCATTGGTTTGTATGGGATAAAACTCATTTCCGGATGATGCTATGGGCGGACCAAGAGGAGTTGGTGTTTGCCACTGACCATTCTTTAATTTTGAAGTCCATATATTAAAGTTGAATCCTTCCGGTTTGCCCTCATAATCCTTAAAAGTCGAGAAATACATCATCTTCCCATCGGGTGAGATATGCACGTCTGTAATCGGGATATCCACCGAACTGAATGGAAGAAATTCGGGCTTTTTATAATTCCCATTCTCGAATTTCTGAAAGGCAATGCCCGTTACACCCAGTTTTTGAGAAGTAGCTGAATAGTAGATTGTTTTTCCGTCAGGACTGAAGCTGGTATTGAATTTGTCGACTTGTGTAGATACCACCTCCGGAAAAAACTTAGTTGGATTGTGAATGATTGTATCAGCCTTATACGGATGATCATATTTCATGGATTCTTGACCCTGAGTAGCATGAAAACATGCAAGAAAAGAGAGGACCATAAACAAAATGAACTTATGCTTCATTATTGGCGCATTTGTCTTTCGGTAATAGAATAATTATCGAATCGAAAGAAACACATTCGCATATCTAACAAGGATGTTCGGGATGAGAAAAATTGCCAATTATTCAAAAGCTGTCAACCCATGTCGTCTAGCAGGAAAGTCAGATTATTGATTCATCAGAAAGGTCAAACCAAGTTATTCAAGAGAAGCGACCTAGTCCAAAATGACTTTTTCAGTGAAAATCTCACCTTGGATGAATACTTGGACGATATAAACTGAAGGTTCTAAATCTTCGAGATTGAGTTCTACGGATCCCTTTGATTTGAACGGCCCTTCTGAAATCAATTCTCTCCCATTTAAATCGACAATCCTGATTCGATTAATGTCATCGTCTGCTGAAACAAACAAGATCCCTTCTGATGGATTTGGGTAAACCACCAAATTGAACGCTGTTTCATTCGGATTCAATGACTTTCCTGAAATAGTGAAAAATTGATCTGCTGTAAATGGAGATGCGCGCGGTGGAGTGACATTGCAACCACTTCGCACACGCCATTTGTAATTTCCGGCTGTCTCAAAAGGCAGTGTATAAATATTCGTTGTTCCGGGTGAGAGAGTGTGCTGGGTTCCAAGGGCATATGAAGTGTTTGCCTGGGCCGTTTCGAATATATACCCAATGGCTCCCGGCATAATGTCCCATGAGAATGTGGCACTGCTACCCGCGACGAGGACTTGTGGATTTGTCGGGGTTGCACAAATCGGTATTGTGAAGATGGAATTTCCCGAAAATATGGTATTGCTTTGGGCACAATTGGCTTGAACACTCCAAGTATAGGTTGCTCCTTCGGTAAGGTTGTTTGCCGTGTAACTTGTTCCTGTTATTCCCGATAGAGTTGCCCAGGTTGAAGGAGGCCCTGATCCACCTGTGAGGGTGTAGGAAATCGCTCCCGGAACAGGGTTCCATGTGCCCGTGGCTTTCGATGCGTTACCCGCGGAGATTATATTGCTGGTGACCAAGGAAGGCGGAGAAAAAGGACATTCAGCTTCGAATATGTAGGTCGCTCCCGCATCGAGAATGGGATTCGATCCGGTTGCATCCGTGCTGTCTCCGGGAGCTCCCGAGAAAACCGTGTTTTCTGAAATGGAAACCGATTGTGCAAAAAGTCCTGATTGAAATCGATTTGATGGAACGATCTTTTGACTCTCACTCCAATGCCCATCGTCATCGCGATTGAATATATACGCAGAGCCGGCAAGAGGTAAGGAATTCTGGCCATTTACGTCTTCCGATTCCTGAACTGCCCCAACAACGAGTCTATCCCCTGAAATGGAAGTACTGAAACCGAAAAAATCTTCTTGAAACCTGTCGGATGCAACGATTTTCTGAACTTCTGACCAGATGCCTGAAGCATCTCTTTCCCAGATGTAGGCTGCCCCCGCAAAACCAAGGAAATTTGCGTCATTCTCATCCGTACTTTCACTCGAAGCACCGGCAATGATTCTATCGTCTTCCATAGAAACACTATTTCCAAGGAGTGCCGCAAACTTAGCGTCAGAAGCAATCCCCTTCTTTACCAAAACCCAGCTCCCGCCGCCGCTTCTTTCATAAATATAAATTGCTCCACACCCTGGAATAAACAGTGCTCCATTCTCGTCTAGATCATTTATAAGGCAACCTACAACAGCTCTCTCACCAGAGATAGAAGCACTGTAGCCAAAGTAGCTCTCGACTTGGCGATCGAAGGCGACTATCTTCCCATCAAAAATCCAAACTCCATTTGGGAGTTTTTCGAATATATACGCTGATCCTGCCTCTGAAATGTCATTCATTCCCGAAACGTCATCATCCTCCTGGTGAGCGCTTACAATTAAGAAGTTATCAGCAATGTCAACGGCGAATCCAAAGTTATCTCCCTGTTCCCGGTCCGGAGCCACAATTTTTTGCCATTCGTTCCATATTCCGCTTGCATCCCTCTTAAAGATATAAGCTGATCCCGCATCGTTCAGTGAATCATTGCCTAATTCGTTGTCATCTTCGGTCGGGGCACCGACAATGACAAAATCTCCGTGAATTGATACTTTATCTCCGAAACTATCATAGACACCCCTGTCTGAGGCAACAATTTTTTGAATTTGATTCCAGTTTCCCGCAGCATCTTTCTCATAGATATAGGCACACCCCGCACCTAGGACTGGATTAGCACCATTCTCATCGAATTGCTGATTGCGTGCTCCCACCACGGCATAGTTGCCATCAACGGCTACACTGACACCGTATCGATCACTTTGTTGTCGATCGGATGGAGCTAATTTATCAGCCTCATAGAGGAATTGAGCATTGAGTTGAAAAGCGAGAAAAAGACAAGTAAGAGTAGTAGAGACGGAGGATTTCATCTACGTAAGGTAGTGATTTTCAGATCATATAACAACCTGCCATCATTTAGCCCTTTGATTTGAACACCTTGAACTCCGCTTGATCTCGACCCGATAAATCTACTATTGCCCCCTTTATACGCTCTCTCCCTCTAGACTGAGGGACTAAATTCCCGAGGAGTCATATTCTATTTCTCTTTTCTCTACTCGGGTCAAAGTATCGTTGAAAGCCATTTCTCTCTCCGTCCAATTTCCGTTATCGTCGTATTTAAGGTATTTCCACTGAAAAATGGCATAGAGACTATCGTTCACATCGAATTCTTCCAGTCGGATCATATCCTCCTTGGAGTTGTAGAAATAGATGGCATTTGGTTTAAATGGTTTGTCCTCCTCGATCGGTCCTTTTTCTTCTACTCTACCATCCTCCTTCCAGTTATGGATAAAACCCGACTTGAACTCACCTTCCGGGCTAAAAGACTCACTTCTGATTAATTCATTTTTTTCGTTAAAAGTGGTCTTTACATATTTCACCAATTCTCCTTGGGCATTCACCCAGTCAATTTGAGTTTTATTCCCATTTTGATAGGTATTCTCGAATTGCATCATCACCGAATTATCTGCAGAATAATAAACTGATTTAGCCTCCTGCCCTTCTTCATTATAAGTTCTCAAAATGTACGTTGATAAGGTAATGCTATCCGGATCACCCTCCGCTACGGAATACCTTTCGAGTCTTACAGATTTGAGGAAAGGAGAGGGTTCCGTTGAATCAATTTCTGTCTGCGTCTCATTGGTGCATGAGAGGAGGAGAATAGGAATAAGAAAAACCAAAAAATGAGATCTCATAAGTAATGAATGTTGGGATGATGTTGATTGAAAGGTAGACAAATCCAATAAAGGTTTTGCGGACCATGGAATAATGGTGAATATTAGAGATTAAAATCTAAGCAAGATATATCATGGTCGCTGCCTACTATACAAGTCAAGGAAAAGCGGAAGATGTGCTCGAAGTCAACGACATTGAAGAAATTCTTCCAAGAGAGAACGAAATCCAAATTGGCATCCATTATTCAGCCGTCAATCCGGGAGAAGTCAAAAAGCGTTCAGATGCCTTTGGCACGGGAATGCCCTATGACTTGGTGATACCTCATAGTGACGGTGCCGGAATAGTGAACAAGGTTGGTAGTGGTGTTGATCAGAGTTGGGTAGGCAAACGTGTTTTGTGTTTTGGGGCTCAATCATACCGTCAGTTTGGAACGGCTGCCGAATACTGCTGTGTTCCCGTGGAAAATGTGATCGAAATCGGAGAAAAAGTAGACATCCGGCAGGCAGCACAAATGGGAATACCGGGCATTACGGCACACCGAGCAGTCCACGTAGGAGGTGCGGGTGTTAGGCAAAACAGAAATGGACATACATTATTGATTCAAGGTGGAGGTGGTGCTGTAGGTCAATGTGCCATTGCATTGGCTAAAAGATCAGGTGCCATTGTTCTGGCCTCGGTCAGAAGAGAGGAAGAAATTGAATTAGCCAAATCCGCAGGAGCAGAAAAAGTCTATTTTGCCAATGAAAGGCTGAAAGAAAACGTCCTTTCCGATTTCCCTGATGGGATAGATCATATTATTGAAGTAGCCTTTGCCGCGAATATTGAAACGGACGTCGCTATTTTGAAACAGGGAGGATCTATTGCAACTTATGCCACAAACGAAAACCCTGCGAGTATTCCATTCTGGCAATTGGTTTTCTCCAACATCACTATCCACTTCTTAGGGAGTGATGACTTCCCACAAGAAGCCAAGTTGGCTGCTTGTGAAGACTTGGTTGTTGCTTTGGCAGAAGGTTGGGATGGTTTGGAAATCGGTCGAGAGTATGATTTAAAAGATATCGCCGAAGCACATAATCATGTTGAACAAAGAAGGTCAGGAAGGGCCTTGGTCAAGATTAAGTGACTCGAGCTTCTTAAAGATCAGTTGTATCTCCCTTCTGAGCCTATTGCATTTTTAATATGTGCAAGGTGATGATTACAATGCCATGCATAATTACCAATTGTCTCCGCCAGATTGAATCTCTGCCCATGCTCCGGGTGGACAAATTCCCTTTTAAGGTCTTCCTCACTCAAACTTCGGAGAAGTCTTGTCCACTTCTGATGCAATCCAACTAAAAGGGTCAATGATTCATTGACATCATCAGTCAAAGAGTCGGGAAGTTTAGCCCATCGATCCTCGAAATAAGGTCTAATGACAGGCGAGTCTTCGGTTAATGCCAATTTAAATCGGATCAGACTATTCATATGGCTATCAGCGCAATGATGGATAACTTGTTTCACCGACCATCCATCGGGGCGATACTTCCACTGAAGTGCTTCCTGAGTAGTATTTTTAGTCAGCTCCATTACCTCAGAAGGGAATTTCTCAATATCCGCTATCCAATCTGCAAGAGTTGATTCTTCAGGTTCTTTATTTGGAGTGTATTTACCAACGGGGAACTTCAGCTTTTCTAAATCCATTTGTTAAGCTCAATTTAGTATTTCTAGGTATCAAGTTTTTATTTCTGAATTTTAAAGACGTTAATGAATCCCTTATTGATAAACCCCAAAGACAAATAAACTCCCCTACCCAATTCAGTAGCTTGGATGTCGACTTGAGTGCAACCGAGTGATTTCGCCTTTTCCAAACACCGCCGAGTGATCTCCTTACCGATTCCCTTTCTGCGATGCGACTTTAGAGTGGAAACCAAATAGATTCCAGCGGTTTTCCCAGCCACAAATAAAAAGGCAGTTCCCACCGTTTCACTCTTAGAGGAAGCAAGAAAAAAGTAACAATCAAGATGCTTCAGTAGATTGGAAAAAATCTCTGCATTCAACTTCTCACCTCCCATCAGTTCAAGTTCAACAAGTGCAATCCATTCTTTCAACTGGTCTTGGGAATGGACTTGATTAAACTCAATTTCCGAAAAGTGATTTTCCGAATCCAAGATTGTCAAATCATGCGTCATGGCAGCCCATTGACTCGATCTGTAACCTCTTTTTTTAAGCAGGTCAACCACAACAGGATCATCATCAGACGGATTAGACATTAGAATATTAGGTAATCTACCCTGAGCCGATTCGTTTTCAATATGACTGAGAACCTGATTTAGGTTTGACACTTCAGCCTTTAAATTGATCAACTGATTCGGCCAAATAGAATCTTTCGTTTTAATAAAATCGAAATCTTCCGTCTCCACGAACTCATGACCAGGAAAACTCCCGATTAGTCTGAATAATGCTTCAATATTTGCTTGGGAGTAGTCCACTGCTTTCGAACCTTCTAATCCACTCTAGATAAAGGCACTCCAACCATTCCATGGGTATCTTCAATGATGCGCTGTGAATCGTAACCGATACCGTTTTTGAAAACCCACTCAACTTGTTTAATCACTGAGGGGTCGCTCAATAAATCTCCTTCTAAGACAACTAAATCCGCTCTCTTCCCGACTTCAATGGATCCGATATTCTCCTTTCCAAGAATTTTAGCTCCATTGACAGTCATTATTTGAATTGCCTCTTGTGTACTAAAACCAGCTTCTAGAAAAAGCTCAAAATTCCTTTGGTCTCCATATCCAGGTAAATTGTGTCTACCGGGATCAACTCCACTTCCCATCAATCCACCTAATTCAACGAATTGGCGCTCAAATGCCATGATTCGCTTGAATCTATTCACTCTCGTTGAATCACCCATCACTTCATCATTTGCCGCTCTTCTCTCCTCATAGCGCTGAATCAGATATGGAGACATCGCTCTCAAAGATCGCTTGTCGGCAAATGCCCGTTGAGGGACACTCGATTCAAAAATGGCAACGGTAGATGTAAGAAACACATCGTTGTCAATCAACAACTTTTGCAAGTTCACCACCACTTCCGAGGCAATGTCCAATTCATCCATATACTCTCTCCCCCCATCGCATTGACCGTACGTTTAATTCGATCGGAAATCACTGGCACTGTTAAGCCCGTGTTCCACTCCGTCGATGCCCAATGCCGTCGCTTCTGCATAAGTAATGGAGCAAAAATGTCCTGAAACCTTGCAGTTATTCTTATGCGCCTCATCGATTATAATTGCCAGATCATTGGGGTCAGTGTGACGGTAGACCTTAAACCATGAGACTCCCTGCTCAATCCAATACTGCATGGTGTCTCGGATGTGCTCTTCATTTCTGGGGATAATCATATTGGGATTTCCACCTACTCCAGTGAAATAAGGTCCGCTGGTAATGATATCAGGACCGATTGCAGCCAGTCGCTCTATATCTTTGGATAATTCAATTTCCAAGTCGGGAGCTGCTGATCCACAAGTTTGGATAGTCGTTACTCCTGAAGCCAAATACAGCTTGGAAGCCACATCACCGATAAATCGAAAACGGGGAATATGAAGGTGATTGTGAATCCCCACGATTCCCGGAATGATCGTCTTATTAGATATATCTACAATCTTAAATCCCTTGGGAATCCGGTTTTCATCTTTTTCCCCGATAAAAGTGATTTCGCCGTTTTCGATTAGAATCGTTTGGTCGTAAAGCGTTTGTTCGCCCTTTCCATCAATTACCGTCGCGTTGATTAAAGCAATCTCGCTCTCATTAAAGGCGACAAACTCTCTTAGGGAGTCGGGTAAAAGTTCGCCGACAAACCTATCTTCGATCACTTCTATTTTCGGGTCGCCAAGACTTCTGCAAGCCAAGAAAAACAATGCTATGGTAAAATAGAAGGTGGTTTTGGTTCTTAGTTTCATAGATAGTGGTGCCGATAGTTTAATGCTATTAACAGGATTGGAATAGCCCAATGTCAGTCTTCAGGAAATCTATCTATACGCTTGAATTCTCGCCTTATTGTACTCTCTGAATTCAAGAGTGTTAAAACCAAACTATCATGAGTAGCTTCAGCTCGCCAAAAGCTTCGTTCCATTTCGCCGTAAGGGATAAACTCCAACTCAGGCTTGTGCGCGTGTGCGTTGTGAACCCCGTATATCTTGCCCTGTGCCGTCCCTAACTCAAACTTTCCATCCCACCGTATAAATAGGTTTTCGCCAGGCACAAACGATTCAGCAAAGAAAGGACCATCTCCTTCAGCACTTTCCAATTGCCATAAACCCATGGACCTGTCTCCAAGTGTGCTGGGAAGCTCATCGGCTCTTACAAGGAGCACTTCAATGGTCTGCCCACCTTCCTCGCGAGTCCAAGTCATCTGATTTTCAGATAATGAAACGCTAAATGGCTCATCGGTATCAGCGACGGTATTGGTGTTAACGACCTTTAGTTTTTTAGTAGCTGGATTAAATGACCAAGTTCCATACGAATGCTGAAACCAGCCGTTACCCGACTCTTGGGTAGAATCGGGATTCAATCGAGTCCAACGTGCATTCGGCGTCATCTCATTTTCTCCCGCCTTAACTTTCTCAATAACCCAAAGGCCATCCATGGCAGGCTCAGAAGGCTGTTCCACACATCCGATTAAAAACAATCCCATCAATAGGGGCAAAAAAGCTCGTTTCATTTTTTCAAAAGTTAAAGTCCTCAATCAGTTCTTGAAATCTGGTTTGGTCAGCGAATATAACCGCGCCAACAAATTATTCCCGATAAACTTCTATTTGAAGGTAAAAATAGATTTAGGTGGTATTTACTGTGCAGCCATAGTCTTTTAAATTCGATGAATTCAAGCCGAATCTATTTGATGGCAACATCAAGACCTCTTTCTAAAAAGCTTTTTCCTCTTTTTGGGAGGCAGCAAAGGATCCTTCGAGGTGTCTACAATCAGCTCTTTCTCTGTAAGAGAGCCTTGATGATAATGAAGGATCCAAAACTTATGGTAATACGGGAGGTGTCTTCCATAACCTTCTATTTTCACTCTTTCCCAGTAAATAAAAGACCCCTCGAAATAGTTTCCGTCTTTAAAACTACCTCTCGTGCTGTACATCTTTTTCCCATACTGGTAGTTAAACTCACACTCTCCGACGGGAAGGTTATTCTCAAAGGTGATTCTATGTCGCAGACTTCCATCTTCAAAATACCCCAAAAATTCCCCGTGTTTTATCTGGGTACCCCCACCAAATGGAAAAGAAAAAGTTGAATCCTCGTCTCGGTTGATCGAATAGGTCACGTACTCTGGCAAATAACTCTCAACAAAAGCCAATTGGCCATTTTGATTGTAGGTTTTACGTACACCATTAATCTTGTTATTCAAATAAATGGCCTCCTTTTTAAGACCACCTCCATAACTCAGCGGGTAATATTCTTTGCAGAGTCCGTTTTTCTCTCCTTCCTTATAGGACTGCTCGGAAATTGTGTGAAAGACCTCTTCTTTCTTTTCATTAACTAGTTCCGATTCCACCCAAAGTCCATCCATTTTACTCTGTTTGAAATACCCTTTTATGAATGTTTGCGGGTAGCGTTTATATGGAAACCTGAAATTCACTTCACCCTCAAATTCTCCGGAGACAATACGGCCTTTGGATTCCTGCAACTTTTCTCGATTATTCATATGGTTTGAATAAGAGATAAAGGATCCGGAAATCGAGTCTATTGGACTCCATTTCTCATGACCGATAATCATGAGAGGATATACTCCGAAAAAGGGAGCGATTTTCTGCCATTTGGTAGGAGTATGAACAGGAGCGTCATGAGTGATAATAAGGAATTCTGAGTTCGATTCGGAGTTTACCAGCCATTCTTCCCTAATCATTCCTTTTTCCTCCACCACAAAGAGTTCAAAATCGCCTGAATGGTCATTTTCGAGTTTATGCGGAGGATTATCTGCATCGGGAATAATAAATACCTCTTCACCAATCGTAAATGAGACCCACTCAGAGAACAGGGATTCCTTGATCATTTTTGGATCCCATCCACG
Source organism: uncultured Cryomorphaceae bacterium (assembly GCA_964635965.1). Lineage (GTDB taxonomy): Bacteria > Bacteroidota > Bacteroidia > Flavobacteriales_D > Cryomorphaceae > JAKVAV01. Next base: position 19,337 of record CAZWQX010000013.1, read on the forward strand.
GAAGATATCTGCAGCGATCATATTCTCCCAATTTCGTTCGGACCAGCCCAATACAAAGCGGATTTGATAAGTGCCCGGATAAGGACCGATATATGTATCCGTGCTTTCTTGTAGGCGAGACCAATAAGGAAGAAAGTCAAGCTCAATACTGATCTGAGACCCAGGAGCTACATACATTCCGAGAGGTCTCGCTTTGTATTTTGCCAATGAATCTGTTGAGATTTCGGGAAATATGACTCTAGCAGTATCACCTAATGGAGTGACCAAAATTGCTTGAATACCATCGAGATTCTGTCGGTTCATACTGATGCCTTTCAGCACCCTGAATTCTCCTTCTTCAGCCGTAACCGTATAACGAAATTTGGGGCTAATCGATTTGTCGTCTTCTACAAGCACCACCTCTAAATTGGGCAATAGCACCTCAGAACTATCCTGAATACCCAATGCCGAAAGTGAGATAAAAGTGAATAAGGCGAGTAGCTTCAAATCGTGCTTTTTGTTAACGGATCAATTTTAGTGCCATTGAAATAAACTCGATCCAAAGCGAATTACATGTTTTCGATCACCTCATCCAATTCTTGTTTCCCAATATGTGCTAAATTGGACACATCCCATTTAGAAAGCCCTATATGAAATCGTCATTTCGCTTATTCCTTATCCCCTTAATGGCCATGTTATGGTGCAGCACTCAAGGTCAGTCTTCTCTCTTCAGTTACGAAAGCTACGTTAGTGCCGAGGGTGATACCTTGCCCTATCGGATGCTGCTTTCAGATTACGATACCTCGTCGGCTTATCCCATGGTGATATTCCTTCACGGAAGTGGTGAAAGAGGAAAGAACAACGAATCTCAGCTCAAATGGGGAGCGATGAACTTTGCCACGAACGAGGTGATGAAAAACTACCGTCCGATTGTTATAGCCCCTCAAATGAACTACGGAGAACGTTGGGATAACTTGACCGAAGAAGGCAATTTCCAGGACACTCCTTCCCTTTCCATGAAGCTCTTAAAAGGATTGATCGATCAGCTCTTGGGGACCATGCCCATTGACAAGAATCGCGTCTACATTACGGGAATGTCTATGGGTGGATTTGGAACTTACGACGCTATCATGCGGTACCCCGACCTCTTTGCCGCGGCGGTTCCTGTTTGCGGAGGTGGTGATCCGAAAATGGCCGAATCGATTAGTCATATCCCTATGTGGATTTACCACGGAGCTCAAGATGATGTGGTTCCCGTTTCTTTCTCACATGATATGGTGAAAGCTCTGACCGAGGCGGGGGCAAATCCCGGGTATACTCAATACCCCTTGGCAGGTCATTTCGCTTGGGTAGCGGCTTATGATGATGATATGTTGATGCCTTGGCTGTTTAGCCAGAGGAAAAAGGATAGTTCGAATCAAGAATAGATCGCAAACACCCACACCAGATAAAACCAAATCATCCCAAACCAACTGATGGGGTGAATTCTTTTAATTGTAAGCCAATCGTACCAGAAGAAAGAAGCAAAGAAAAGTGCCATACAATGGCGTAAAATAATTCCCATTCATTGATCGCGAAAAAATCGGAAACCCTTCCTACTATCGGTTAAATAGGCAATATTATCGCCCAAAAAATGAAACGTTTATGTCTTACCTGTTTTTTTCTATTCAAGTAAGCCAAGAGTAAAAAAACGGAAAAGCTCAGCATAAAGAGCCTGTTGGACTTAACAAAAGGCTCCATCGCCTACCATCCTCTGAAAACAGCAACAAATACATAGAGTGTGCTCAGAAAAACGCCGATTGCAATTAGAAAACCGATTTTTCCCAACCTGATGTGCATGCGTACCTTCTTCAGATAAATCAGAATCGATTGAACAACAAAAATTCCGAACCAGGCAAACATTAAAAGACCGTGAACTAAAAATTTTGGATCACTATTACTCTCTTGATGGATATTGGTAAAAAGATTATCTGAAAAAGCAATAACTGATAAAACCAGTAATAGTCCGCTTATAACGGTGAAATAGTAACGAGATATGGCTGGCTAGGAAGAATTGATCATCAATACACACTTGTTTCAATGGTTTAAGGGAATAATCCCATTTGTGTTCACTCGCCAATTCTCTTTTGAACTACTCCTCTTTTAATCACCGTATTAATTGCCGTTGTATTGCTCATTTCATCCAAAGGATTACGATCGAGCAATATCATGTTGGCTATTTTACCTTTCTCGATGGAACCTAGGCTATCCTCTGCGTGCATGATCTCGGCGGCATTAAGTGTGGCCATTTTAATGATGTCCAATTGATCCATTCCACCTAATTCAAACAACTGCATCTCTTCATGTAAACTAAAACCAGGGAGCACAAAAGGGCCGGTATCCGTGCCAAGGGCGAAAACGATACCCTCATCATACAAAACCTTAATGTCCTGCACTTGAACGGTTGCAATATCTTCTAGGCTTACCTCCTCTTTTTGTAAATAATCCATCCAAATTCCCATGTAGTTTTCGGCACGTGCTACAAAAACGGGATCATGAGCATTTTCCAAATACGCCTCATCAAAAATTCCTTCGCTGCGCAAGTCTTCCACCCACTCGGGAAACAAAGGATACAAAACGCCTTTGTCGATCATGAGTGTCGTAATAAATGATGGCCTGATTCGATAAATCTTATCGACCAATGCAGTATCCCTTTGAAAGTCGAGGTCTATTCCCGTCCAATGCACGATATTTTGGATGCCTGCATCCATAGCCATTTCCAATTCGGTATTGTCACTCACATGGGCGAAAACCTCGGTACCGTTTTTGGCCGCCTCGTTTTGAACCTTATCGATAAATTCCTGTGGCATTCTGCTCACCCAAGGTGGGTTAGGTCCATCTTCAATAGTGAGTTTGATCCCAACGATTGGATACCGGGTAACCTCTTTTACCAGTGATTCAATTTGAAGGGTATCTTTTAGAAAGAAAACTGATCTCCCATCAGTCCAATTGCCTTTATAGGTCTTCACCGGATGCCTGCCCTCCAAGGTAAAGTGCTGACTGGTGTGAAAAACAAAAGGAGCAGGAATGGAATCTTGATTTCCATATGATCGCATGGCCACGTAGTATTCATTGGTACATAAACTGCCACCGGTAATGAAGATGGAAGTAACTCCGTAGTGTACATATTTTGGGAAATCACTTTCAAAATCATTGGTGTGGACATGGCAATCAAATAATCCTGGAATCAGAAATTTTCCAGCACCGTCAATGGTGCTTTCTGAAGTGAAGTTCAGAATCGAATCAATGGCCATTATTTTTCCGTCTCTGACACCGACGGAAACATTTGGTCTCATGGGCTTTCCCGTTCCATCAATCAGGTTCACATTTGAAATAACTAAATCCAGCCGATCATGCGGAGGAGAAGAGCAGCCGAGAATAACTGCAATAAAAGCAACAAAAAATGTATATCTCATAGTACTCTGCGTTGGGCAACCAATGAACTGCCGATAAATGCTAAAAGAAAAGAGAAAAAGATTGGTTTCAAGGTCGGTTAGGTTTTTGATGCAGTTACAAACCTCCATTTCTTCTTAAAAAAAACATGTCAAAAGGTTTTGTAGAATAGCTAGAACGAGCCAAACAAAAAACCCAAAAGCGTGTGCATTGAGGCTTATTGGGTAGAAATGGCATAAAACTCATGCCGAAACGGAGGCATTTGATGATGCACCGTTTTCATGTTCTCTTCAAAACTCCTGATGTCGAAGTGAGGGTGTTTGGGAGGTTGAATACCAATCCCTTCACAATACTCGGCTATGGTTTTGAAGTGATTCATTTAGATGGTAATTCCAATCTATTAGTGATCAAGACGATTAGTGATGCTGCTTCCCATATTTCTTTAAAGCAGTTTCAACATCCAAGATTGGTGCCATGAAGGTTCCGTTCTTTAGGTCTTCTGCCTCATACATATCGAGATTATGGATGTCATAACTCTTGTTATTCAGATCAAGCATAATCACATCAAACGTGAAGGCCGTATCAGAATTGGCAATAAACCAATGGACGTTGTCTTTTTCGTCGGAAATGAGGACAAATCCACAAAGAATTCTCGTATTTGATCATTCTTAAAGATTTCTTCATCCTCTAAACAAAACTTTTTAGGGACATCGACCATTACTTTGTTTAAGAACTATGAAAACGGTCAACCAAAAACCTATCAACCAGCTGACCTTTTCTACCCTACTCTTTCTCCTATTGTCTTTCACGGCATTTAGCCAGGAAATATGCGACAATGGTATCGATGATGACAACGACGGTTTGGTCGATTTGAACGATGTCGATGACTGTGCCTGCACCCTGGCCGATGTTCCCTTAGATATTATTCCCAACCCGTCTTTTGAAGATAATGGTTGTTGTCCCGCAATTTTCACTACACCCTTTGATGATCTTTGCCTGGAAGGTTGGCAAAATGGCACCTCGGGAACGGCAGATTATTTAAACACGTGCGATTTTATTACTGAAGGAATGCCATTGCCCTTGCCCGATGGCGACGGAGCCATAGGCGTGGGTGCAGGACTGGTTGATATTGGATTTGGGATTCAGGAACTAAATCTCGAATACATGTCTACCTGCTTGACGGAACCGTTGGAAGCAGGTGAAGAATACACATTGGAGATGTCGATTGCCGCCTCGTCAATTGGTGAGAGTGGATTTAGTCAAGATATTACTTTCGGTGATGCTCCCATTACAGTTTACGGACTCCTTGATTGCAACGCGCAAGAACCTACTACCGGGTGTCCCGAAGACTTTGGATGGATCAATCTGGGAAGTACCATTTACTCTCCGATAAACGAATGGGGTTTGATCTCAATTGATCTCGACGTTCCCCAGGAAATCCAAGGCATTGCCTTAGGAGTTGGATGTGATATCGACGACAGTTACGTCATAGAATTTTTGAGCACGTTTATACCCTATTTCTACCTCGATGACATTCTGATATTTCAAGGAGATGCCCCGACGGCAGAACCAATCGACTTGGGGTATTCAGACTGCAATGAAACGGCGACGCTGACGGCACCAACAGGGGCTGTGTCCTATCAATGGTATTTTGAAGGAGTTGCTTTGGTTGGTGAAACGTCCGACGACCTCCTGGTAGAATTAGACGATGAATTGGACTATGGCCAGTACGGAGTGGTAGCCACCAATACCGATGGCAGTTGCACCTTTCAAGATATACAGGTAGAAGGTTTGGAAAATGACCTGATTATCGGCTCGGACGTGACGACAGGCTGCCCGCCTTTGACCATATCCTTTGATGCGAATTTGGCTTCGAGTGGTCAGCCCCTTTTATGGACAGTGGGTGACGAGGAAATTGAAGGTTTGTTCTTTGAACTCACTTTTGATGAACCGGGAACTTATCCCGTTTCGGCCTCTTTCAGTGACGAAAATGGTTGTGAGTTTTCTGCAGATGCCGATCCTATCGTGGTGATTGGAAACGAAGGGCTAACACCAACCTTCGACATTCAGAATAGCTGTTCTCCATTCATTATTGAACTGGGTGTTGAAGAAGCGGTAACCGGTTGCACTTGGACATTGGATGATGGAGATGTAATCGGCAATCAATGTTCATTCGAGTATGAATACAGCGGCACGGGTGATTTTGTAGTAAACGTGGAAAGCTCCGCCGCAGGTAGTGATTGTCTTTTAACGGGTTCGATTACGGTCGATGTCTCAGGAATTCAAGGAGGCAATTACACCATTTCGGGTGATTTCGATTTTTGCGAGGGAGATTCGGCAGTGATATCCGGTTCTCCGGCAATCAATACCTATGACTGGGGCTCTACCACCGGAGAAAGTTTTGTGGTCACTGAGCCGGGAGATTATTCTGTTACCATCACCGAACCCGATGGATGTGAATACATCGAGAATTTCTCAGTCACGAATACACCCCTACCCGATTTCAACCCACCATTTGTGATTGAAGGCTGCTTGGGTGAGGATATTGACTTTAGGCCATTCGTCACCGTAGGCGAAATTAGCTTTGATGAACCCTCAGGATCTGTTGGGGCAAACTTCCAAGGTTTGGTTACGGTAACCGCAACGAATGAATGCGGATCCGTTGATCGTCAAGTTGAGTTAGATCTGGAAGATTGTTCGTGCAAAGTCTATGTACCGAATGCCTTTACTCCTGATGGAGACGGCTTAAATGACCTTTTCCGGCCTGAAATAGACTGCGACTTGAGTGAATACGAACTCGTCATTTTCAACCGCTGGGGAAATGAAGTATTCCGTTCAGAAAGTCTGGCCAATGCCTGGAATGGCTCCTCTGCCGAAGAAGAATTCTTTTCCCCTACATCAATTTACACCTATTTCATTAGGTACGATAGCGAACTAAACCCACTGCAAGAGCCAATCGAAATTGTTGGTAGTGTTTCGGTAATTCGTTAGTGTTAAGGTTAAGACACTTTTAGTCCTCCCACACTTTTTTGGTCTACCTGCCTGAAAAGTGAATATTTTTATGATAAACCCTCCAATTTTTGGAGCTCACCTCCTCTTTTATTGATTTATTTTGTTATACACCCCTAAATAATCGGGTGAATGAATAAAATTTTATCTTTTTAAAGCCTTTTCGATGATAGTAGGAGTTCCCAAAGAGATCAAAAACAACGAAAGCCGTGTCGCACTGACTCCATCCGGAGCTCATGAGTTGATAAAGCGAAACCACAAGGTAGTGGTAGAGACGAATGCAGGAGTAGGAAGTGGATTTCCCAATGAAGACTATGAGGCCATTGGAGCAGAGATTTTGGACACTGCCGATGAAGTCTGGGCTGTCGCCGAAATGATCATGAAGGTGAAAGAACCGATCGCCGAGGAATACAAAAGATGCAGGTACGGACAACTGATCTTCACTTATTTTCATTTTGCCTCGAGTGAAGCCCTCACCCATGCGATGATCGATAGCGGTGCCGTTTGTTTGGCTTACGAAACGGTTGAGCTTGACGACAAGGCCCTACCCCTTTTGGTACCGATGTCGGAAGTGGCGGGACGAATGGCGATTCAGGAAGGTGCCCGATACTTGCAAAAACCAGTAAAAGGACGGGGAGTTCTGCTCGGAGGTGTTCCCGGTGTTGCTCCCGGCAAAGTGCTCATCCTCGGTGGAGGAATTGTTGGGGTTCAAGCAGCTAAGATGGCGGCAGGATTAGGCGCACACGTGACCATCCTCGATATCAATCTACAGCGTTTGAGATACATCAACGACATCATGCCTCACCATGTAGTCACCGAGTTCAGCAGCGAATACAATATCCGCAAGCTTATTCAAACCCATGATTTGATCGTCGGAGCGGTTCTCATTCCTGGCGCCAAGGCCCCAAAACTTGTCACTCGAGAGATGCTCAAGCTGATGCGCCCGGGGACGGTGATCGTTGATGTGGCGGTAGATCAAGGTGGATGTGTAGAAACATGCAAGCCTACCTCCCACGAAAATCCCTCATTTATTGTCGACGATGTGGTTCATTACTGCGTTGCGAATATGCCCGGGGCGGTTCCCTGCACATCAACCATTGCGCTGACAAACTCTACGCTACCCTATGCGCTGCAGCTCGCCGATAAAGGCTGGAGAAAAGCCTGTTCCCATAACGAGGCCCTCAAAAAAGGGCTGAATGTGGTACTCGGAAAAGTGGTGTACGAAGGAGTATCAGATGCTTTTGATTTACCTTTTACCGATGTGCGTGAGGTTTTGGGTGAAGGGGTGTTGGTTTAATGTTTTATGACAGTCATTTCATAAGCGCTGATGAGGTCATCACTGATGGCTTGCAGCTGAAACGGTTAATTAGAAAGGACCTAGACTTAAGAAAACTTATAGGAAAGACGAGTAAATGAAAATTTACGGTCTATGTTCTTCTCACTTGTTTTGGATTATTCATCAAAAGATAACCGAACGCTACAGAGAAGAGAGAATACATCACCGTTAAAAAAATCAGTATCCAGAAACCCATCTCCGTGTATTGTCCAACTGTTTTTATCAATGCAAGTGATGAAACCACGAAATGGACAAGGTTGCCGATCACCAAAGGACGTCCGTAAATCCCTCCTATCGGATTGTTTCTTGTCATCCAATTGAGTATTGAAAAAGCCAGATACAAGGAACCCAGGATCTGGAGAAACAAAATGGATGACTGATTACTAAGACCCGAGAGGTAGTTCGCGATCTCATCTGGAAGAAACGTGAAACCCAACCCCATAATACCCAAGAAAACAGCGCTTGAAGTCATTAAAAATTTTGAATTCATGATTTGTATCTTGATCTGTTGTTTTTGTAAAAGCTATTTACCGCTCCCCATCCATGTTAAAAAGCCTTTCGCCTTAGCCCTGCTAACGATTACTTCAAATTCAGGCTTTGGATTAAGGTAAAGCTTAAGCCTGCTGTTGAAATACTTAGAAGCCTTCTCAATCGAGTTAATATGCACTATGATGTTTCGTGCTGGACGATAGAAGCTATTTGTTGGGAGATTACTTTCGAGAAGATTCAAACTTTCGTCGATGATATAACGATTTCCCTCGAACGTGATGATGACGGTGTATTTATCCTCAGAGAAAAAGTAAGCGATTTCGTTAATGGTAATGTACTTGTAATTGTCCCCTGATTGAACCAAAAATCGGGTTTTACCATTTCCTGCCGTCTTTGCGTAAAACTCCCTTAAAAAGGAAAGATCTACTATCTCCGCAGTTCCTCCTTCCCGTGTTTGACGAAACTTGTTTAGCGCAAATTTGAGTTCATCTGAATTAATTGGTTTTAGTAGGTAGTCAACGCTATTTACCTTAAATGCACGGATCGCATATTCGCTGTATGCGGTAAGAAAGATTACCGGCGTGGTTAGGTCTACAGCTTCAAAAATCTCAAAACAAACCCCATCTGCCAGCTCAATATCCATGAAAATGAGGTCTATATTATCTGCATTTTCTCCTAGCCAATCAATTCCGTCCTCAACGGTTTGAATGCACTTGATTACTTCAATGTCGTCATAAATATGAAGCTGCTTCATTAACTCCTTCTGAAGAAGTTTTTCGTCTTCAACTATTACCACTTTCATGTTTTCTCCAGATAAGGGATGTTGATCTTGAATGTTTTTCCATCATCTTCAACCAAAACAGCATGGCCCAAACTGGCATATCGCATCTTGATGTTCTCAAGGCCAATTCCCCATGATGCAATACTCGATTTAAGCCGAATTTGATTCCATACTTCAACGCCATTCTCCGTTGCCGTTACATTCACAATTATAGGTTGGCTCTCTGACATTTTATTGTGCTTGATTACATTTTCAATCAAGAGTTGAAGCACCATGGGTAAAATCTGTTTCTGCCCATATTTTGAAGGCAGATCGATATTGGCTTGAAAAGTGTTTTCAAATCGAATGTTCAGTAGGTGAATATAGTCTTCAAGAAACTTGGCTTCATCTTGAAGTTCAATGGAATTGTAATCTCTAAAATCCAAAACGTGCCTCAGCACATTTGAGAAGCTATTTAGATAAGCCCTTGACTTATTGGGAGAATCTGCAATCAATGAGTTCAGCACACCCAAACTATTGAACAGAAAGTGTGGATTGATCTGGTTCTTCAAAATCTCATACCTAAACTTCGTGTTCTCGTGCTGCAACTGTTTTGAATCGAGCTCTATTTGAAACTGTGCATTCATCAGAATGATGAATTCAATTAAGGGGACTATAAACAAATTGATTATGGTTCCCAGCGCAATGAAATAAAGTATCTGTCTTGTTTCAAGAGGTTCGCCTCTCACCACAAAAAAGATCACGAAATTCACGAAGATGATCCATCCGATGGTTACGCTTGAGAACAAGACAACGTCAATAACCGTGCGGAGAAAGGCAGTTTGAAACGACCACATCAATCTCTGATTTAACCAAGAAACCAGCCTGAATATTGCGGTTGAGACAATTAATAAATTCAGATAAGTGATTACAAATCCCACTACGGCACCCGTGCTAAAAGCCAACGGCTTACCGATATAATACCAGTCGAAGATCATGATGATCACTTGAAAAGCTAATGCAAATACAATCATGATAAGCAATAACTTCCATCCGAAGAACTGTTTTAGATCATACTTCTGCATAGATCAAAATTCGATTTTGTAGTACAAGTTCGGTAAGATGAAGAATACTTTGTCTTCATCAATGGTGTTTTCGCGAAAGTTATACTTATATCCTGCCACTTGCTCAGTTAGTAGTGCATTCTGAAAATCCAGCCCCCATGTTCGGGTGGAATTCGATTTGTTGATTTTGTAGGTAACTCCGGCATTCAGCCAAATCTCGGCATCAGACTGCATTTCAAAGAGCCTATCCGTATCGTAAATCACATCTTGTGCTTCCAAACTTTCTTGTTCAAGAAAAGGTGTCAATCGTCCTCCACCCATATAGGTGGCATTTAAATTCACCCCTAGAAGATTCTTCTCATTCACCACAAATTCTTTTCCGATGGCCAACGATGTAATCCAGTTTCTATTAAAGAGCGTGTTTCGCTCAATTTGCTGTGCATCTTCGTATTTAGAATCGAAAACCGAAGCAGTCAATAAATAATAAAAGCCTTTATCCATTACACGTTCCAAGGTGAGATCAACCCCGATGTTCCTTCCCGTTCCATCATTTGTGATAGGTCCGTTGACCTTCCAAAGTGTAGTGTAGTTGGCGAATGAAAAAGAAGTCCCTTTAATGGTTGGAACATCAAAAAGCGATTGGTAATAACCTTCTATCGTCAGGAGTACGTTTTTACTGAGATTAAACCCAAGACTTGCCACGTAATGATCGGCTTTAGAGAGCTTCAGGTTATTGGCTGCACCTGTCTCAGGATTTGTATAGAAATAGGTCTTAAGTTCTTCGTGTTTTGAGTGACGGCCATACGCAAGGCCCAAGTGTGCGAACGGCAAGTACTGCCACTTTAATCCCAGTCTTGGTTCAAGGGTGACCTCATCAACCAAGCCAAACTTTGTGCTCGATAAGCCCACATTTAAATCAAGGTTTTGGAAGAGGTTATACTTGAATTGGGTAAATGCATTTAAGCTATATGTATTCCCTTCAATTGAAAAGTATTCTTGCAGCGGATCCATTGGATTATCCACTCCAAAAGAATAAGATTCTGTTTGTAAATGATTCACTCTAATACCCGTTCTGTTGGATAATCGGTCTGATAGTTGAGCATTCAAACGCGAAGCAAACTCTAGCTTACTCTCTACGTTTCTTCTTTGATAATGGGGATGAAGCGTACCTGTATTGAGGGTCTCGTCATCCTCTTCGAAAAACTGGGTTTCATTATCATAGAGTGTTGAAGTGTAGCCAATATTGGAACTAAGAAAAGCGGAATTTCCGATGAGCAGTTTATGATTCAAACCAACTGCGCCCATCCCAAAATCAATCTCACTATCCAGAAAGTCGCTTTCGTATTCTCGCTGTTTCACATTCACTGTGTTGGTAGCTTCGTCAAATTCTTCAGAGTATTCTCTAAACGGACTTTTTATGCTACTAACTCCACCGATTCCCCAAAGCGAGAACTCTCCGCTATTCTCGGTAGGGAAATTAAGATTGAACGACAAATCCTGATAATGCGGCTCTGTGCCACCTGCGGCCGCGCCATAATAACCAATGAATCCATGACGGTAGTTTACCAAGTAACTGCTTTCTCTGTTTTTAGTTAGTGGACCTTCTGATGTTAAGTCTATTCCAAGAATTCCCAGTTGTGCTGAATGTTGAAACTCGTCCGAGTTTCCTTTCCTGAAGTTTATATCAAAAACACCGGCAGTGGCATTGGCATATTCGGCGGGAAAAGCACCTGTAAAGAAATCTGAACCGCGGAGAATATTCGCACTGTAAATAGAAATGAGTCCTGCCCCGGCCAAATTTCCACCGCCGAAATGAGCAGCACCCGAAACGTCCATGCCGTTTAGACGCCAAAGTACATTGCTTGGGGAGTTACCCCTTATCACTACCCCATTGTCTTGCGGAGACGAAAAAGTTACTCCGGCAAAATTGTAGGCAACTCTTGAAGGATCACTAAGCCCTCCGGCCAACCGAGAAGACTCTTCAATGGTAAATGATCTCGCACTAACGGTGGCCATGGAGTTGAGCGCTTCTTTACCCCTTCCGGCGGATACGACTACCACATCCATATTGGCCACATTCTCTTCAAGTGAAACATCCAGTAGAAATGGCTTGGCGGCGGTTACAAGAATTTCCGGAATTCGAACGGGTTTGTATCCAATGAAAGATATTACCAAGACATTCCGGCCAATCTCCACATTCTTTAGCGTGTATTTTCCGTCGATGTCCGTAACGGTTCCGATGAGGGGATCCGAATCCTCTATCACAATTGTTGCGCCAATTAGTGGTTCTCCCGTCATCTGATCGACAACCTTGCCTTTAATCTCTTGGGTATTGCTTTGTGCAAAGCAGAAAATTCCGAGAAACAGAGAGATGAATACTGTCGCTGATTTTTGATACATCTGCTGTATTTTTTTAGCAAATGTGAAGCGATCATGGCGCTATACTATTCGCTTTCTGACGAATTGAAGAATTGGGGGAATGGATTTTAGAATAACCGAAATGAACTTACCATGATAGTTCATTGTGAGCTCTATTAAGCTCAGGACAACGGTTCTCATCTCGCAATTGAGCTTAGTCCATATCGATACAATTCTCCCCAAACAAAAAACCCCAATGCGTGCGAATGGAGGCTTATTGCAAGACAAAATGAAAATCCAATACACTGGTAACTGTTGGGTTGTTACTCGTATATTGAGAAAAAAGTAATACCGGAATCGAAAGGTAGGTTCCGGCTATAGATTAAGCCAAGTGCAATTTTGGACCAAGTCAAGTTTACCTCCTATTAGTAAGGTCTGGTGCCTGTCAATTTATTTTAGTTGCTGTCCTACTGGTTTGACCGAAATGCAGATTCAGACTTGCAGAATCTGAGGTACTTTCAATCTCGAAAGCACAGCGAATTTCTTGCTAATGCATCCATAACTTGTTTTGCTCATATGGCAGTAGATCCATTCTCATAGGACTCTATTTCCTTCTTGATTTTCTCGAATTCAGGAAAATTGCACTGAGCAAATAATTGCTTTATACGTTCTGTATACAATTTTTGATCCCAGGGTAATTGATGCTGTGTTTTTGCCAATTGGGTGAGACACTCTAAAAAGGCATCCCAATTCAAGTCTGTATTCTTGTTCCAATTTCCCAAATGGCATTCGACGATTGTGTGTAAGTAGAACTGGAGTTGAGTTGCAATGCTATTCCCGCGAAACCTAAAGCACTAAGCTTTACAAATTCTCTCCGCTTTTAGTCGTCCATAATGAGGTTTTCGATTGACTAATTTAATTGTACTTAACCGACTCGTTTTTAATCAATACGGGTTTTGAGTCGCTAGTCGATAAACGGGAAGACACTTAAATATCCATAAAAACGACTCAAGTTTACACTTAAGCCGCTCTTGTTTCTGCACATTGTTAAGCAGAGATTTTCAATTCAAGTTTCGATATTCACTCGGGCTCATTCCTGTTTTCGACTTGAAAAGATTGCTAAAATGCTGCGGGTATTCAAAACCTAAAGAATACCCAATTTCGCTAATTGAATTGCCTGAATTCAGCAGAATATTTTTGGCTTTATCAATTACATAATGGTGTATATGCTCTTGAGCCGTTTTTCCGGTTTCTTTCTTTAGCAAATCACTTAAGTAGTTCGAAGACAAGTTTAATTCGTTAGCCAAATACTGCACATTAGGCAATCCTAACTCGTTGACCGCCTCTGCTTGGTAGTATGCCTTCAAAAGCCTTTCAAATTTTGAGACGATATCACTGTTTAAATTCGCTCGCGTGTAAAATTGACGGTCATAGAATCGGGTACAATAATCAAGAACTAATTCTATGTTTGAAATAATCAGGTTTTGACTGTGCTTGTCCAAATTCTGACTGTATTCCTTTATTATTTTGTCCAAGAGCTCAGTTATTGTTTTGAGCTCGTCTTCAGAAAGGTGAAGGGCTTCGTTTACATCGTAATTAAAAAAGGAGTACCGATCAATTTTATCGGATAGAGTCGATTTTCGAATTAAATCGGGATGAAAGGCAAGCGTCCACCCTTCATCGTCGGTATTATCTGCCGGCATTTCACCTTCAAACATTGTCACCTGACCGGGAGAGGCAAAAACCAATGTCCCTTCCTCGTAATCATACGAATTCTTGCCGTAGTATAAATTCCCACAGCCCAATTGCTTCAGGGTAATTTGATAAAGGTTATTGATAATCTTCACCCCATTAAAGTCAATCTCAGACTTAAAATCCTTAGTATAAACGACTGAAACCAAAGGATGCTTGGGCTTGGGTAGCCCCATGGCTTGGTGTGCCTGACTGATTGAATCAATTGTAAATTCCTGCATAGAAACGTATTACATCAGTTCGTCAAACAAGGCTTCAGCGGTAATTTTACCGAGGTCATCACAAGCTTTCGGACTATCGCCTGAAATCAGCTTTCTATCAACATGGGTGGCTCCCGTTATTTTGTCATTGATGATCTCGATCCCTTGTTTTTCCAACGCTTCACACTGAAACCAGGTCAGTTGTCCAGGTAAGTAACCCAGTGAAGGCGACTGTTTATCAAATTTATCAGGGAAAGCTACCATTTTGTACCCGTTATATGGGTGTGGTTCATTGTTTTTTACTGCCGTAGCAACCATAGCGGCAGGTCCATGGCATACAGCTACAAGGTAACGATCAGACGCTTCTATCCAGCGAATCAGTTTACCCACATTTTCGTCGTCAGGAAGTCCTACCATAGAGCCGTGGCCACCTGGCAGAAAGAGGGCTATATAGTCAGAATCTTCGTTGAGCTCGTTGTTATCCACAAGATCTTTGAGCGAAAGCGGCTTATCAAACTTAAACTGGTTTTCACTTCTGAATTTCAATACGGCCTGATCTTTTTGGGGTACAGACCATTCTTCAAGAATGGCTGGCTGACCCGTTGGCGTTACTACTTCGAAATCAAATCCGGCCTTGACCAAATGCATCAACGGCACCATGGTTTCTTGGACGTTATTACCAGTTGAAAACAGCTTGCCATTAGTCATTTCAAAATAGCGCTCTTCCGTACATAGCACCAATACCTTCTTTTCACCTGAATACTTTCTACCGCCAAAGTCTGTGGCTTTGTAACCGCTGATTTTATCCACTCCCAGCCTTCTACCCATCGGAGAAGGGATATATCCTGAGCCGCCCTTTTCTTTTGTCGGTGCAATTCCCAATAATTTCTTGATCATTTTCTTGTCAATTTTTGAACCCTACAAATGTCTTTGTGGCGAAACGAATTGACTAAATGATTTCTCGGTAAGGCTAATGGATATAAAGGATTTTGATTCTACTCGGACTGCAGGTGCATATTGTGCCTGAGTATTGACATAAATTGCGTGAGCCTTTCCGGCATAACACGATTCTACGCTTTGCCGGCAACGTTTTTTCTTCTCTTGTCTATTTTCCTTTTTTCGTAGGAAGTGTCGTTCCAAGCGAGATTGAATTTACAGAGTAGCTTAATAAAGAATCCCCCTATATCTATTTGCCACCACTTAAAATTCAAGTATGACGACTTGGGAAAAGCGTGGTGATTGTTGTGCCAACCTTGGCCAAAAGTTAAGATTGCCACTAAAATATTATTTCGGCTTTCATCTTTCGTTTCAAATGGTTGTGTGCCAAATGAGTGACAAACTGAATTTATTGCCCAAAAAGAATGAAGAGAAATAAGCAATCTAAATGTCCCTCCCCATAAGAATCCAAGTAAGAAACCCATGAAAGACTGGTGATAGATACCCCCAATGACAGAAGGAATAATTAATCCGACCACAAACCAGCTTTTATAGTGCACCTGAATTCTTGCTAAATATTCTTTCGATTTCCAATCTTTAACAAAAGCTAACCATCCACCATCTGACCAGGTTTTATCCCTATTGAATAACCAACCAAAATGAGCAAAGAAGAACTGATTGAATTTTGTTGTTCGGAATTTTGAATTTGCGGATAAATGGGGATCTAAATCTTTGTCCGAATACCTGTGATGATTTCGATGGACCGCTGCCCACCAAAGGACGCCTCCCTGACCTGACATAGAACCCAATACAGCGAGTAGTATTTCGAAAAATTTGGATGTAGCAAAACTTTTGTGAGTAAAATACCTGTGGAAACCGACTTCAACTCCAATCATCGTTACGGAATACATCAATAAGAAAACACCCACCTCAAACCACCCCCCGTAGCCAAAAAAGAGAAGCACGACGGCTAAAATGCTTCCTATTATTGGAAAGAGAACGATAAATAAAGCATCCAAATAACTAATATCTATCGAAGATTCTATGCCCTTTGTATTCAGCATACGTATAAATCTTGATAGAGAAATCCCTTTAATGACATCTCTTAAATATCCTGATTTCAGGTCATATTTAAAAGCATTGAAAACATTCAACCCGGTTAAAGGATATTTATTAGCTATCTGAAAAATTAGACGGATTTTTGTCGAATAGCCAAAACTTGTTTTCCAAATTGTACCACAGTTCGTCCGTGTGGACAAGATTTCTCTTCAGAATAAAAACTACACTTAGTAAATGAAAAAGCGGTTCCGGTTCGGATCCG
Source organism: uncultured Cryomorphaceae bacterium (assembly GCA_964635965.1). Classification (GTDB taxonomy): domain Bacteria; phylum Bacteroidota; class Bacteroidia; order Flavobacteriales_D; family Cryomorphaceae; genus JAKVAV01. The sequence goes on from CAZWQX010000013.1 coordinate 35,973, forward strand.
AATCCCTATTGCTTAAACACAATGACTTGAGCAGTTAGTCATTTCAAACTAAACTCCAGGCTTTAATTTTCTCAAAACAGGTAGGCTTAGGTTTTTGGGTTGGACTGTTGAAGAAATCTCCAAAATGCTCTTGGGAATGATTAAGAAACCGGAATAACTCTCGGTGCTCGAGCTGCATTTTGGTCAGATGCCCATGGGAAGATTTCAAAAAACCTACTCCGGATCTACAAATGCAATCTTTTCTTTTACCTCGTCCGCCCCATGCGTCAACTGCTTGAGTTTTTTGACGAAAAGCAACAAGGCCAAGCCAAAGACAGTACAAAAGGCAAATACGGACATGAATATGGTCAGTTCGCCTGCATTTTGGGCGGCTTCACCCACCAGGCCAGCCACCTTATTCCCAATGCCGGTGACAAAAAAATAGGCCCCCATCATGAAGGAAGCATATTTGGCAGGAGCCATTTTGGTAATGAATGACAAAGCCACGGGAGAGATACTTAGCTCACCAACCACATGCAAAAGGTATGCGGCAAACATCCACCACAGAGCGGCTTTGCCATCAGCCGATTCAAGGGTTTCCATGGCGGCACCGGCTAAAAATAAAAAGCCCAGCCCCATGACAATTGTTCCCATGCCCATTTTAAAAAGGGATGAATTTTCACGACCCCACTTGCGCCACTGTACCCAGAAGTATGCCATAGGAGCGCCGATTAATATTACGTAGAAGGCATGAAGACTCTGAAGAAAACTAGCCGGAACTTCAAAACCCCATACAACCCTGTTGATCTTTTCTTTGGCATAAAGGTTCATGAGTCCACCTGCTTGCTCATAGGCTCCCCAAAAAACTATGACGACGATGAAAGACAAAAACAACACCACAAGGCGATCTTTTTCTTCCTTGGTGAGAGGAATGTTTTTGCCGCTTCCTTCTTCTTTCTTGATGGGGATGAAGTTGCCCACATCCTTCAGGTATTTCTGCCCCCAGATGTAGACCAATTGCCCAATGATCATGCCGATACCAGCCAGACCAAATCCATAGTGCCAATTGATCACTTCGCCTAAATAACCTACCAACAAGGGCGCTGAAAAAGCACCGATGTTGATGCCCACATAGAAGATGGTAAATCCCGTATCACGCCGTCCGTCTCCTGCTTTGTAGAGGCCGCCTACCATGGTTGAGATGTTTGGTTTCAATGCTCCCACACCGAGCACGATTAAAGAAATTCCCGTAAAAAAGGCCCACAATGCATCGAATGCTAAAATGAAGTGGCCAACGCACAACAGGGCTCCTCCCAGCATAACGGTTTTCTTTTGCCCGAGCAATCTATCGGCAAGCAGCCCACCGGGAACAGACATCACATAAACCATCATAGTATACCAGCCATATAGTTCAAGTGCACTTACCTTGTCCCATCCTAAACCAGGGTTGACATCCGTGGTCTTCGCCGTCAAATACAAGATCAAGATGGCCCGCATTCCATAATAAGAAAAACGCTCCCAGAGTTCTGTAAAGAAGAGAATGTAAAGGCCTTTCGGATGGCCCCAAAGCGTGTTGGAATTTGTCATTGGTTCTTTAAATGAAGGACAAATATAGACTTGTTGGGGAAGTGCATACGTAGCAATGAGAAAGAGCATGCGCAGACATGATTTCTTTTCGTATAACCATTACCCGAAGTAAATGAAAATGTGGTTCACATTCGGGTATGAAGCCTTATTACACAACGACGCTGACAAGGGCAGTCAGTCATTTCACTTTAAACTCCGGCTGTCTGATTTGCTCAAAACAGTTGGGGTTCGGTTTTTTGGTTGGATTGTTGAAGAAATCGTTCGCTGACTGCATAGCGCAGGGATTGCTCCAATTCGTTGTTGGACCGTGCTTCCACCCTTCAAAAATCAGATGATAGCTATTCGTCAAGTTAGTTGCCATTGATTCAGCCCATTTAACGGGAGTCAATTCATCGTATTCTCCACTAATCAAAAGAACCGGAATATCGCTCCTCACCGCCTGGTTTTCAATTTCCCGTACTCTTTTGACACCCCAAATTTCACAAACCTCATCGTCAAAAACTGCCGGTGATAATCCGGTAACTGCAGGATACTTGGTTGTTTCTAAAGCGATTTTTTCTCGAGAATTAAATGGATTTTCTTCCGCGCACCAAACGGATAAACGCATGCCCATACCATATCCGTTACCAGGCCCTCGGAACAAAGAGCTTAATAGTTCCTTGACCGAAGACAGATCATCGTTGAGCATTTTTTCTATTTCCAGAGGGATGTTGGGTACTTCTCCCGTAGATGCTGCAGAGAATATGTTAATCAAGTCTTCTCCCTTGAGATAAAAACGTTCTATTTTTCCATTCTCCGGATTCTCCACTTCCACGAGTAGAGGATTTGTGGTTTTCTCTTCCAAGTAGGTCCAGAAGCGATTTTTAATATTCGGAAAGGCCTTATTGCAAAGCGTATCAGATTGGCAATCGGAAAGTAGTTTATCGACGGTGACCAGAAGATTGTTCACGCTTTCTTCATCATAATTCACTTCTAAAGGAAGTGGTGAATCCATGACTACACTTCTAATTTTATCGGGATAATCGCGCATTAAAACCTGGCCTATTTTGGTGCTGTACGAGAGTGTAAGCAGATTGTATTCGTCAATTTCCAAAACATTGATTAAGTCGTTTATGTCGGCCGCAATTTGGTTTGTTGTGTAACTGCTTAAGTCAATTCCGCTTTTTTCCAATCGTGCTTTACAGTCTGCAGCTGCCTTTTGAAAGAAGCTATCGGTTTTGGTCCGGTCGAAATTTGGAAGATTGGATTGATAAACCGCATTTGACCATTCTGGACAATCTAAACTCGGCTGAGCATATTGGGTTCCTCTTTGCTCAAATAAAATAAGATCTCGGTCATCCAGGTACCGGTAGTATTCCATATACTTTGAAGCCCGCATCGAAGTATAACCGGGACCACCTACGGTATATAAAATCGGGTCGGGTTTTGGATTTTTACTGCGGCTTTTAAAGATGTAAACGGGCAATTTTATTCTGTTCCCATTAGGTTTAGCTCTATTCTCGAGCACTTCCAAATACCCGAATGTATAGTCCTGATCTTTCGGGATTTCATGGGTAGTCTCCTTAGACACCGTAAAAGTTGGTGTAAAATCTTTGCTAGGAATAGCATTCGACAAAGACGAAAAGAAGAGGCAGATAGAACAGATGGTAATAATGTGCTTCATTTAAAATGTTGTTGTGTTTCACTCCCGGGCAAAGCAAGCACGCATAAGTGACTTAAACATTCACATTTGTTAAGAAAGCACTTGCCGTTTAATTCTGCTTAAACTTTGCTCCGAAACCCCTAAATAGGAAGCAATATACTTTTGTGGCACGCTTTGAATAAGCTCGGGACTTGTTTTCATCAATAGCTCATACTTTTCAGTCAGGTTATGCAATTGCATATTCGCTAATTTCTCGGCAGTGGCCAGGTATGCCTTTTCAGCCATAACTCTTCCAAGCGCCTCCAATTCATGGGATATGTGGTAAAGGTTTAAAAGATCTTTCTTCCGGAATTCTAAATAAACCGTGTCTTCTAAAGCCTGAATATAGATTTGGCTGGGTTGTTCCGTCAAAAAGCTATGGAAGTCCGTCGCAAACCAATCAGCCACGTAGAAATGATGAGTATAGTCTTTGCCATCGATAAGTTTATAACCTCTGAGAAGTCCCTTTTTTAGGAACAAGATCTTGCTTATCGGTTTGCCCGTGTGAAATAGGATTTGATTCTTTCTTACTTCCTTTTCAGTAGCAATGCTCATTAAGAGGTCATAGCTCTCATCTGAAAATGCCATAAGCGACTGAATTAAATCTTTCATTTTTCGTTGAGAAGAGTTGGTTTTATTAGTGTAGGTATGGGTTATGGCCAGTGCCCTTTTTTATCAGTCGAAGCTTTAGTGTAAGTTGAAGGCAAATGTGTCACACCCATTATTGCCAAACGGTTATTTCTCCAATTCGTGCAGATCTCTTTCCGTAATTTTTCGAAACGAGAGGATGTAACCGGCAAGTGCGGCAATTGCATAGAACAATATATCCATTATGCTAAATGTAGAAGCCATAGCCTGAATAAATTGGCTATAATCAAATAAGGCCAGGGTATCGAAATAGCCCATGTTTTCAGAGTGGGCAATGAATCCAATCACACTTAGAAAATTTCCCAGCAGGCAGCTCAACACCGCAATGACTGCTCCAGTTATCCCAAAAATCCGATCCAACCCCTTCCCCATTAAACGCATGGAAAGCCCTATGATGGCTCCTATTCCTATGGCCATGTAACCGATCTGAAAGCCCGTTGAAACGGTAATCAATCCCCAAACAAGCGCTCCCAAAACGCCAACAATAATTGAAACCATGGTGCCCTTCAAATAATTCTGCTCTGATTTTAACAAAGCCAAATTCTTTTCGGAAAGGTTCTTTACGACTTCTTTTGGTTCAATGGCTTCGGAATTATCCAAGCTATCAACTACGGCTTGATCCAACTCAAAAGATTTACACTCACCCTCAAAATCGGCGATCTTACCCGTTAAGTTGCAAATTAGGCCCACCTTCATATCCAGCTTCCGATTGACACATTTTTTGCAAAATTTTAGGTGTTCTTCTCGTGTCATTTTTCTATTTGCTTTTCAGAGGTTCCGGTATGAATTCGTGAGACTTTGGTATCATTTTTTGAACCTTTTTAATCTCTTTGTGGTGGAATGTAATGAAGGAATGTATCGTTCGCTTTCTAATTGATTCGGACGACACCGTTTCTGACCCAAGCCATTTCCGAACCATTTGACATCGGAAACTCGAATTGAATGAGGCAGGTATTGTTGTCGGAATCAAACTCATTTATGAAGACTTGACCCAGATCGATACCCGGGATGTTTGTCCATATTTCATTTCCAATTTCCGGAATTCGCATAGAAGCCATTCCGCTGGGAGGAAGAAATGGGTAAGAGACACCAGTAGAAATTTGTATTCCGGTTTGCTCCAAATCAATATAGTCTGTAGAGAAACCCCCTATTATATTAAAAGAGTTGGCAGTGAACGTTCCACTGACGGATCCGCTGCTCCACTCTATAGTATCACCTCTTTCTTCCAGAATTATAGTTGCAGACATCCGCTGAGTGGTGGGAAGAGGGCATTCACAATCAACTGTGACTGGAAGTAGACAATTCGGGTCAGGGTCTTGATCACAGTCTAGTCCACACATTTCGTTCTGACAAAAACATTCACAAAGGTCGAAATCGTAGTATTGTATGTCTTCATTGCATTGGAAGCTCAAGAAGTCCTCGCAGGTTTGAACATCGAAGGTAGTTGTGACACAACCAAAACAGGTACAATCAATCGTACCTTCCGGACAAGGCGGATTCACTAACTCGTCATTATCGTTATCACATGAAACGAGTAAGAAAGATATTACAATGGGCAGGGACAGTAGTTTTAGGTAAAGTTTCATAACGAGGTTTAATTGGTCGAGATGAATTTAGCCAATTTCCAATTCAAAATGATTCAAGTCGTCTGGCCCATGTGGCGACCAGCAGTGAATGAATTATTCGATAGTGAGGATTTGGATTCTTGCCTGGAGAAAACCCGATTTTGAGTTGGGGAAATGGGTTTTGAATGGAAGAAAGCAGAATGGGAATGGTGTAGGTTCTTTGTCTATTTAAAATCAGTTTAAGGCCCATTACAACCTCGCATGTATTTAAGTGTAGTACATGAAATAGGTCAAAATTATAGCCGTCATATTATACACTCCGTGAGCTACGATAGAAGCCGTTAATCGTTTGGTTGTGATAAAGAGCAAGGTGTACATAATCGTGGGAACAAGTATGTCAAACCAATCCAATGCGGTACTTGGCATGTGACCTAATGAGAAAATAACTACTGATAAGATGGCTGAAAACCACAATCCTGTTTTGGGACTTTTAAATAGATCTTTGAGTACATTAATAAAATACCCTCTATTAAAGATCTCTTCTGTAAAACCCCCTCCTATTACCCCAAGTGCAATAAATGATAGTGTCCCAATCAAACTTCCGTCGTACATCTCCAACATTCCACTGATGTCAGGACGATCGATCCCACCGGTATTTGGGATGATGAGCAAAAATTGAAGAGCAGTCCATAGGGCTCCAAACACCAAACCTAAAAGTAGGTCCTTCCTGAAGTTTGTAAACCGAAGCCCCACGTAGTTAAAATCCTTTTTTAAGATTTTTAATGAACCATAGAGCAAGGCTATAATCGAGAAGAATTGAAACAATGCAATAAAAAGCAAGTTGATGCCAATTTTTCCGCCATTGATTTTGGTTACTCCAAAGAAAATATCCGGAATAATGAAGAGCGCATAACCGAGAATGATGGTGAATATGAAAACAACGATGGTCTTTGTTTTACTCACTGCGCGTTGATTTTTTTCAGTCATTGTTTTGGAATTACTCAAGTCTTTTTCTCAGACAATTGATGCTTGTTAGTTGGCTTCTATTCAAAGGTGTGTCTCACGTAAGCGTATATGGTCAGGAAGTCGAGCTTGGGAGGCTATGCAGCATAGGCTTTGTGCAGCAAAGTCAGTTTATTATTCAATTGTTTATTCCTGTCTTTATCTCACTTCTTGAAAAGTCTTCACCATCTATTGGATTACCTACCAATCGCTGCAACATAGCGATTTGTCCAATATGGGTTAACAGGTCTGAAAAAGGACCTTGGATAAGCCGTTTTGAATAGTTTATGTCCAAATTCTTCTCTTCCAATAATTGGTCAACTTTAAACAATTCGGTATTGAATCGTTCAATTCCATTTTCGAAACTCGATATTGCCATTTTTTCATGGGGCAAAGTGCCGTGCTCGATGAAGTACCTCGTGGAAAGAATGACGTCACACATATGTTGAAGTATTTCATTTGGACTTCTGCTTCCTTTGCCCAGACTAAAATCACCGAATGCCTTGTGACTTCCATTGATTGACTTATCAAATCGGTACTTGATGGTCGCTAGGATATGTCTGAGTAGTTCGGTCTTCATTTTTTGGTGTGCAACGGTTTGGCTATGCGCAGTGTCCCGAAGGGCATTGCGTATAGGTGTTGTTGTA
>CAZWQX010000014.1:0-42383 GCA_964635965.1 uncultured Cryomorphaceae bacterium
TTTGGTTCAGGGTTCTCCAAGAGGAAACCATTCTCTCGATCGATAACATTTTGTTTTATAGCCCCTCGATCCGTGCTAATGATGGGTAAACCGGCGGCGCTCGCTTCCACCAAACTCCAGGGATGTCCTTCGGGTGCTTTAGGAGCAAAGACAAAAATATCAGCATCGGCAAGAGCCTGCCATTTGGCTTCTCCTGAAATGCTGCCGTTTAAGGTAATATTTGAAAAACCCGATGTGAGCTGAACGCATTCCGCTTTGTATTCTTCATTATCCCAACTGCCGTATCCTTGAAAATCAAATTCAACTCCTCTTGAATTCAACATGACCAATGCTTTTAGAAGCTCATTAATTCCTTTTCCAGGAAGGTAATTTGCGAGGTATAGGATTCGAAGCGCCCCTGATTTTCGTTCGGGGAAATCGTAATCTCCGCCGTTGGAAACAACAAAGATCTTTTCATCATCAACCAAACCCTTAAACAGACTTCTAAGGTTGTCACCAAGTACAATAACCCCACTGCATCTGTTCAATGAGGCGAGCACCATTCTTTTCCGAAGCGTATCCAATGAGTCAAACCACGTTTTGAATTCGCTTCCGCGCAATTGAACGACAACTTTTGCGCCGCTATTGGCGGCCTTTTTGATAAGGGGAATGTCTTTAAAAAACCCTGCAGTTGTCTGACCAATTGGAATTAGCACCAGTTGTGGTTTAATTCTCGTGATTTCCGAATCAAAACGCTTGTAGAGATTGCGAATGGAATTGATTTTATCCCATTTGAACCTTCCCATATCGGCTACATCCGAATTGATTTTTGTATCGAAATGATGAAGTTCAAAATCTTCATTTAGGTCTGAATCGAGGAGAATTTTCGTCGCAATAGCAGGCCCCATCAATGGAGGGGGTAATTTGCCGAGAATTAGTACTCGTGGTCTTTCCATCTAATTCTCGATTTTTCAGGAAGTGAAACGTAAGCAAATACCGTCAAGGCAAAATACATGAAGGGAGCGTAAAATGTTGGGGTAACGCTAATGCTGTAAAATAACAAGGCCGTAAAAGTGGCATAAAGTAAAAATCGTTGAGCGGGACCTAGAAACTCGTTTCTGCTAAAAACCACAACCAACATCCGAAGATAGAGAAAGAGCCCCAAAATACCCGTGGCGAAAAGGACGCGAATAAAATCGTTGTGTGAACCGATTCCGATGAATTGGTAGACATAATCGAATTTCAAGGGGTATCCAAAAAACTGAATGGACATGGACTCTGAAGAAAATTTGGAGAGCATTGTCCGCCATCTTCCAACACGTCCGTGTAGCAGACGGTCAGTATCCTGTTCACCAGAGTAAACAGCTAAATCGGTTTCGATAAGGGGAGATATTTTCTCTTCGACCAAGCCACTCCCGAAATACGAGATGGCAATGCCTGCGATTACAATCAGAGCGAAGCCGGTACCAACATTTCCCTCACGAAAATTAAAAAGCAAATACAAGGAGACGATTAGCAGAAACACCGTGTAGGTAGCAGTGTGATGAATATTCACCAAACCGAGAATACCAATTGCCGCTACAATGCCGATTAAGGTCAAGCGCTTGTTCTGCAAAACGATGTGGTTTCGAGCAAAAAAGTAATAGGTGGCACCGATCAAAGCAAAGGTGATGTACATTCCGTAGCTTACCACATCACCAAAACTTCCTTGAATTCTCTGTAACCCCCTGCTCTCTTCTATACCAATTGGGTTAACCAGCACTTCAAAGAGAAGAATCCCCGCGATAAAGATTCCTGCATAAAGAAAAGACTGTATAATGCCGTGTAAATCTCGAATATCTTGAATGAGAATTCTAAGGAAAAAGAAAAGATGAACGGGCATTGCCAGTTTGAGGACGAATTCTATCGACAGAATGGATAAAGGATCATACAGAACTAAGAAGAAGCAGTTCAGTAATACCAATATCGACCAATAGAGGAATGCTTTGTCAATTTTCCCGAACGAGGGGTATCGATATTTGATTAGTGCTGCGATAGACAAGATCGGTGTCAAAACCCCAACCAAATATGGCGGTGAAGCTAAAGGGCTTACCTCTTTCAAGAAGTAAAGACTATCTACTAACGGACGTAGGACGACCAACAGTGGAAACCACCTCAGTAACCAAGGTAATTCCCTTACCCATTCAATCCATTCGCGAAAGGTCATACAGACCTGCAATGTAAGAGGACTTTGGTTGATTCGTGGTGAAAATGAGATCGAACTTTTCAACCTAATTCGAACAGCCTTTAAGTACTAATCGAGAAGTTTCTTAGTTATTCCACGCCATGAAAAAAGTTCGAAATTAAAAGAGGCTAATTCGGCCCTATTTGTTGGTGGATTTAAGTCTCTCAATTCTATTTGATGGTTGTAATAGTATCCTTGCCGACCGTCAACTATTAAATGAGAAAGCACCTCAGATTGGGGAATAATCAAAGGAAGTCCGGTACCCATGGCCTCGATTATTGAAATCGCAGGCGTGGTGAAAACGGCCATGTCAGCTGCATTATAAAACGCATTTAGCGCCTCACGAGGCTGATGCGGCAGGAGCAAAAACCGATCTGAAGACAACTCTTCGATCAGGGACTTTTGAAAGCTCCTTGAGTAATCATCGTCAGTACTGCCCAAAATCAGCCATTTTACATCTGAATTCGCCTTAGCAAATGCTTTAATCACCAACTCAAGATTCTTCTCTGCTCGCAGTCGTGTGGCGGTTATCAGAACCTGATCAGCTTCAGAATAACCTAATTCAGCTCTTTTTTCTTTTCGCAATCCCTCATCAAAGAAGAATTCATCAGGGTGAAAACCGAGGCTTATGAAATCGTTTTGTTTTGAGAGTTTATCTGCCCATTTGCCACCCAGCATCTTCCCCGCAGCCTCAAAACTCTCAGGAGTATAGGCTACTAAACGATCCGCTTCCTTGATTGCTCTTTGGTAGGTGGCACGTTTGAATAATTCGAAGAGTAACCTAGTCTTAGCCGAAGGAGAGTCACCATAACTCGCGGAATTGTCTCCAAGGAGTACCGTGGTATGAATTCCCAAGCCCAATGCGGGTTTTGGAAAAGCTTTTCCCAGACCAATTACTAATATTCGATCGGGTTTCGATTCTATCACAGCCAGGCGAACTCCTTTGGCCTTTACCACTTGACCCAGGCTGAAGTATGGTTTGAGTCTTTTGATCGTCACATTCTCGGGAGGATCTCCATATTTTGAATGTAAATGACTCACATAAGAAGGAATCACCGTTGAGGTTACCACTGTGACCCGGTGCCCCAATTCTGCAAAAGCCTTAGCAAGGTGAACCTCGATGTATCCCATTGCCGGAATAAAGTGACCACAAACAATTGTGATTCTCATCTTAAGCTCACTTTAAATGTTTCGATCCATCGAATCAATCCATAAATTCTCCAAAACTCTGATTGAGCCGCATTAGAAGAGACAGGGTGATTGAGTAAATCTAAAACCGCCTTCAGGTCAAAAACCTCGTCAAGCTCCAAGTTTTTCCACTCGTTCTGAAGCTGAGGGAAAAGTTCGTCACGCCACATTTTCTGAGGCACGACAAAACCAAGCTTATCCTTGCGCCAGGCAAGCGATTTGAGACCTTTTCGGTCAAGCGAGTCTCTTATCGGATATTTTGTCCAACCTTCTCTTATCAAGGTTGAAGGGTCCTGAGTCAGCGCCCACTCGACCAATCTGTGATCCAGAAAAGGAACTCGACTTTCGATGCTGAAGCGCATGGCGTTTCGGTCTTCGTAATGTAATAATTCAATCAAACCAAAACCAATACTACGCAAAGTGAGATCCGTAAAATTAGAAGCACCCCTTTCGGGCACATCCAAATCTTTGACCAAGGCCTGATAATTCTTTGAAATAAGGTCATAGCCGAGTCGTCTTTTTCGCCTGGCACTAATTTTCAATCCCTTTGGTAAAGAGTAGAACAGTGAGCGCATCATAGCCTGTTCCATTTTAGGATTGAAGTTTAGCTTGAGCGCTTTCAGTTCTCGCCTAAAACTCGATATGTTTCCCGATTTTAGTTTTGCCAATAAATAGGCCCCGGCAAAGGGATAGTATCCGCCGAAGACTTCATCGGCTCCTTGGCCATCGAGCAAAACGGTAACTCCTTTTTCTCTGGCCAATTTCATTACTGAGTATTGTGCAAAAACCGAGGCAGATCCAATCGGTCTTTCCTGGATTCGGATTATGTCATCGAAAGCCTTGAAGAAATCTTGCGAATTGGGTTGAGTAAAATTTTGGCTGAGTTCGGGACAAACATCCACGAGTCTTTTGGCAAACTGACTCTCGTCAATATCACTTCCGGGGAAAGCACAAGTGAAGGTTTTTTTCACCTGAGGACAAGAAGTGGCAACAATTAAACTCGAATCGAGTCCACCACTGAGACAAGACCCCACTTCGAGGTCGGAAATAAGGTGCTCGCCAATGCTGTCGGCAAAACGCTCATCAAAAGTTCCAGAAGAGAATTCGTGTTTCTTGATTCTCGACGCAAGGTCGTAATACCTATTGTCTGACCTTTTCAAATTATTCAGCTCAAGGGTAAGTGTGCACCCTGGTTTCAATGATTCTACACCATCAAAAAAGCTCTCGTTCGGATCACTCGTAGCTCCGTATACCAAGAACTGAATGAGCTTTTCTCGTTCCCACCTGGCCTCAATCCCCGGGAGTAACAAGAGTGGTTGCACCTCGCTTGAAAAAGCAAACCCTTCATTCGCTTGAACGAAATAAAGTGGTTTAATCCCGAAACGATCCCTCGAGAGGATTAGTTTGTTCTTTTCCAGATCGAGAATGGCCATTGCCCACATGCCGCGAAATTTCGAAAAAGCCTCTTCTCCAATTTTCGCGTATAGCTGAAGAATTACCTCGGTATCGGAGCCTGTTTTGGTGTTGAGCTGATACTGATCTCTTAGTTCTTGGAAATTGTAGATTTCCCCATTGAATGTAATGTGGATGTCGCGATGTTCATGCCGCATAGGCTGATGCCCTTTCGGTGAAAGATCGAGGATCGACAAACGTCGATGTAGCAGGGCATTTGGGGTGGGAATATCGTCAGGAATAGGTTCTAAATCCTTGATTGCCGTATCAACTCCTGCAAAAGACAAAGGATGACCTTCCTGAACTACGAGGAAACCTTCGTCATCGGGTCCTCGATGTCTTAGCATGGATGATACGGAACGTAGTGTGTGCCCGTTCACTCCATGAAAATTCCAGACCCCAAAGATGCCGCACATGATTAATAATCGAGGATTCTAAATTACCGACAATTTGAATTCAGGCTCGAAAGAATAACTACTCTTGGATTTAGAAATAAACATTCACCAAAACGGAAGCCGCCGTATTGAGACTAAAATTCCCTGGGTTGCCAAATCTATTGGAATCTTCGTCAGAAAATGCACCATTTAATCCAATTTGTACACCTGCACTGAAATAATCCGAAAAGAAGTATTCTCCACCGGCACCAAATCCCAAAACTAAATCTATAGGATTTGAAGGGGCTTCAATGTCGTCATCATCAGATTCAGGAAATGACATCAAAACTCCAAAGCTCGGGATCAAATAAGGTCTCACATCGCCCTCTCGAAGATAACTGCGCAAACTTATCCCAATACCCAAATCGAGACCAATTTCTTGAGCATAGGCAACCTGCACCGATGGCACAACTGCTGTTTTCTCGTCAGTCCAAATTGGAATAAGAATACCAAATTGATCGCTCTGAACAGAAGCAGCCAGACCTATTTTCTGTTTTGCTTCATTGTTCTGCTCTTCGCTCTGCGCAAAACAAAACAAATTGAAAAAAATAATAGGAATCAATAATGCAAGTCGAATCATATCAATAGGTCAAAAATTCTCTAACGGCAAGGTTATCATATAAATAAAAGTCTCCCATATCTAAATATAGCCGATAATCTCCCTCACCCACTAAAGGAATTTCAACACCGAACACTGTGTTATATATTCCCTCCCAGATAACGAGTGAATCATTCAAAACTTGATGCAAATTACCATTGTAAGTTGCACCTAATGGCATGGGACCATCCTGGTAGTTGGCCCGAACGAGTACGGCCTTTCTTTCAGATGTAGAAATTGGCCCATTAATATTTACCAACCAAGTAACAGTATCTAAATCTTCATCCCAAATCCAAGCAGGATTCGGAAAAGTATATACTTCTATTCTCCCACGATCAGTATCAACTTCCCTGAAAGTATTTGGGAAACCTATTTCGCGGATAGGCACACCAAGAAGATCGTAGGCATAATAACCGGTATTGATGACAGGTTGGTTAAAATGAGAATAAGGAATTACACTTGGTGGATCTTGTTTTTCAGAACAGCCAAAAAGAAAAAGAAAACAACCGAAAATAATCCACCTCGAAATCATAATTCCAAATATAACGGCTAGAATCAAATGGCGTTACCCCGGGAGATATTTGTTCTCTCACAGGTTTATGATAAGTCCGTAAGCTCCCTTAGTATTCTTCTCGACCAGTTGGTAAGCCCATAAGCAGAATCCAAGGATTCGCGAATGATTGTAGGATTCAAAAGATCGAGTTTTTCAATCATCTTTTTGAGTCCAATTTCAATATCATGTGGATCTATCGGAATCGAGTTCTTCGAATTCGAAAAATCGACTGGTCCTGTTTTATTTGTAATCACCACAGGTAACCCAGTTGACATTGCCTCTGCCGCAACCAAGCCAAAGCTTTCAAATTCACTTGGAAAAACGAGAAATGACGAATCGTGAAAAAGTTGAAGCATTTCGGATCGAGAGTGCTGTTTCCTCATGAATTCAACCCGATCATCAAGTTCGTTGTGACTCACGAAGTTTTCGATTTGGGACGCCTCAGGACCATCACCCGCAATAGTCAATCGATATTCAGGAAATTCATCTTTGATCCTAGAAAAGGCTTTTAGGGTTCTAAGTCCTCCTTTGAATGGATCAAGGCGGCCGAGAAAAAGAATCCTTTTTTGAGATGTAAGCGGAGTGGTGCGAAGCGTAAAAAAATCTGAATCAACAGGATTTCCAAGCACTTTAATTTGCTTTGGAGAAACTCCGCTTTCGAGAATTTCAGATTTTAAATACCTACTCACCGGCATCACCAAATCGGCACGTTCCAGGACTCGTTTGACTCTTCTAAGGATATGTGGTCTTGATGATATCGCCGACCAAGGTCCGGTGTGTTCGGTTATGATCAAAGGAACTTTCCAATAATCAGCTAGCCTCGCCGCCCATTTTCCGCGTTGAGCAGTCCCGTGCAGATTAATTAAATCAGGCTTCTGAAGTTTCTTGGCGAATTTCAAAGTCTGCCTCTCCCACCAGAGATAAGCAGCGATATTCAGCGGAAACGACCACTTTTTTGAGTAAAGGTGGAGATCGAAAGAGCGAATACCTTCTACCTCTTCATACATTCCTCTGTACCAAGGATTGGAATTGAAAACGGTTACTGTGGAAAAAGAAGACAGCGCCTGCAAATAGTCTTTCATGAAAATGCCCGCAACGGGATTTTCATTGGTTGGAAAGTTCTCAGGAATGACAAGAATTTTCATGGCTAGGCCTTCTTCCTGAACATGTAGGTCACATCACTTCCTGCCTGCTGATTTTTTGGGAGAGCAGCATCTCCGAAATAACGCCTGGTCAGTTTGTATTTCAAATCGTTGCTGAATAGTCTCGAAAATCCCAAAAAGGATTGGTTGTAACGGAAACTTTGAATTAAGCTAAAACCACCTTCATCCAGTTTAGCCAGCAGGTCCTTCTCAGTGACCTTATTCAATTTGTATTTGTCTTTACCAACCAATCGGCGAAATGAAAGATAAAAGTGAATCATTTTCGCAAACCAATGCTTTGAATCGGTGTTCTGGATAATCAATTTTCCTCCAGGCCTGACCAGTTTCATCGATTCCTCGACAAAATGTAGTGGCTCTTTAATATGCGCCAGAATTCCGATGTTCATCACTAAATCAAACTGCTTATCCCCAAAATCTTGGGCGTAAAAATCCCCATTGATGAAGCTCACCTTGTGAAAATCAAGCTCAGACACTCTTGTTTTCGCGGTTGAGATCATATTCTGCGAGAAATCCATCATTGTGAGATGGTCGAAATGAGATAACCAAGGTGCAGTAATATCACCCGTACCACATGGCATGTCCAATACTTCGGCAAAATTTGAATCTCCAATAAACTGACCTATCGTCTCAGCGCGTATTCGCAAATTGTAATTATAAGTGAGATACACATCGGTACGCTCAAAAAAGGCTTTTACTTCGTCGGTTTTCATTTACGATCGCGGATGTGCTTTAGCGGAGAACCCGCAAAAATACCATAAGGATGGACTTTGTCGCCTTTTCTCACCAATGATTGCGCACCGATAACTGCACCAGTAGAAATATTGGCACCCATTAAAACGACCGTTTGTGTTCCTAGAAGAACATCGTCACCTATTTTGATCGGCTCAGCAATGTCACCTTGATCGATTATGTGCTGGTTCTTTTCTACCCGGTGAAAGCTACCTCTAATACTCACACTCTCGGCAATTGCGACTGCCCTGCCAATGTGAATTTCGCTAATTGTGCTATACCTGGAATAGTCACCCAGAGTGCAACTATCTCCTACAGTGAGTTTGCCCCGTGAAGGAATTTCGAAGATCACTCCTCTGCCTATAGACACGTTATTTCCTATCTCAATATTCTGTTTTGGAATATCCTTGAAAGTAGGAAGTCTCAAACACTTGAGTCTTCGTCCTACCGAGCATCCCAAACTCTTTAGGTAAACCTTCAGTAAAATACCATTCACTCGATAGCGAAAACTTAAGAAGTACTCGTACATCCGCTTCATCTCCAGCGGCTTTTGATCTTCATGTGGTAAATATGGCGAAGAACGGGCCATTTGGCTAGCCGAAATAGCATTTTGTTCTTTTTCTGTTTATTCAAGCACTTTAAATAGAGATCATCCATTGACTCATGGTGTCCCGTCTTTAACTCGCGCTGAATTTGGCTTGCTTCGCGGTATGTTTCACAAGATAAATTGCTGATTCCGCCAATTCTGAAAATGGCCAATACCTCTTCGAGATATGAAAAATTGGTTCCTGCCAAAAACGCTCGAAGCAGCCAGTGATAGTCAGCTGCCTGTTTGAATCGTAAATCGTATGGACCAAATTGTTCAAACAAGTCTCGATGCACAAACGTAGCCGGATGAAAAATACCCATTGTTTCCGGCATTAATTTCAAATCAGGACTTTCAAGACGGGTTAATACCTCTCTGCCGAGCAGTCGTTCTTTTTTGATTTTCCCGTAGATGATGTCAGGCCAGGTTGATCTCGCGTGAGCCCGAACGAGGGAAATGGTATTGGGCAAATAAGCGTCGTCACTATTTAAGAATGCGAGGTATCGACCTTTTGCCAATTTGATTCCCTTATTCATTGCATCGTAAATACCTTGATCGGGTTCAGAGACAAACGTATTCACGAAATCACCAAATTTCTCGACAATTTCTGATGTATTGTCGGAACTGCCTCCATCGATTACGATCGATTCAAAATCATCACAAGTTTGATTCTTGAGAGATTCCAGCGTATCTCCAATTGTCTTACCCGAATTGAAGCATACCGTAATTACAGACAAGAAAGGAGTATCACTCATTCGATAGGAAAGTTTTAATTTTTTCGAAAAGTGCACTCCAAGCGAAATTGCGCTTGGCGAATAATCTGGCCTTTGCCAAGTCGTAATCTTGCGACACTTTCATTGCCTTTTCCAGTGCTCTGGCAAAAGAATCGGAATCATTGTCTTCGTAATAAATTCCGTAGCTGCCATTGTCAGATATGTCATCGTAGGCATACAGACCCTTATGTCCCACTAAAACACATCCGAAATAAAGTGCCTCAACAAAAGAAATTCCGAATGATTCGAAACGAGATGGTAAGAAGAAAACCGCACTTCGAGCGTACATCTTATACAGCAATGATCTATCCGTGATCGAACCGTGAAATGTAATTCTATTCTCTAAATGAAGGTACTCTTTTGTGAAGCGGTCTATCAATAACTGAAAGTCTTGTGTTATGGGACCTACCACATCAACGTGCCAGTCACTTAATTCAATCAATGGAATAGATTTAAGTAAGAGCTCGAAGTTTTTATCTGAACTACCGAGACGTCCAACAGTAAGAAGTCGTTTTTCTTTGGAAATCAACTCTCCGAATCGTTCATCTAGAAAAGCGTCGTTGCAGCCATTGGGAAGGTATTGGAGAAGATTTGAAATTTCAGGGTAGTTCTTTTTTGCCAGGTCGAGACCATTTCTATTCTCAATTGTGGCCAAATCGAGTCCGTGAAAAAATCGCCGTTCTACTTTTTGCAAGATGAAGTTTTTGATCTCACCATTTGCATATCGCTTACGTTGCGTTAAATGATCATTGTAGGCATCAAATTTCAGATATAGTTTGCCTTGTGGATTGAGTCGTTTGAAATATGCTCCGTAAAAAATGCTGTCTCGGGTCAAATGAAAGAGATGAAGAACTTTAACTGTGGAAGCATTTTCGCGTAACCAATTGAGGAAAGCTCGATCCAAAAAAAAGAGCTTTCCTTTTTCAGGTAATATTTCCAGTTCTAATCCGCTTACCTCTGCCGGAGTTTCGAATGGTGATTTTACCTTCCCCACTAGTGAGGATGTAAAACCCTCTTTTGACGCATAATGTGGAATGAGACCTACATCTTTCGTCAAATGAAATCGGTTGATTTCAGGAAAGTAAGTAACCCAGCGCATCAATACTCAATCAAAAATTTTCTGATTCCCAAGATTCGATTTAATCTACGTTCAACTGCTCTAACCTTCATCTTGTATGGATTTCTCTTCATTGAGTTTCCGTGGCTTCCCGAAACTCCCTCATATTGAGGGTTCTCGGGAAGAAGTTGCTGGTATTGGTATAAATTTTTAGAATGAATTGTATCGTAAACCGCATGCTCAATGAACCGACCATGAGAGTCATTTACCTCGGTGTACAATCCGTAAAAAAACTCGCGATAGAACTTGGTTGAAATTCCAAAAAAACCCGTTATGGAGACTTTCATCTTCTGATGATTATCAATATGAAACGGAACTTTCATCTTGCGAATCAAACTCTCCACATTTCTCACTAAATACCTCCCGGTCACTTTTACAAAATACTCTCCCAGCAATCCCTTATCGGCAAGTTGATCAAGCGTATAAAATTCTTGAAAACCCTTTCCTTTAGAAAAGTCGGGATGAGGCGTAATGCTTTCCCATCTGAATCGGTCGTTCTTCAGAAAACCGAACATCTTTTCTGAACGACTCGGATCGAAACCCGAATTCTCAGCAAAAACAATGGTATGGGACGTATTTGAAAGGTAAAAATCTATGCATTTTTCGTAATCGTTCAATCTATCTTCAACCGAATTTCTCTCGACAAAATCGACATTTGGAGTTACGGTTCCAGTGAGGACAATTACTACGTTTTTCACATGTCAAATATACGCTTTCGACCATGGGAAATCGTTACATTTGAGTATGCATCGCGTCCTCTTACATATAGGTATGCCGAGAACGGCAAGTACTTTTTTCCAACAAGAGGTGTTTCCGAAAGTGAATGATTTCAAATTTTGGGGAATAAACAAATCACAATACACCTGGCCATTTCAAAAAGTTCTTTATCAGGACGATAGCTTATACAATGAATACGAAATTCAACAGGCTCTGAATTTTCCCATTACTAATCCACTGATAATTTCTAATGAACTTTTCGTCGGTCAATCCTTGTTTATGGTTTCAACAAATAGATCGAGGACATCACATCGATTAAAGCAGCTCTTTCCGAATGCAGAAATCATTTTGGTTTTACGAAATCAAGCGCAAATTCTAGAGTCCTTATTTTCGATTGGCGTTTACTCGGGGCAATCGAAGAAACCTGAAGCCTTTGTAAGATTCTCCGATAATCATTCGGACTCAACCGATCCGCTTTACCCTACGTTCTCCGCCACCGAACAAACCGAACAGTATTTATTCTCTCACCTATTCAATCTCTACCGTTCGAAATTCGAGAAGATTCATGTTTTTCTCTATGAAGATTTTAAAGAGAATCCGAAAGAATTCATCGCTGATTTATGCAATCGGTTAGACATCTCCATGGAGGGTGAAGTAAATTTTGGCAAGCGTTCTAATAGTAGCTTCAGTACCCGCCAATTGGAGTATTTACGGAGGACAAACAGCCTCAAAGAAATATTCGAACGTTCAGGTGCAGGAAAAAGACTTTTCCGGAAAAATATTCAAGCTGCAGAGCATTTATTTGGCGGGAACAAGAAATTTCACTTTGCTCCGGCCCTGCGTAAACGAATCGAGAAACACTTTATGAGTGATAACGAGCTTTTGCCCGAGCTTATTCCTGAGTTGAAAAACAGCGAAACCTTTAGGAAGTACTACCTCTCTGACAACTAGCGATCCCAGATCCCCTCTGCCTTTCTACGGATGAGGGCAAAGGTTTGGTATGGTTGGAAGAGCAATCTCAAAGATGCTCCAAGTATGCTTGCAAGAATAACTCCTCCACTCCCCAATCCATCAAAGCCGGCTAGCCAAATTGATAGGGGTATATTGATTATCATGACCAATACGGCGTGAACGAGGGATATTCTCAGCTTTCCTGTGCCGCTAAGAAATGTCCCGAAGATGCTAAGCAATGCCGAAAGGGCCACCCAAAGTCCCATTAAATAGTTCAACCTGGTGGGAATCTCGATCTTCTCTCCAATCCAAAGGGCATATACCGGTTCAGCCAGAAAAATCATTGATACCACAACCAGAAAAGTTACTCCCCAAATTCCCAGAAGACGTCTTATCGTTCTTTTTATCCAAATGAAGTCCTTTTTAACATAAGCCTCGGTGAATGCCGACCAAAATGGTGCTGTTATGAGTGTGAAAAAGACCAAAGCCAAATTGAAATACCGATAAGAAATATTGTACGCAGGTACCTCATCGGGTCCAAGGACCTTTGTGATGATTAGATTATCCGTCATGAACACGACCAATGCTGCACCCTGGAGAATAAAAAAGGTTGCTCCGAGCCCCATTAAAGAATGTGCATGAGAAAAATCAACACGGGAAAACGAAGGCCGCAAATAATTGTAGCGCTTGGCGAAGAGGATGGTACTCGCTATAAGGGGGACCAAAAGATTAATCCCACCAACAATCCAAGCCAGATTCACTAATGAACCTGAATCCATCAAAACCAACGTATACACCCCTGCGAGCTGAAGAACATTCACAATTGTATTCATCAGATTCGAAAGCGCGGGTAACTGATCTGCGGTTACAATCATCTTGATGAGCTGGACGACAAATTGTGGCACGAACAGAATGAATAGGATTGAAACCATCAAATTCACTTCTCTTTCTAATTCGACAGGTGCTTCAAAAACAACAGACCAATCGACAAAATATCCCGTTGCTAAGAACAGAGTCAACATTACAATCGCAATGATGGAAACCACCACATACGTGGTACTCACATAAACTCTTCCTAGATTGCGATCACTTGAGGCAAGTGCTTCGGCAAGTTTATTCCTGAGACCATTACCTATTCCCAGATCGAAAAAATTGAACCATTGTAGAACAGCGCTCACGGTAAGCCAAATTCCAAATGAAAGATCAGTAAGCAGGGTAAGGTAAAGAGGGACTACTATGAAGCTAACCGAAGCGTTAACAACTTTGAGTCCTGCAGACCAAATTATATTTTTAAGAATAAGTGAGCTTCGCGAATGGGCTCCTTTCAAAAATTTGTCGAGGAATCCGCTAATCATCTGAGCGCAAACGTTTCCACCAACCCGACTTATTCTCTTTCTTTTCGTCGAAATAGTTTCCGTAATCTGCCTGATAACCGTAACCGTAGCCATACCCATAAGCTCCTGAATAGGCATAAGTTCTACCCTTGTTCCTGGCAGCATTATAGACGACGGCCGGATGCTTTAGCCTTTCTTTCTCGAATAGTTCATTTGCCTGTGTAATATGCGCTCGACGCGTAACATTTTCGCGAACGACAAAAACTGTAGCATCCGCATATTCACTAATAAGAAGTGCATCAGAAACCAAACCTACAGGAGGGGTATCGATAATGATTTTATCGAATCTTGCACCAAGCTCCTCAATGAAGCGAGACATATATTCTGAAAGTATCAGTTCAGATGGATTAGGCGGAGTGGGACCAGAAGGACAAATGAATAAGTTCTCGGAATAACCGGATGGTGTCAAGACTTCATCCAGAGTAGCGTTCCCACTCAAGTAGTTGCTGCATCCCACATTATTCTCAATACCGAAATCTTCAACGATTCTTGGTTTTCTCAAATCCAACCCAATGAGCACCACCTTTGAACCCGCAGCGGCCATGACTGAGGCTAAATTCATTGCCGTAAAGGTTTTACCTTCTGTTCCAATGGATGAAGTTACCATTACCACTTCGGTTTTCTCCCTGGACTGAAAGAAACTAAGATTCGTACGAATACTTCTGTATTCTTCAGCGATGGAAGAACGAGGCTTTTCGAGGGCAACCAATGGGGAGCCCATTTTATTGAAACGGACAACTCCAATAATCGGCACTTGCGTTAGCCGTTTAAGCGTTGCCAAATCGGTGAGTTTATCGTTGAAATTTTCAATTAAAATGATCACGACAACAGGTATAACCAGACCAAGCAGTATAGCAATCGAGTAGGCTCGTCCAGGTACGGGAGATACGGGTCCCGGAAGAACTCTCGCCTTATCCACAACCCTTGTATCACTTTCCGTGGCAGCGAGTGAGATAGAAAGTTCAGCCCGCTTTTCAAGTAAGAACAAGTACAGACTTTCTTGAATTCTGAATCGTCTTTCAATTTCTAGTAATTCCCTTTCGGTAGTGGGAATGCGCTGAATTCTTTTTCGATAAGTTTCCAGGGATTCATCAATCTCTTCTTCTTGCCGTTTTAAACCTTTTTCAATGTTTTTAATGTTCTCCAAAAGCGAAGATCGAGTCAAATCAATTTCCGCGTTTATAGGAACCAGATTGGGATCATTAACCGTACTTCTATTGATGATAATTTCTCTTTGACTTTGAAGCTCGGAGAGTTTGTTTATGAGTTTGATGAGGAGAGGATCATTGATATCAAGGGCTGCCGGGGCCAAATCCCTCAAATCTTCATTTTCTGACACATAAAGCTGCAGTTGTCGGATTAATCCTAGCTTTGTTGAGGTACGAGCTTTTTGGGCATCCAAATCTTTGATGCTTTCGAGCACGATTTGAGATTCAGACTCCAGATCTATGATCCCTTTTGACGCCTTGTACTTTTCTCTGTTTATTTCAATGTTCTCAAGGTCATCAGTGATTTCTCCCAGTTGACCATCTAAAAACTCCGCAGTTCGTGAAGAGGCGAGATTCTTCAAATCTACATCATTACGCAAATAAACTTCGATTAGCTTGTTCAGGAAATCATAAGCCTTGAGGGGAACCTCATCCTCAATATACAGTTGCAAAATGGTACTCTGAGATCTGGTTAAAGCCACATTTAATTTAGAGAGATACTTATTCTGATTGGCGTTGATCGTATTGAATCGAATCCGATACAAACGTTTATCGAAACCAGGGTCTCTGAAAACTTCATCGGGAAAATTCCCTCTCTTCTCTACTCGAATTAATCCCATCCCAAAATCGAACTCCTTCCCGAATTCTTCTTCACGAATTACCTCTTCATCAGCAGCTTGATAAGAAAATGAAAAACGATTTTCATCTATAATTTCAATTTCAAAAAGCATTCCATAAGCAGGATACTCAAGTTCACTGATAACGATGGAAAATGGACTGTCTTTGTATACCTCAGAAACTTTGACATCACCAACCAAAAAATAGGAAACATCAAACTCCAACTCATTCAAGGTTTTTGCCAAAAGGTTATGCGAACGCAGAATTTCAATTTCGTTCTCAATATTCTTGGAGGGAGTCTCGACATCTAATTGCTGCAGAAACTGAGCCCTAGTTGGGTTTTCATCTTTCACCAAAAGCTTGGCAGTGACCGCATAAACAGGGTTCTTGTACCAGTTGTAATACTTGGCTACAATGATGGTGATGCCCAGAGAAATTGCAAAGAAATACCAATACCTCAAGTAACGAATAATGAAGGACTTGACTTCAAATCCACTCTCTTTTCGTTCCGGTTTGTTTAGATTTCTCTCCTCCATTTTATTGATTCAAACTGATCACCACCGCGATAAAGGTTAGTGAACTAATGACCAAAGGTAGAATTCGGTAAATGTTATCATCCTTGGAGGTGAGACCTTTTGTTGGTTGGACGTAGAGGACATCGTTGTTCTGAAGAAAAAAATCAGGATCGGAAAAGATTTCGGAAGAACTCATGTTAAATCTTTTGAATCGTTTTTGCCCACCGGAATTACGAATGAGTAAAACATTATCTCGAACCCCGTAAATGGTCATATCCCCTGCGTAGCCCAAAGCTTCGAGGATATTGGCTTCCGCAGTTGGAATTTCATAAACACCTGGATTTCTTACTTCACCCAAAATCGTGATTCGATAATTGGCCAACCTGACGTTGACGGTAGGTTTTTGCACATAAGCCAAAAGTGATTCTTTTATTCTCTCCCTTGCTTCATCAAGATTCAAACCCATCAAATCAACTTCACCCACAAGAGGAAGATCTATCTTACCATGATCCGAAATACGGTAGACATTTCCACCGAAGCCTTCATCCTGGGAACTTTGATCCGTTTCAAAAAAGGTATTCGTTTCAATACTAATACTCGATATCTGAATCTCAATGTAATCTCCCGGCCCAAGGGTGTTTAACGGCGAGGTAGGTATATTCAATTCCCCCTCCATTGCCTCATTTAAATCATTGAAATATGTCACTTTTTTATGGGCAACGCAGGAGATCAAGCTCCAACTTAAAATCAGATAGACAAGTATTCTCATTGCTTAGTAACCACGGCCTCCACACGCATGTTTTTCTCAAAATCCTCAAAAGTCTTGGCATCAGGTACCCTCTTCATGGTATCGCCATACCCTTTTGCCGAAAGTCGCTTCTTCAAAATTCCTTTTTCAATCAGATAATCCTTTACGGCTACTGCCCTTTTCTCACTCAATTTTAGAGCTGAACCCTTGAAATTCCACTCTTTTCCTTGACCCTTAAAATTAGGATCAGGACGAATATCCTCTGTATTGTTAGCTGTATGTCCCTGAATTTCAACTTCTACAGTTGGGTTGTTATTCAAAAAATCAACCAATTGATCAAGTTCATCCTTAGCACCTGGTTTAAAGGCATAGGTGTTGTTATAGAAGAAAACCTGGTTAAGGATTAGTCTGTCTCCAACGGAAATAAACTCTTCATCCGTTGATTCAACTTCAATCGTTTCCAAAACGGTAAAGCCCTCCATTAACTCTTCTTCCTGAGAAGCTACCGTGTCAATTGAAGTTGGGAGCAAAAGTTCTACATTCTCTTGAGTTTCCTTTTCCGTAGAAAAATCAGGCTGTTCCAGCAGAGCAAAATTGTAACAGGGCCTGTGAATTGCATGAAATGAAAAATTCTCTTCTCCCGATTCTATGTACAAGTAGTGGCCGCAATCCTCGGCATTCAAACTAAGCACTCCCACATAAAAAGTATCGCCCTGAGCAGCGTTGATGGAGTTTTTATAGAGCAATTCTCCACCATTACCAAAAATCGGTGTCCTATCCACCACCTCAGGTTCAATACTTTCATTGACAAATCGATCGCAAAAATCGGCACCCCCATATTTGAATAACATCGCTCGGTAGCGATCTTCTTTGTTTGATGGGCTTACAGAAAAATCAATATCCAGATCTTCCGTTGCGATGAACTTGTACCAAAAAGTATACTTGTCTTCATACAAATAATACAGTGCGTTTAGCGTTTGGTCATTCATTAAAACTTCACTGGTAGAAAAGTCATTTTGGCCAAGCGGAAATAGAATTTCCTGAGCATTCATGCAAGTCATAGGCTCGACTGCTGAATCTTGACCCGAAAGACTGATCCAAATAATGGACAAACAGAAAACGGTGAATGCTCGTTGGAGTCCCATGCAGTTTTAAGAGAGAGAAAAACAAAGATAAAAGCCCCAAAATGGTTGCCCCAGATGATGAGAGCGTCATTATCCACATTTAAATGAAGAAAGATATCTTCGTGAAACTCAGTGGCAGCTTTCCATTCAGGTAGTTTTGGAGTATAGACGAAATCTTCGTTTGTGGAAAACTTATTGCCGTGAAATATAGTCGAATCTCTTTATCAGCCCTTTTTCTCATTCTATGCTTTACGAGTTATGGACAGTTTATTGCTGAGATAACAAAGAAGTCTGCCGAACCTGACAATTACGTTACCAACGCAGGATTTGAGACAACTGAAAGAGAATTTTGCCGATGGAATCAGAATGGCCGGGATTACATGACAAGTATCGAAGGTTGGGATTCTCCTACAGAAACCACACCTGATTTGTTCAGTTTGAGAGTAAAAAATACTTGCTGGGCCAACCCTCGAAAACACAGCGGTGGAAAACAAGGTCCACGAAACGGAGATAATATGGCAGGTATCAAGACTTATGGCAAAGGTGGCACCGAAACCTTTTGGCATGAATACCTTAGTATTGAATTGGATTCCGCTCTTGTTCCCGGGATTAGGTATTACGCAGAATTTTACGTTAGCCGCGCAGTTTCATCAAGAATGGCTTCAAACAACCTCGGCATGTACTTTAGCGATACCGCCGTGGTAACAAGAGATAGAATGCCACTGTTTTTTACTCCTCAGATCAATTCTGAGAAGATCATCAAGTCTCGATGGAATGCTTGGCAAAAAGTCTCCGGAGTTTTTGAAGTTGATGTAGAAAAGAGATATCTCATTATTGGGAATTTTTATCACGACGATGCCACCGAAATCAGAAAATTTGAAGAAGGTGAAGGAGGAGCATATTACTACATTGATGATGTTAAGGTGAGAAGAGCATATCCAACTGAATCGCTCACCCCCAAGCCAAAGAGAAGCATCCCTCCCCAGCCAAAAATCATTCTTAAAAAGGCGGAAATCGTCTCTACGAAGGAGATTAAACTCGATAGTATTGACTACCGTGTCGGTGACAGAATTCGATTGGAGAATATTTTCTTTGAATTCGATAAAGCCGAGCTATTGGCCGATTCTCGCAAAGAACTTGATAAGCTAGTGGATATTCTTACCGATTACCCGCACTTAAAGATTGAAATTGGCGGACACACGGACAACGTTGGATCAGATGATTACAACCAAAATTTGAGTGAAGCCAGAGCAAAAAGCGTTGTAGATTATTTGATTGAAGAAGACGTAAATCCGGAGAGACTTACCTATCGAGGCTATGGGTCAATTCGACCTATCACCTCCAATTCCACTGATCTAGGTCGATCATTGAATCGAAGGGTCGAATTTATGATCCTGAGTAACTGATTTGAAAGAGGTAGTTGGTCTCTGACCATTTGCGTTTTTGACCTATCCTTTCAACCCTAAAATCAGCCTCCTCAGCATATTCCAAGATTTTGTCGATTTCACAGGATTTAGCCAAGGCCATTATAAGTTTACCTCCTTTGGCGAGGAAATTGTTGAGTTTGTCAAAAAGGGCGATGTAGTACTCATATAGTTCACCGCAACAAAAAGCGAAATCATCTTCTTTTTCCGGATAACGGGGAACAAAAGGAGGATTCACAAAAATGTAATCGAATTTTACAGGGAAAGGAAATTGATCGAATAAATCGCTCTGAACGATATGTATATCAAGTTCATTTCTCGTGGCATTTAACTCTGCATTCTTACAGGCTGCCTCCGTAATATCGCTGGCCCACGTCTCTGCACCGAGCTGAGCCGCTCTGCATGCAAGAGCACCTGTGCCGCAACCCATCTCCAAAACAGCCTTCCCTCCAACTTCCATGGTCTCCAATTGATCCAATAACATTGCAGAGGTAACAAACCAGCCCGGATGAAATATTCCCGGCATTACCAGAAGATCCAGTTCCTTGTAGTCCCATGTCCTTAGTGAACCCGAGTATAACTTATACAAGGGATGCGCAAAAGATTCTATTACCACTCGAACCGCTTCTTTTCCACTCATGGGGTATCTACGTTAGACGCGTTTACTGAATAATGCAATTACTACAAGATTTGTTCGCGTAAGGTCAACTTAATTCTAGGATAAATTCGGCATGGACTTTTATTAATTTTGTCGCGCATGATAACTGATGAATCTTTGACAATTGCCGTAGATTTCGATGGGACCATTGTTGAGCACAAATATCCTGTCATAGGTGATGAAATGCTTTTTGCTTTTGACACTTTACGAGCATTACAGAAAAAAGGTCACAAATTAATCCTGTGGACATTCAGAGAAGGGAGACTTCTGGATGAGGCGGTTGCGTTTTGTGCATCAAATGGAATTCTTTTTTATGCCGTGAATAAGAGCTATCCCGAAGAGGAGCTGGAGGATGGGATTAGTAGAAAAATTAATGCCGATATCTTCATCGATGACAGGAACGTTGGCGGTTTTCCGGGATGGGGAGAAGTTTACCGCATGCTTCATCCCAATGATGGCGATCTCAATCATGTTCTTAAAAATGCCGACGCTCATTACAATTACAAAAACAAAAAATCCGGAATAAAGTCCGTTTTTAAATCATGGTTCACTTAAAGACTGCTGAAGAAATAGAGTTGATGCGCGAGAGTGCGTTGATCGTATCCAGAACGCTGGGCTTGATTGCCGAAAAGATCGGACCTGGTGTAACACCGCTCGAATTGGATAAGCTGGCCTACGAATACATAAGCGATCAAAAAGCAACTCCCGGATTTTTAGGTTTTGGAGGATTTCCGAATACCCTCTGCATTTCAGTTAATGAGGCTGTGGTTCACGGAATTCCGGGAAAACTTGCATTTGAGGAAGGAGATATTGTTTCGATCGACTGTGGCGCAATCAAAAATGAATTTTATGGAGATCATGCATACACTTTTGCCATAGGTGAAATCTCTGAGGAACTCAAAAAATTACTTCGGGTAACAAAGGAATCACTCTATCTGGGTATTGAACAAATGCGGGCCGGAAAGAGGATAGGCGATATTGGATATGCAATTCAACAACACGCCGAACTCAATGGCTATGGCGTAGTTCGTGAACTTGTCGGGCATGGATTGGGACGAAGCATGCATGAAGATCCCCAAGTTCCTAACTACGGCAAACGAGGAAGAGGAAAACGAATTCAAGATGGAATGGTTCTCGCAGTTGAGCCAATGATAAATCAGGGCACCAAAGATGTTATGATGTTGGATGATGATTGGACAATAGTCACAACGGACAAGATGCCATCGGCTCATTTTGAACACGATATAGCAGTTGTTAGCGGTGAACCTGATATTCTTTCAACTTTTGATTTCGTCGAAGAGGCCTTGGAGAAAAAAGGCATTGACGCCATGCGAATGAGTATCGCAACCCTTGGTCAGTGAATGACCAGGGATTCATGAACATCGTCCGGAATATTGTGATGCCTGATGTACTGTGAATTTCTTTGCCTATGAATTTGGGTTATTGACACAGTGCATACCATTCCGTTCCTATTCATTACAAGATCGTTTTGGATGTCTCCGTCTCCACCTTGGTGATGAAATTCCCAAAGGTCTAACGGTGAGCTAGCCCCGCTTCGCAGCAAGTCCGAAAACCACAATTCTCTTTTCATTCTCACCTCATCTGAATAAAGTTGGGCGCTTGCAACAAGAAATGGCTCTTCATTATCGTGAATATGGTAATGAACCTTGTTTTCATCCCAACGCAAAATTTCAATTACGTTTCCAAATCTCACCAAGGTAAAAGGTTCAACACCTTTCAATTCCTCTTCTTCTAAATGCTTCAATGATTCGCTCTCAAGGCTATCAAGTACAATTAGACCTCTGCTCCGTGAATAGTTAATCCTTCTTTCGTGAGAATGAAATGCTCCATTTAGAAGAATTGTGGTGAATTCATTTCCAATAGCCAGGTTTGTTCCACCATGTATTGGTTCCCTTGCAATTCGGAACTGCTCTCCTTTTTGGGAGTAATATTGGGAAAGTGATTTGGCATTTCTTAGGGGCGTTTCATCACGATTTGCGGTAATTATTCCTCCTTCACCGTTCGGAACATAAGTAAGAGTGCACATATCTATAAATTCATCATTTGCCTTTGCCTATTGTATTCATCATCCGAGATCTTCCCATCCATAAGTTGGGCATTCAACTGCGCCAAGGGTTTTAATCTCTTGAACAGAGATTGATCCAAATAAACTGAGCGATCGGATTCATAGTCCACCAAAACAAATTCTGTTTTAGTAGGGACTGTTGGGATAAAAAAAGCTCTGAACCAAGTTCTCCGAATAACTAACCAAGTCATTTCTGAATTTGGCATTGAAAGATAATCTTCAGCAGAAACAGGGCCGATCTCGGTTTCCGTTACATGGCCCCAGTCGAAAATAAATATCATTAAATCAGTTCAAGTCAACACAAACCAAATGTGAAAAGAGTTGATACTCATCATTGATTTTTACGACTTCATAATGACTCGGATTCTTCGATCTCATTACCATGGTGATAATTCCCAGACCTGCCCCGCCTTTAGTGCTTCTGGCCCCATTCATCATGACGTCCATATACATTTTCTTCAAGCTACCTTGGTCTAAGGCATTGATCGTATCAAATCTTTGCTTAAGGTCGGGAAGTTTTGTCACTTCAACCATATTCGAAAATCGAGCACAAATCTTTCCGCTACCCACATAAACAGTGATAATGCTGTGGATGTGTTCGTTTTCATCCATCTCACTGTGTAGTCTCACGTTTTGAATTCCTTCTATAAAGACAGTGAAGAATCTCTTCTTGGCAGTTTTATTCTCGATTTTTTCATCGAGCAATTTCTCTAATCTTGAGGTAAGGGCATTGGCAAAACCAAAATTTAGATCGCCGGAATAATGCACTACCACCTCCGTTTCAGGCTGGCCAGTGAGTTGTTCATAAGAGGATTCTGCAAAAGAGTAAAAAGTCTCTAGTGCTTCTCTCGGCAGGTTCATTGAGAAGATTTTGGCAACACGAATATAAAAAATCTGAAACGGTCTAAATGGTATTCCTAACAAGCCAATTACACGAGAAGCTGTTAAAACTTAGCACATGGCATAACTCTTCTCTTGTTTTTTTTCTTGCTCTTTTTACTCGCAAACTCCATAACCACCGAAATCTCATGAGCACCACCACTATTTGGCGTTAGAGAGGAAATAGTAAGATCGTAGCTATAACCAATTCTCATATTATTGATTTCGTATCCAACCAAAACTGCAATTGCATCCTGGTTGATGGCACTGGAAACATTCTGTTTCACCACAGGAATTCCTCTATACCAAAGACCGAGTACGAGAGGATCATACTCGTAATAGAAGCCAAGATCTAATTGATCAAAAAGTCCTTGGGCTTGATAATTGAATGCAGGAATAATGGCTTGTCTTTTTGAAAATGCCCCTAATGCGGAAAGCTTTATGCGAATACCCCCATGGGCACTGAACTTTCTTGGCAAAACACTTTCTCTACCCACAAGGGAATGAACCGGTTCGTTAATATGGTGCATGGCAGCACCAATCCAAAACTTTTCAGAAAAAACGAGGAACCCTGCCCCCAGATCAGGATATGCTACAGGATCTTGAGCAAAGCGAGCGCGATCAGGATCGAGCGTAGTAACCCCATCATCCTGCCGTGCCAGCTGATCACCAAAGGTCAGTTTATCAATATCCAAGAAATTGCTCCCATAACCAATTGTAATAGCAGGTCGCAAACTGATTTTTCTCGTCACATTGAACTCATAAGCATATTGCAACGAAACCGATGTATAGGTAAGTGCCCCCGTACCTGCTCTGTCATGGGCCACATTCAATCCCACACCGCTTTTCGCATCTGGAAAGAAGTGGTCAAAACTGAAATTATATGCAACAAAAGCTTTGGGTAACGCAGGCCATTGGTTACGGTAATTCATAGCCACCCTGCTCTGGATTGAAGTTCCGGCAAAAGCCGGATTCAATAACATTGGCGCAGAGTAGAACTGCGTATATTGCTGGTCCTGAGCAGAAGTGTTAAAGGAGTAACTCAGAAACAGCAGGAAAACTGCTATGTCGCGAATTATTCTCACCTAAGTTTTTTGGAGAGTGTTACTGTTTCTTCTACCTCTTTAAGTCCATTCAATTCAGCGCCGAAATAGAGGGATTTTTCCAAGGGATCATATCCCGAAGCTTCCACAAGGATGGAATACTTCTGATTAGTATTCAAGGCAAGAATAAATGAACCTGAATCACCCTTGGTTTGAAATAGCCCTTCAACATTTCCACTGTCTTCATTGAAGAGAGTAATTAATGCAGTGGATGGCATTTCGGATTGATTTGCCGACAATTGACCTCTCAGAATTATGGTATTGTTCTCGTCGAAATCAATTTCATATAGATCTTGCAGGCCATATCCACCAACTCTTTCAGATGAGAAATATGCCTTGGTTCCATCTTCATTTATCGTGAAGAAAATATCATCACCCGGAGTATTAATCGGGTAACCAACATTTTGAGGTTTATTGAAATCAGATCCTGTAGATGTTGAAACAAATATGTCATATCCACCCATTGTTTCATGCCCCTGTGATGCGAAATACAAATCGCCATTGGCATCAACAAAAGGAGCATCTTCGTTAAATGGAGTATTTATCGTTTCGCCGAGATTTACGGGCTCTCCCCATTCTCCTGTCGGAAGCTTTTTTACCACATAGAGATCCTTCCCTCCAAATCCGCCTTCACGATCACTTGAGAAATACAAAACATCTTCATTCGTGCCATCGTAGCATGCACTAGCCTCTTGATGCTTACTATTGACGGATTGATCAAGTTTTTCCGGATCAGACCATTCATAGTGCGAAAACTTGCTCACAAAGAGGTCTCCTGAATAACCATCCTTACTTGTGCGATATACAATCAATTCATCTCCACCCGGATTCGTAGCCACCGCAGCGTCGTTTCTATTCGTATTCAAGGGTGCAGGAGCTGCCTTGACTGCTTTGGAACCAGATTCTAAATCAAGAATGAAAATGTTTTCGTCGAATTGCTCCGAAATATCCTTTTCACTATTGTCATTAAGCCTTCTCCTAGATGTGAAGTACAAGGTGTTTTTTGAGAAGTCCCAAACAGGTGCATAATCATGGTGCTTGGTATTAACTGTTTCACCCAGATTTTTTATTGTAACCGAAAGCGGAGATTTCACCATTTCAATTGCGCGATTGGCAGATGATTTCAGGTGTTCAATCTCAGTGACTGATTTCAACCTATCGGCATCATTTTCATAATCTTGAATCAGGGTCAAGGCATCAAAAAACTTGTAATCTGATATATGATTCTTAGCCAGATAAAATTTCGCCTCTGTATCATCATTGCTCACAGCCAACTCGAGATAACGTGTCGCTTCAACCTTGTAAGGAGGTAAATGATAATAACTTATACCCAACCTTCCCAGTACAAAAGCATCCTCAGGATTGAGCTTAATCAACTCAGTATATAGCTCTGAGGCATAGTAGTAATCACCCTGAGTGTAGTAGATATCCGCCTCATAAAGAAGGTTCTTGTAGTATCTACCCATTTTTTTCTGTGCATTAGCATTCAGTCCGCATGCCAGTGCAGCAATCAAGCAGAGTATGTAGTATGGTTTTCTCATCTCAAAAGTGTTACGTCGCCCGAATCAATTAGTTCCCCACCATCAAGAAAGGTGACCTTCACGCGCCAGACGTATACGTCTTGCTGACAGAGGTTACCTCGATAGTAGCCATCCCAACCTTGTCGGACATCATTTGAAACGAACAGTAGTTCGCCCCATTTATTGAAAATCTGCATTTCGAAATCTTCAACTCCCTTGTATTGAGGGAAGAAGATGTCATTGTTAAACATATCGTCAACTGTCCACCAGCCACCACTAGAGCCACCGGCAGAAGGTGTAAAAGCATTTGGAAAAGCAATCCTTGTATCAACATTTCCTTTTACGGCCTGATCTACAGTGAAAGTGTCAACACAACCAAATTCGTTATTTGCAATTAGCGTTACAGGATGCCATCCCGTAGTTTCATAGAAGTGATAGGGTGAAAATTCGGTTGAAGTTGCCCCATCCCCAAAGTCCCAGAAATAAGTGGTAGCATTGGTAGATAAGTTCAAGAAATAGACCTGATCAGGAACTGTGATCACAGGAGGATTCACGGTAAAGAAAGCCTCAGCCCTCGGGTGAACAGTCACAATCCCCGGTCTTGCTTCAGTATCTTGCTCCCCTCCAGGTCCCGTTACGGTAAGAGAAACGTTAAACGTACCGGGTTCATAGTAAATGTGAGTAGGATTCTCCTCGTTACTTACTGTCCCATCTCCAAAATCCCAGAGGTATTCTACCCCGTAAGTTGAAGTATTGGTGAAGCTCACAACCAATGGCTGACATCCTTCTCCCTCGCCCTCAAAATCAGCTATCGGAAGAGGAGGTGCAATAACTACAATCTGAGAATCGACAGCGTTACAAATTGAATTACCCACGGTGAGCATTATGTTATACTCACCCCATGTTTCGTAGGTATATGTGTTCGGCTCGTTAGGATTCTGCGAGGATTCAGTTTGTCCATCACCCCAAATCCAAGTATAATTTGCTCCTTCATTTGCATTGCTGAGATTAACTACATCTATAGTCGCATTTGGGAACTGCTGAACTGCAGGTGAAGCAATGAATTGAGCTTCAGGTAAACCAAGAACCGGTAGTTCAAATTCCAACGTGTCTGCACAGCCATAAAGCGAACTTGCAATGAACATAACCGAGTAGGTTGAATCCTGGGCATTGGCATTAGTGTAGATATATGTTGGGTCTTCTTCTTGAGAGAAGTTTCCATCTCCGAAATACCACAGGTATGAAAATGCTCCAACAGAGTTGTTTTCGAACTCAGCAGTATACGGAGAACACCCTCCTTCAGGGAAAATAACTTCTGCTTGAATTTCGGGAATAACATCAACTTCTATTGATTGACTCGCTTGGCAGCCAAATTCAGTAGTGGCGGTAAGCGAAACGGTATATGTTTCAAGCTCGGTTCCCGAGTTGACATAAGTATGTGTATGCAACGAATCGGCATTTGAAGAAGTACTCCCATCTCCATAGGTCCATTCGTAGTCAATGGCTCCTTCGGTGAAATTGGCAAAGGTGAAATCAGCCGGAAAACATCCTTCTACAGCATCGAGAGCGAGACTAACTTGAGGCAGAGGAAATACGGTAATCGTTCCCGAGGTAGTATCTGTACAACCAAATCCTGATTGGGCGACCATAGTGACATTGAACTCCTGGGTAGTATCAGCAAAGTTCACAAAGGTGTTCGAGGGATTCGTTATAAATGCCTCATTACCATCACCAAAACTCCAAGAATACGTTGCTGCACCGAACGAAGTATTAATGAAGTTTACATCCAATGGAGAACACCCCTCTTCCTCAGGAGCAAATTGGGCAATCACCTCAGGATAGACCGTAATTTGGACGAAAGAAGTATCAGCACAACCGAATTCGGTAGACGCTATTAACGAAACTTCGAAATTCTGAGGTGCAATAGAAGTCGATACAAACACATGTTCATGCGAAATTGCCGTTGTGTCAGAGGTTTCACCATCACCATAATTCCAATCATAAGAAGTAGCAACAGAGCTTCCGTTTTGGAAGGTTACTGGATAAGGTGAACATCCCGCCACTCCACTTGGAAGAATAGAAGAAGATGGTTTAGGGTGTACTATTATTTGACTTCTCGCCGTATCCTCACATCCGAACATAGATGTAGCAACTAATTGAATATCAAAAGTGTCTGGTTCAAATCCTGCTACTTGATAACCACCAAGTGGCTCCTCCGCAACACTCACAATACCATTGCCCAGATCCCATTGATAAAAGGAAGCATTCGTACTGGTATTATCGAAAATGAAAGAAAGTGGAGAACAGGCTTCTTCCGGATGCTCAAATGACACTGTAACCGGAGGATAGACCTCAATGTTTCGCATGAATGATCGACTACAACCTTCTTCAGTATACGCAATTAGCTCTACTGTATAAGTAATGATTTGATTGGTTTCATTGGAAAAGGTATGAGAGTGAACGGCAGCAGATGTATCTGATATCAGTCCATCACCGTAGCTCCATACAACAGAATCCGCAAGAATGCTTTCATTGGTCAGTTGAATGGTAAGAGGACCACAGCCAGAGGTTCTGTCTACGGAAAACTGCGCCACAGGTTCAGGAAAGACTGTAACCTGAGCATCTGCCGTATCGACACAGCCAAAAGCGGAAGTTGCCACCAACTCAACATCATAAGTTATGGGAGATAATGTTGTATTTCCATATGTATGCTGTGGATTCGGTGCGGTACTGATAGTACCATCTCCAAATGACCACTGGTAGGAAATTGCCCCTGTTACCAATGGAAAATTTACCATGAAAGGAGTACATCCCTCACTTTCAGTAAGCGTGAAATCGAAATCAGGTTGCGGAAAAACCGATATAACGGTGCTTGAGGTATCATTACAGCCATTCGAAGTGTAGGCAATCAATTCTACTTCAAAGTTTTGTATGGTCTGTCCCGTGTTTTCAAAAATATGAGTGGGATTCTCATCAGAGGTGGTCGTTCCATCCCCAAAATCCCACAAATACGAATCCGCATTAATGGAGTTATTTAGAAATATTGCCGGATCAGGATCACATGAAGGAATATAGAATGTCTGAAACTGAGATGTTGCTCCAGGGTACACCGTCACTGAACTGGTTGCAGTGTCACGACACCCGAAAGCACTTTGTGTAATCAAGGTAACCGTGTAAATCGAATCGACATCACCAAAATTCATGAAGGTATTTGTAGGACTTTCATCCCCTGAGCCTCCGCCTCCTCCAAATATCCAGGTATACGAATCTGCTCCAAAAGAGGTATTGGTGAAGTTTACATCAAGCGGGGCGCATCCTTCGGTAGTCAAATGAATAAAATCAGCATTGGGAGCCGGTTCCACATTTACAGTCCGAGAACTAATCGAAGAACAATTAGCCGTTGCGACTTCTAGGGATACTGTATATGTTCCCGCACCCGCATATTGATGAGTCGGATTCTGATCCGTGGATGAAAATCCATCGCCAAAATCCCAATTCCAAGAAATAATAGGATCGCCCGGATCGAAAGTCGACAAATCCGTGAAACTTCCTTCAGAATCAACACATACATCCTGTAAGAAAAAGTCAGAAACGGGAGATTCATGAACCTGAACAATCTCCGTATCACTATTCAAACAGCCATTCGGAGATGAAACAGTAAGGACAACATTATATAATCCCACGGCGTCATAGGTCTGCATGGGAGGTATTTGACCTAGAAATGTATTGCCATTTCCGAAATCCCAAGACCAGTCATTAATGGTGCCCAGAGAACCATCGGTAAAGTTTACTTCGAGCGTATCACAGTCATCGGGATTGTCGAGATTAATAATGGCTTCAGGAGCGGGTAAAACCGTTATCGGTACATAAGTTGTATCTCGACATCCGCTGGCAGGTCCTCCTACCACTGCAATTAGCTCTACGTTGTAAGTACCCGCAGTTGTGAAGGCGTGTTGAATGGTGTTTGCACCTGAAATAACGGGTGGTGTACCATCATCAAAATCCCACTGAAAACCAGTTGCATTTCCTGAAGAATTATTGAAAAAAGTAACTACCTCATTTTCACAGACGGTTGAAGCATTTGCGGCTGCATCGGCTGTTGGCGGCCCAACAATTTCAACTTGGATGGTTACTGCATCTATTCCACACAAGTTACTATCCAGAAGAGTTACTTCATAAGTACCTATAGCAGGGTATTCAAGTGTTTGAGGAAAAGTAGGTGGCCAAGGAGTCCAATCGACAATTGAGTCATAGCCGAGACCCCAATAGTCACCAAAGTTCCAATACTCATATCGTTGGTAGATATTACCTTGAAGCAAACAATTACGCTCGGTGGTATTATTGAAAGTAAACTGGTTATCAGGCCAGCATAACACCGTGGCCGACGGAGTAATAGCCGCGTCGTCAATATCCCAAATACGGATGGGATTAAATGTAGCCTGACTCGGCCCACCTTGTACCGTATTACAGTAATTCTCTGCGGTCAGCGTTACCACCGTTTCACAGTCGACGGTTCCTGGCAAATACGTATGAAATACTGTTTGACCAAGGTTGGTGTAATCGTATACTTCAATAGGAGAACCATCTCCAAAATCCCAGGTAAACTCAGTAGTTTCGGAAGTATTCGTACTTGAATTGATGAATCCCATGGTTTGCGGCGCACAAGCCTGTGTTAAACCACCTACGGGAATTTGTATCGATGCACTGGTTGCCTCCTCCATAACCACCACACCATTTACAGTACAACCCGTATTGATTTCGGTGAAAGTCAATAAAAACGTGTCTACTGTTGCAGTGTACGTGTGAGAAATAAAATCAGGCGGAATAAGATCAGCCCCTGTATCCAAGGGTGACCCATCGCCCCAATCAACCTGCCACTGTCCAATATTATTGGGCGACTGTAGATTGAGTGTAAAGTTGTTTCCGTTACAACTATACCAATACGGAGTGGTGGTAGGATTTCCAAAAAAATCAAACAACTCACACTGAGCGCGCAATTGATTACCACCAACTAATAAGGGAAGAACGACTAGAAATACGATTCTTGCAATTCTCATACCCCGCGTTTACGGAAAAAACGCAGAAAGGTTAGTCAATTTAGATGGCTTGGAGTCGGAGAAAAATCTAAAATCTAAATAGAATCAATGAGGATCCTGAAAATCAGGGTTTTGGATAAACTCTTCATCTGTTAGCGTTTCAAGAAAGGCTACTAATGCGTCAACATCCTGCTCGGATAATCCCAAACCCACACCAGGGAATTTCATGAGCGGATCTAAAGTCGAAGAAGGGTGTCCACCTTCATTGTAATGTTGAACCACTTCTTCTAGGGTCGCAAATCTCCCGTCGTGCATGTAGGGAGCAGTAAGAGCAATATTTCTCAGCGTTGAAGTTTTGAATTGGCCCCTTGTCAATGGGTTCCCCGTTACTTCTTCTCTGCCAAGATCATCTGTAAAAACAGAGTCGATACCGTTATTATGGAACTGCTGATCAGTGAAAAGAGTCAGAGAGCCTCCATGACAATGAAAGCAATCTCCCCCATTTTGACCGCCGGGAAAAACCTCAGGATCACCTCCCTCTGCCAGGAATAGTTCCAAACCCAGCTGCTCTTGAATTGTTAACTGTTCCGGGCCATATTGTGCACGATCAAATCGGCTATTCGCCGAAACCATGGTACGCACAAACTGAGCCAAGGCATAGGTAATTCGAATGGAATCGACACATGGCGTACCAAAAGCGGCAGTAAACATTTCTTGGTAGGTCGAATCAGAACCAATCCTATCCACGGCCTCCGCCCAAGTCAAATCCATTTCTATTGGATTGGGAATGGGTTCAAGAAGCTGTTCTTCAAGTGTGGCAACACTTCCATCCCAAAAGAAGCTGGTGTTCCAAGCCATGTTTACCAGCGGCATGCTATTTCTTCGTGTTACATCACCATATAGCCCAACACTGAATTGCGCATTGTCCGAAAAGGAAGCATCGGGAAAGTGGCAAGATCCGCAACTGATAGTGTTATTCCTGGAAAGATCCTTTTCCCAGAATAAATGTCGTCCCAGTTCAATACCTTCAACTGTGAACGGATTATCAGCAGGAATTATCGGATCAGGAAAGAAAAATGGCTTCTCAAATTCAAAGGGAGTTACTGATCCGGAAACAACTTCGCACAAATTCGACTCATCATTCTGTGACACTTCGTCATCGTCTTTCTTACACGAAAAGAAAATGACAATTGCCGAGAGCAATACAAGTCTGGATAGCCGAAAAAACTTACGTGGTTCTTTAGAACTCATTTATTTCCAAACGAATGACTTCGCCATATTATCCGCCACTTTAATTCCAAGTTCCATTTGATCGGGAGAGCCGTGAAACGTGTTTTCAACTGCTAAGTCTATCACACCTGTTGAGCTGGAAAAAATACTATCGACTTCGATTGCAAAAGCGCATAAAATTGAGTTTCCGTTATCGGCAGTCATGTTTTTCTGGAATGTACCAAGCTCACGATACAACGTATCCGTACCCGTATGAAAAGCGTAGGTCATGGGCAGGTTCTCGTGATCATTTACATCTGTATTAAATCTACCCTCGAAAGTGAAGAATCGGTAACCCGAACTCCACACCCAATACATACCGTTGGTAACACTAAGTGGATGGTCAGGACCATACTGTGCAACAGAAAAATCAGGATCTTGAGTTCCATTCATATTAGGTGATACGCCTAAATCATAACTAATCCCCGAGTAACTGCCTGGAGCAATTTGAAATTCCAAGGTCCGCTGATTTGCGTTTAAATCAACTAATTCGATATCGGACAGCACAACAGTGCTTCCATTCGCAGAGTGCAATTTTATATTCGATAAATAGAATTTTATCGCGGTTGTATTAAATGGATAACCTTCTGCGCTCTCCATTGTAGATCCCATTTGCATTTCCGTACCCCCAAAACGTGGGTCGAAGGTCATAAGGAGTTTAGAATCAGGGGTCGATTCGTCATCATCGCAACCGATCAAAATTCCCATAACCAGTGCGAATAAAAATACTTTCTTCATTAAACGAACTCTCTTTATTTTTCTCCTGATTAATACAAAATTAGCCTATTTTTCCCTTCGGAGAGAGGATTGATTTACATTGAAAGTATTTGCAAGTGGCATTTTTAATCTACAAGTCTTCCGCAGGTTCGGGTAAAACAACTGCCCTCATCAGGGTGTACTTGCGGTTAAGTTTGGCGGGCAATAATCCACATGCTTTTAAATCGATTCTGGCGATCACATTCACCAATAAGGCAGCCAATGAATTGAAAACAAGGTTTTTAGAAACTTTAAGAGAGATTAAGAATACGACAGACGATGAATCGAAGCAAGGATTCATGGTTAAACTTATCTCCAAGGATTTAGATACACCTGTTTCCAGTCTTAAAAAAAGAGCCGAAGAAGTTTACAAAATTGCTCTAAGGGACTACGATGATATTGGAATCGGAACAATTGACGGGTTTAATCACAAATTAATTAGATCGTTCAGTCGTGAGGTTAATCTCAAATCAGATTTTGAACCCGAAACGGATGTGGAAGGTCTTTTTTCTGAGGCTGTAGGTGAGTTATTGGACAGAGCAGGTAATGATGAACGATTGACGGATCACTTATACCAATTCATCAAAACCACTCTGGCAGCCGATAAAAAGGTTAAGATTACCGAAGAGTTGATGAATTTGCGATTTCTAATAACGGATGAGGAGTCTGAATTACCGATAAAGTCCCTGCTAGAAGTTGACTCTGGCGTCTTCAAAGAACTGAGTCGTGTACTCTTCTCCAAAGTCGAAGAGTTCACACGAAACGTTCATGAGATTGGAGAAAAAGCATTTAAAATCTTTACGGAGTATCACATTGTTCCTAATGACCTTATCTGGAAAAATGGAGGCTATTTTGGTTTTTTCGAGAAGCTGAAAGGCTTCAAAAAAGATTACGTCGAGCTTCGTTCAAACCTTCGTGACAAGGTGGAAGATTCCTGGGCCGGGAAAAACGTAACTGAGGATCAAAAGCAAAGAGTCGAGGCGGCCGAGGAGATTTTAAGACCTCTTTACTATCGAGCGAAAGGGTATTTTGAACAAGAGTATGATTCATTTCTCTTAGCCTTTACCCTGTCCAGAAAAATTGATCTTCTCGCCCTCCTAGCTGATATGAATCGATCATATCAAGAAGTTATTGAAGATAGAAATGTCCTCCCCGTGGCTTCATTTAATCGTTTGATTTCAGATTCCTTGAAGGATGAACCCATTGCCTTCATCTATGAAAAATTTGGGAATCGCTTTCATCACGTTTTAGTAGATGAGTTTCAGGACACAAGTGTCCTACAATGGAAAAACCTCACACCATTCATCTCTGATTCCTTGGCTTCGGGTAAGGCAAATATGGTCGTTGGTGACGCTAAACAAAGTATCTACAGGTGGAGAGGTGGTAAGGCCGAACAACTGATTGAATTACCCGAGCTAGATGCTGCAGACGATCTAATCGCTGAAGATATTCGCCGGTCCTTTCGATTAAATGGAAAAATCATCCCGCTCACAACAAATTATCGGAGCCTCCCACTCATAGTGGAGTTCAATAATCAACTCATAAAAAGCTTAACACAGAGGCTGACTCAAGAAGGAAGTCTTTTCCGTAAGGAATATTCGGATGAGAGTGCCGTGCAAAAAGTTCCCGAAAATATTGACGGTGGCTTTATATGCTGGAATAAACTGGATAAGACCGTTGATTCTGATTTAATTCCTAAGACGGTGTTGGATTTCATAGGTGAGGCAAGACAAGACGGCTACGGTTTCGGAGACATCGCAGTCTTAGTCCGTAAAAAGGGTAATGATGTAGATGGAATCATAAAGGCTTTGACCGACGCAAACATTCCCTTCGTAACCGCTGATAGCTTTGGACTTGACAAAAACACAACCGTCGAAATGCTTTTGTCATTTTTACGTCTTGCAGTTGATTTTCATCACTCACCTTCTCAGATTAAAATTGCCAGAGAGATAAGCCGTCTTCATGAGATAACCTACGAACCTCATAAAATCTTTGATAGTGATAAAGGAAAAAATGAGCAGGGCTTCATCGATTTCTTGAAAACCTATGATCCCGGATTCAACGAGGAGCGGATCAGCGGAAAAGGAGCTTACAGCATTTTGAAATACGCTATTCGCTCGTTCATTCCCGTAAAACAGAAAACAAACGCATTTATTGAAGGGCTATTAAATTCCGTTTTGGAACAAGGGGGAAGGGGGGTGACTCCAAGCCAATTTATCGAATGGTGGGAAACGCAAAAAACGAAACCCGATGTAGAAACAGGGGAGTCAGGTGAAGAGGTGAGAATCATGACCATACACAAATCCAAAGGACTAGAATTCCCTGTAGTGATTATCCCCAATTTAAGTTGGCAACTTGAATCAAAAGCATCTACCAAGTGGCTTAAAGCCAAATCAAAGTGGAATTTACCATTCTCACATATTCCGCTTGAAATGACCCAAAAGCTCGATAGGTTATCCTATTCAAAAGAACTTGAAGCTTATAATGGTGAAAAGGACTTTGACAATTTGAATCTCATTTATGTGGCAGTGACCAGAGCCGCAGAGAGACTTTATTTTAATTATGGAGAAAACAATAGCAAGTATACCGGAGATTCCCTTAAAGCGGCACTTTTAGAATTGAAGGCAATCTCCTTTTCTCATGGCAAGCAGAAGGAGCTTAAAAATAAGCTGGAGGGTGTGCTGGAGAGGATATGCATAGGTGATCGCGCACTAAAAGCGGCTAGGCTTCCAGACAAGAAAAGAGTAGAAATGATCAAAATCAGGTCGATCGATGATACACCTTTTGAAGAGCGGTTCAGAATTAGTGGCGAGGGATTGGAAAAAAGCAGAGAAACGGGTGTTCTCTTCCATCGACTCGCTGCCTTTAGAAACGAAAAAGAAGCTTCAAAAGAACTAGAGCAGTGGTTTTCTAATGGTTCTATTTCAGAATCTACGTGGCGTGAATTACAGGACCTTATTAAAGCTCTCTTCAAAGACACCAATTATCTCAGGCTCATCGAAAACTCGGATCAAATGAATGAACGCAATTTGACTTTTCAAGGTGAAGTTTTAAGACCCGATGCAGTATTTGTGGATCAAAATGAAGTCACAATTGTCGATTTCAAGACAGGTAAAATGGCATCATCACATATCAGACAAGTCAAAAAATATGTAGCGGCAATTGAGAAAGTGTACTCAAACCGCAGAATTCAGGGTTTTGTAGTTTACGTTCCTGAGATGAAATGGGTGAAAGCTAATGGTGAAAAACCCGTGCAAGCCTCCTTATTCTAGGAATCTTTCTTGCGCTGCCGAGACCTCGAAAATCCCATTCCTTCCAGAACGATTTCTTGCTCAACGATTAACTTTTTATCCGTAGAAACACTTTGTCCAAATGGCTTCAATAAATCGCGGTGATTATTACGCGGATTTTTTATTTCGGTACTTATAGGATAGGCGTTCATGTAGCCGGAGTATGGCTTTAACATTGCAGTCACATCCATTAAACTGGCGTTTGGATCAATCCATTTCGACTCATCGTTTTTTGATAGAATAACAGGTGATCGATGATGAGGCAATTTCATCAAAAGCGGTGTTGGAGTAGTGGTGATTATTGCAAAGGATCGGACTATTTCTCCTGTGTCGCGGTTTATCCACTCGTCCCAGATCCCTGCAAAAGCGAAAGGCCTTCGGTTCTTTTCCAAATGAACCAAAAATGGACGATTCAATTTTTCTTTTGTGGTTCCTTCGATGAAACAATCAGCAACGATCAGACAACGCTGACTGCGAATCGGTTTTCGAAAAGCAGGTTTAGAAATAATGCCCTTGGCACCGGTATATGAAGGGTCATTTTCCTTGTTATGATCACCTTCAGCTCTCGCATTAAAAAAATACATTCGCTTCTTCGCCCAAAAAGGAGTCAACCCAAATTGAAAAAACTGAAGCGATTTAGGCTGTTCATCAGTGATAACAGGAGCCATTGTTCCGGGGCCTATATTATAATTAGACACGAACGGACCTGCAGCCGAGACGCCGAATTTTTCTTCGATTTCAGATATTTTTGAAACTACTACGTACCTTCCGCACATGGGGAATCATTTATCGAAAAATACATAGAATGAACGGAGATGAAAAACCCGTTTTAACTTGGAGAATTAAACGTTTCGACGATCTCTCCCTTATGGAATTGCACGACCTATTGAGGGTGAGGTTAGATATTTTCGTAGTAGAACAAGGTTGCCCCTATTCGGAGATTGATGGCAAAGATCCCGAATGCATCCATGTGCTCGGAACGACTTCAGATAATGAATTAATTGCCACAGCCCGAATTGTGCCGGCGGGGGTGATTTACGATGAATGGAGCATCGGCAGAGTCGTAGTCAAAAAAGAATACCGAAAGTTCAAAATTGGCAAGGAGCTTATGGAAATTTCGATCGATCACTGCATTAAAGAACACGAGGCTAAAACGATTAAAATAGCCGCTCAAGAATACCTAAAAGGCTTTTATGAAGATCTGAAATTTGAGCAGATCAG
The DNA here is from genome assembly GCA_964635965.1 of uncultured Cryomorphaceae bacterium. Classification (GTDB taxonomy): domain Bacteria; phylum Bacteroidota; class Bacteroidia; order Flavobacteriales_D; family Cryomorphaceae; genus JAKVAV01. The sequence continues at coordinate 37,314 of CAZWQX010000014.1, forward strand.
CGGCAGATACATGTGGGATGGAATAGAGCATATCGACATGCGTCTCTATGTCAATTAAAGCTCATAAACAGAGAATCTGAAAGGCCAAAATCTGACAGACTATTTCCTGTTTTGAGATCGGTTAAGGGAATTTCCAATGGCCCTAACTTATGACTGGTGGCAATCATTGCACCATCAAAATCAGTCCAACCCTCCCAAGTTGCTTCCACCCCTCCAATAGGGATAATTGATACCCACATTTTGTAGGAAACCGGAAGATATTCTTCATTTAACTCCCACAAGTAAGCATCCCCGGGAGTTACTCCACCTGACATATACTGGACTAAAAGCCTATCTGGTCCTTGATCGTATTTCACAATTTTCCTCACTGTTCCTCCATCTTTGATTTTTGCAGGGGCATTCAACCAAAAACTATCGTTGCACCAAAATGCGTAAGCAGTTTGAACGGCATTTTCAGCTTCGTCACCAAAAATTTCCGCATCACCTTTTCTTACTTTTCCAGTCACGCCATTCAGGTTTAAGGCAACCGAGTAATCGTCCCACTCAACCAACGCGCAATGGTTTTTTTTATCCCAAACAAAGTAGTGCTCTCCTCTGAATGACCATGAAATGATAGGAATTTCATCCCATTGTTCATGGCCTATAGCGTTTAGCATTTTTTCTGCAAGAGCTTCAGCTTCGGGCCCTTGATTTCCTTGCGGAAGTGATTCATCTACAATCAGAAATCCAATTATGACCACAGCCATAATTATGGTGAAAATGAGCAAAAATCTTTTCATGAGTTTAGCGAATGAGTCTTACAGAACCAGTGTACTCAAAATTTGTTTGACCGTAATCAGTAATGATCATTTTGTAAGTATAAACCTGGGCCTGCCCATAATGCTCCTCATCGACTCCTTGGCCGTTCCATCCTTGGGGATTCTCAGTATAAAATACTTGTTGACCCCAACGGTCGAAAATCCACATTCTGAATGAAAGCACACCGGTCATTTCAGGTCTGAAAAACTCATTGATTCCATCTCCATCAGGCGTAAAAGCATTTGGTATATAGATCAAATGATCAGATATGAATATCTCAGCTTCAGCTCTGTCGGAACAACCAAATTCATTCTCAACGACCAATGTGATATTTTGCGGCTCAATATTTTGAAGTTCATAATCGAAATCGCATTCTTCAAAAATGGTATCATCAAAGTAATATGTGCATGAAATGGCCCCTTCGCTGAGATTAATAACTTCAAGAGATGGATCGAGCACCGATATAGTAGTTGGTTCTATATCAAATGAAGCGATTGGAGAGGGTGTGACGGTGATCAAGTCTTGCAACTCAATGAAATCAGAGTCTATACATCCATTTAAGTTCTCCAAGTACAGAGAAACGGAATAGGTACCGGGGTTTTGGTATTCATTTACAACATTAACTCCTGTGGAAGTATTCCCATCACCAAAATCCCAATCAAAAACGCGTGAACTACTTTCAGTTATTGATTCATTAATAAATGAAACGGCCAGCGGTGCACAGCCTTCAGTTGGAAAAGCATTAAATAAGGCAACTGGATTAGGGTGGATAATTATTGTTCCCTCTGCCGTTCTTTCGCAGCCATTTTCAGCTATTGTGAGTATCACATCCTTTACCCCGGGATCAGGAAAAGTTATTCCCGAAGGATTCTGCGAAGTTGAAGTCGATTGATTCGCACCAGGAAAACTCCAAGAAAAATCTGCTCCATTCGTAAAACTTCCTCCCGGACTGAAATTTATACTGTGGCCATCAAAACAAAACACATCTTGCTCTGGAACTTCAGGTGCTAGCAAAGGCTGTACGTCGAAAGTCTCTTGAACGGATATTGGGCAATTATCAGGATCTGAAGCAATTAAAGTAACGGTAAATAATCCCGGCGAGGGATAGGTATAATTCGCAAACGCACCCTCGGCAACGTCACCATCCGTTGAAGAAACTCCGAATTCCCATGAAAACAGTGATGCGTTCTGACTCGATTGTGTAAAACTGATATTCAATCCACTACAAAACTCAGTCTGAGGATCAATTGACACTTCAGGCGGATCGGGAACGGTAAACTGTATGGTACTTTGCGCTTCACAAATGTTCTCTATTGCCTGTACTTGAATATTTTTTACTCCGGGGGTATCAAAGCTGATCCCCGTAGCTGTCAATCCATCGGCCGTTTGCGGGTTCGAACCAGGCCCAAAATCCCAAAGAATTGTCGATGCACCTTGCTGAAAAGTTCCACCAGCTGTAAAAGAATATACCGGTTCTCCATTGATACACTCGAAATCAAATGATTCAATATCGATGGTAGCTTCGTAATAAACGGGAACGATAATTTCCGTGGTATCAGAACAAAAAACACCTGGATTTGAGATCAATGTAACAACGTAAGTCCCTGTATCGGGGTAAGTATATTGTCCATTGAAACCAATAGAAATATCATCATCTGTGGTCGGATCTCCAAAATCCCAGACATATTCATTATCAGGATTACTTTGATTGAAAAAGGTGAAAGTCAAATCATCACACAATTCGAAATCATCAATTTCTTGAATCAGTGCTTCCGAAATGGGTTCACAAGGTGCCACATTGAATTGAAAGTCACGTTTATTCACCCCAATTAGAATCCCATTTCTCCATTCTTCAACACAAACTCCTACAACATATTGTCCTTGCATAGTTGGAGTTCCCGTTAACAAACCGGTGGCAGGGTCAATTGACAGCATCGGATCTGCATTTAACGGGTCGAGCGCAGAGTATCCAAAGGCATATTGCAATTCAGCAAATGGAGGATTGCTTGGTGGGATTGGCAATGGGTCTGCCTGGCTCCCTCCCGTGTAAGGAGCACAAAGAGAATAAATCAACTCATCACCATCAGGATCAGTTGCACTGTGATCAAATACCAAAGGCTCAAAGCTGCATAAAATAGGCGGAGGAAAACTATTAAAGAAAGGACTGGAATTGCAATCTGCCACATTGGTTTGAGGAACCTCTGCAACTATTGTCAACCCCTGTGCCCCGGGGTTTTCCAAATTTTGAACGGTTGGGTTTCGACAACAGCGTTGGTACACAACCCTGTAACCTGATATGTCTGTATCAAGCTGCAGCATAAACTGATACGAGCCTTCCTCCACGCATATATCAGGTGGGAAATTAAGGCATGGAGAGTCAAAAGATGGATCAATCTCCTCAATGTTGAAGACAGTCGCTTGTACCTGGTCAACCAGAATATCATTGTCATCAAACACGGCAAAATTCGCCGGATTATCAAATTGTGCTCCCGGCCCATTGCAATCTCTATACAGCTTCATTGTGAAGATGTAGTCGCCATTGTCGTTGCACACATAGTACATCTCTCCTCCAATGATATGCTCCGCATTGGCTGAAATTCCGAAAAACGAAAAAGCCAATAGCACAAGGATTTTATTCAGCCTGAAAAAAGACGACATAACATGTTAACGATCAAAACGCCTCAGAGGTTGTTTTTGGTCAAAGCAGCACATGAAATTACAGTCTCCTTTTTAGAACTGCAAAATGTGCATCTCGAGATTCTTGGAAGGTCAACCTAGGGCGATTTTCTTGACCTTCTCAAATTCCTCCGCTTCAATCTCCACCCAATGACCTTCAGCGGCGATTATGTCATGGATTAAATTCCTCTCGGGTAATATCTTTGCCTTTAACTCAGATAGTACGTAGTTCTTTCCAATTACTTGTACTTCTTCAAATGCATCAACCGACAACACTTTGAAGTATGACTTGTTATTGGGGTACTTACGATAGAGAGGAAAATGAATGTCAACCTGATTTTCCATAATGAGCAAAGATAAGTTTGAAAAGAAAGCCGAGCAGAGTTATCAAAGCGGGGATTTCACCAAAGCGATTTATTGGTTCTCAAGAGCTATTTCCGTAAAACCAGACAATGCGGACTTGTATAGCGAAAGAGCGGTAGCATATTTCCATGCTGCAATGTTGAGCGAATCTTTGAATGACATGAATAAGGCTCGAGATTTAGAGCCTAATCGGGCATATCGCTACAGCAGTCGTGCTTATATTAAAGATGCCATGGGAGATACTGAAGGCGCCGTAGAAGACTACAAAATGGCAGTAAAGTTGGATCCTGAAGATGCTGTTGCCCACAATAATTTGGGGCTCCTGGAAGAGAAGCTCGGTCACACTGCAAAAGCCAAGGCATTCTTTGATTTAGCCGATGCATTAGCTAAAGAGCAGATGGGAAATCCCAAAGCGGTTGCCGATAGACCTAAAAACATCCAAAGAGAAATTGATCAAGAGAATAACGAAAAGACCCTGACGAAGGAAATGGCTAAGGTTTTTCAATCAAAATCTGCGTTTAAAGAATTTCTTAGCTTTATACGAAACGGGTTTAAGTAGATGCATCCATTCTTGATGCTGTTGGCCGATAAAGTGTTATCCAATGGCATCTCTCTTGAAGACCAGGTAATAATACTGCCGACTAAAAGAGCGGCAGCTTTCCTAAATAGAATTCTAGCTGAGAAATCGGAAAATGCGACTTGGCTCCCCGAAATCTTCACCTTGAATGAGTGGGCTGAAAAAATCTCGGGACTTCGAACGGCCGAGAACCTCACGGCGACATTCTCACTTTATCAAGCATATCTTTCAGTTCTGGGGAGGGATGCTCAATCACTTAATCGTTTCTTATCGTGGTCAGACATTCTCCTTAAAGACTTCAATGATATTGATGGAGCTCTGACCAACCCTTCTACCATCTTCAAAGAGCTTTCTGACTACACTGAGATAGAAGAATTCAGTTTTCAAAAATCTGAGCTTTCAGAAAAACAAGAGTCGTATCGAAAGTTTTGGATGAAACTAATGGATATATTCTCTGCTTTTAAGGCTGAGCTGGTTAAGAAAGGCCTTGGTACTTCAGGAGGAATCATGAAAGATGCCTCCGAAAAGTTACCGGAATTCATTCGTACGTCACAAAAGCATTACGTTTTCGCAGGATTCAACGCTCTGACACATGCTGAAACCAAAGTGTTCAATGAATTCATTAAAGCAAGAAAAGGTGAGGTTTTTTACGATGC
>CAZWQX010000015.1:0-12128 GCA_964635965.1 uncultured Cryomorphaceae bacterium
TTTCGATAAACGAGGATGATTCAATGGCCTTTCTCAATTTTTTAGGATGTCTGACAATATGTTCTCGAAGTTTCATCAGTTCTTCTTTACCAGGCTGAAAGGCCCCGCCACCGACCGCAATACGTTCAGGGCCTAATTCAATGTAAAGGCCTCCTTGAGCAATACTCTTTTTTCCATCAGGGGCAATGGCTGCCGACCTGTTGAGTTTATACGGAGATTTGTCATTACTGAACCTTATATCTCGATTGATTCTAAAAATTGTCGATTTGGGATCTACATCCAGTTTTGGCTCTTTCCGAGCTAACTCCCCTATTAAATCTGTGATAAACCTTTCGAACGGTTCTTTAACGGATTTGACATAGCGATCTCTATTTAAGTTGAACCAATCTTTATGATTATTAGGAGCAAGTTCAATAAAAAATCGGTTGAAGTCTTCTGAGAAATATTGCATGTTTTAAGTCGATTTTAGGCACTTATTTAGCAAAAGCCCCAGGTTTTTTAAATGGTTTTCAACAATTCTGCCCGTAAAAATGATTGAAGTAATTTTTTCATTTCCAAAAAATATTGACTTACCTTCGAAAGATAACCTTTCATTTTAACCGCATGTCAGCAAAAGAAATCGCTTCAGCGCTAGAGGCGTTGAAAACAGAGGACATTAAGAATGGATGGACGCACAGAGTAACCAATGGAGATAAGACTTTTGGTCTTAATCTTTCGACGGTTCAGCGGTTTTCCAAAGATTTAAAGAAAGATGCTTGTTTAGCTGATGAACTCTACTCAGGAAACAATCACGACTTAAAAGTTTTAGCAACCTTCATTGACGATCCTGATAGTTACACGCAAGATGAACTTTCAGCACGGGCAAATCAGTTATATCCCTCCCCTTTCGCTGAAAAGTTTTGTGAACAAATAGTGGCCAAATCTCAATTTGCTGTGCTATTTACTGATTTATGGAGAAACGATCCCGACAATGACAAGCGCTGTTACGCATATTACACTTTATCGGCCATAGCAAAACAGAAGAATAATCTTGGCGTGGAGTTCTTTATTGATCACATAAAAGCAATTGCAAAATCAATCAAAAAAGAGCCGCGAAAAGTCCGAAAGGCCATGTATAAGGCGCTGATAAGCATTGGTTGTAGAGATCAATTCCTGAGAGATCAATCAATGGCTGCCGCTCAGAAAGTGGGACTTATCAGGTTGGATGGAAGCTCTTCGATCGATCTTCTATCTCAAATCAAAAAGACAACTGAGCAACGAAGACCTGTTTTCGGTTAACGGATCATCACAACATGTCCACGTAAGACGAGTGGATTGGGATCTTCGATGGACTTAACTTTCATTATGTAAATGAAAATGGTTGGTGACGAAGAGTAGGAACTACCGTCAATCGTTCCATCCCAAAACTCATCTGGATTTTTCGAGCTGAATACCTCTTTCCCGTTTCTATCTATGATTGAAAACTCGTAGATATCCAATTCAGGGCCGTTTACAATGGTCTTGAAAGAATCGTTTATTCCATCACCGTTAGGAGTGAAAGCGTTAGGGATAAACACATCTACCGAACTCTCGGCAATTTGCTCACCCGAAGATTTTTGGGCAGATGCCGCAAAAACGAAGATCACAAAAAGTGCTACCAGAAAACCGTTCAATCGGGTCATGTTGCTGAAGTTAATCATTCTTTTTAGAATTATATCGGTCTATCTTGGTGATCCAGAGGCAATAAAAAAAGACAGAGAGATAATTCTCATCTGTCTTTATGACGGTTAAACAAGTATAAGGTTGCACTAGGTCAATTTCTTAAACTTTTGCTTTTTGGGTCTTAAAGCAACTACACCTACCAGAATTAAGAAGGGAAAGATCATTTGCATCCAACCTGGTCCGTTACCACTTGGCCCCTCTATATTCATGGGAAGAAAAGAGTTTCTTTTTGGTGCATATTTATCGATCTCTTCATATTTACTGAATTCAGTGATGTAGTCTCGGTAATTTGGATTGGTCCACCCAGCGAGTATTTCTAGCTCATCAACCTCCAGTTTTCGTCGATTCTCTAACTGTTTACGATACGATTTGCCCTCTTCACAGCTGAGATCACCCTTAGCGGGATGAGTTAATACATAGCGTGCCTGAAAGTGCTCTTTATTAGGTGTTACTTGGAATTGTAGATCTTGCGGAAACCGATCTTTGGTGTACCTCACGTGTAATCTGGTAAAAAACACTTGACTTTCATAATTCATCCCAGTTACCCAGTCCACACCTGCTTCTTTGAAATCATTAAATACTGGTGGTGGAGAAACGCAAGGATCACATTTTACCCCTTGCATGGGGCTCACATTCCAAGCATATTCAAGAAATACGGCACTTCTTCTTTCTTGATGATATGCGCGATGAAAAAGGTCTTGATAGAATTCACCAAAGTATCGCTGGACAAATAATGGGATGTTTCGATTCGAAGGAATTTTGACTGTACGATAGTTTACGGGTTCAATACGACCATTTCTGGTAAATCCATAAACAACCAGGTCCTGAGCAGATTTCGCATTTGCCATTCCCAATCTTATCGGAAGCATGAAACGGTCGCTTTCGAAGCTGATTTGGATTGGTCTTAAGTATTCAAATTCGGTTTTATCCTTTTCTTCAAGATTAACTTTGACCACAAAGAACTTGGTGTCGCTTAATATGTACGGTTTCAATACCGACTCAGCCTCCAATGGCACCTGGTATCCATTCTCCTCTAACCATAATTGTAGCCCTTCCGATTCATTAGCGCTAAGCAAAAGAATATCGTATTCCCCTATGGTATATGAAGCCTCAATAGTCACCCCATAATCTACCGCATCAGACTCAGAGTCTTCCTCAACGATCATCTCCATGGTAGCCGCTCTTGCCAGTGACTTTGCCTCAAAATCATAAACGACCCGTTGACAAGGGTTTTCATCGTGATATTCTACTAATCTCGGTGCTGAATATGAATCTAATCGATCAAAAATTCCCCGATCAACAACGCGAATCTGATCCTCTCTGAGCACCACGGGAACGGGCACAACCATAGCAAAATCCTTTACGTCTCCCTTGAAGTCGTTACTCATCGTTATTACCGTCTTTTGGCCATCTCGAACAAGAATAACCTCGGATTTTTCGTTAAATAAATCTGCTGGTGCTTTTGCTACATAAAATCCACAAAAAGCCCACATGTCTTGACTCAAAATGAGCATGGCCAGAAATAGGGCCGTTACCTTTCTTTTCATTTGTTTAATGTTTAGATATCCACTTGAATCTCTCGGCCTCGTACAGGCGATCAACCAATGGAGTTGTTAGTGAAATGATGAATAGCGCTATGAGCGGAGCCTGATAGAGATAAAAGAATCCACTAAGAATAAAACTGAGTAGTGCGATCAATGCGCCCCAAAGAATTCTTCCTTTTCGGCTGTTAGGAGTAGTCTTCGGGTCAGTTATCATGAAAAAAGCGAAAAGAAGAATAGTGCCACTGGTTAATCGGTGCAGCACAACTGATAAATCCCAACCCAAATAAAAATGAGATCGCATCACTTCTAAAACCAGAAGCGAGAAGATAAAACTCACGGAAACATCCCATCTACCTACCCGCGTCAAAATACCTACAGCGGCGATTATGATCAGGAGAATTGTGACCTCTCCTCTGCCCCATTGGCCCGGAGTAATCCAAGCTAGCCCGGAAAGCACGGCGATAATTATTCCAAAATTGGTGGGGTTAAAAATGTGTTTTCCCTTAAACCGGAGAATAAACTTTGACGAAATAGTCAGGATACCAACTAAAGCCATAATCAAGGGTGATTCGACTCTTAGTAATAAACACAAACCCAACCCGCTTATTAATGCGCTCCTCAAAGAGTTTAAATCACCTCCTTTGACTCTTGTCCAAATGAATTGAGTGGTCAAAGTTGACACCAGAGCCGCACTAAAAACCATCATTCTGCTTGACCATCCCAGAAAAAGAATGCCATAAATCAGAAAGGAACCTAAAAGATATATCTGGAGAAATCGCGGATCTTGAAATTCTGCTTTAAAAGAAATAACCTTGTTCATCTGTGTCAGGATTTACAACCCTGTACACCTTCTTCGTTAATGCGTTCAATGAACGCTCATTTTTTTTCATTTTTGCACAATATGAAGAAGATGAAAAACTCGATTATGCTGGTTTTGGCCTTGGTATTTGTCATTCAATCTCAGGCACAAAAAGGCTATGACGCTTATCAAAAAGTAGACGGAATGAATATTTCCACCAAATGGGGCAAAGCAAAAGACGCGGAAGGAGTTAAGCGAGATGCTCTCCTATTCAAGCTGGAGAATTCTTCTGATCAAGCAGCGGTCTTAAGCCTTTCGATAAATTTCTACTATGAGGGAATTCTAAGGGAAACAGGGAGAATTGAAGGAGTCTGTCTCAACGCACTCAAGTCAAGCGTAGGAAAATTGAATGGAGTTTACTTCATTCCTGAAGGATTCACTCCAGAGCAAATCAAGAACTCAGATTTTGGATTTACTTTAGAAAATATTGAAGTAGAAAAAGTAGATGCCTGTCCTTGAATAAGCCGTTTTTCAAGAGTCGGATTGACTTTGACTATTCAAGAATTCCAGCAGTTCATCATCGCTCATGTCAATAGTCACCAAACGCTGTTCTGCTTGAACTGCCCAATGGTCACCTGGAAAATCTTGAATAAGCTTCTGGTATGCTTCTTTCGCTAAATCAGGTTCCTTCAAATCTTCATCATAGGTAAAGGCCAGCAAAAAAGCTACTTCCGGTGCTTTCATCCATTTAGGGTAATCAACTAAGATCTTGTCATAGATTTTAATCGCTTTTACGGGAAGCTGCACCGATCTGGCTAGAGCCGCTGATTTGTAGAGATACTCGGGTGATTTCTCCAAATCTCCCGGATAGAGTTCGGAATATTTGGTGTAGCTCTGCATTAAAGTGGGTACAGCGGGGTTATTCGGACGCCATTGATCATTCTCCAGAACATTTTCCAAGCTATCAATCTCTTGGATAAGGGCGGTTTGTCGATCCGTATTCTCTTTAGAAGAACTCTCACTTGTACCATCCTGGCAAGCGGCGAGAATAAAAACAAGCGACAGCAAAAAAAGTAATCTCCTCATCTTTTCAATTTCATATTCGGGAACTTCATTCGATAATTTACTTCGACATCACCTTTTGAAATATCGGTCAATTTCCTCTTCAGTAGCTTCTTTTTTAAAGGTCTAAGCCTATCCGTAAAGAGAATACCATCTATATGATCATATTCGTGCTGTATTATTCTGGCTGCGTAACCGTCATAAGTTTTTCGCTGAAAATTCCAATCCCTGTCATAGTATTCAATTACGATTGTATCATCTCTGGTTACCTCCTCCCTAATATTGGGTATACTCAAACAACCCTCAGGAAAAACATAAGGTTCACCTTTCTCTTCAATGATTCTGGCATTGAAAAATACTTCTTTGAAGTCCTTTACTTTTTGCGCTTCGGGGTCTTCTTCATCTTCCCCGAATGGAGAAGCATCAACGATGAACAATCGAATGGACTTACCTATTTGAGGTGCTGCTAATCCAATACCTTGAGCATTGTACATGGTTTCAAACATATCTTCCAATAATCCATCGAGGTTCGGATAGCCTTTATCAATGTCATCAGCTTCACGCTTTAGAACAGGATCGCCGTATGCAACAATCGGTAAAATCATGGCACAAAAATAGGCATATTCAGATATTCAAATCCAAATATGCCTTTCAGGAAGCTTGTTTATTTCTATCTACCGCCGATACCGAACCCTAGTCCGATTAAGAAGTAATTATTGTTCACGGCATCTCCATCATTGTCTGAAATAATATCCGTAAACCCATACTGCCATCGCGCATCAACTGAGAACATAAGGATCTTTACCCCTAGTCCCAATGATGATGATAAAGCGAACGCATTCACATCAAAATCTTCTATGTCGCTTGTTTTTTCTCCATCAATTTGAGAATTGATACGAATATTTGCAGACAAACCTGCCGTTGCAAAAACGGGCCCCAGCTTTGCTTTGAGTCCAACCGGTAATTCAAGATAATCTAACTCCCATTCAGACTCAGCATCCCCAAACTTAAATGTTGCTCCCTTTTGTACATAGAGAATTCCCGTGTTTAAACTGAAGATTGGAGCAAGTTTAAAATCCTTTCTCACACCCCCAAAAAATCCATGTCTAACATCAGTTACTTCTTCTCCATCAATCACTAAATCCGCAGCAGACCATCCTGCCGTTATGGTAATCAAATCAGGTCCTTTGTCATCGTCTTTCTGCGAAAATGCACTTCCACAAACAAAAACGAAAAGGGTTAAAATCAAGAAATAATTTGTCGAGGTTTTCATCATAATAGTTTAATGGTTTACCACAAGAAAGAGATTTTTTTTGGAAACTGAGTCTTACGCTCATTCCTAATTCGATTGTTAATTTTGCAGGAAAACCACCTTTAATGGAAATATCTTCAAGTTCCGTCCAAATATCTCATGACCAATTACTAAAGATTTGGCATTTAATGAGCACCTCAAAGTGCATGGCCGAACTCTATGAAGAAAACAAGGATGTAACTTCGAAATATGTTCATGCGAGTTCAAGGGGACATGAAGCCATACAACTTGCCTGTGGACTACAGTTAAAATCAACCGACTACATCTTTCCGTATTACCGAGATGATAGTATCCTGCTCGGAATGGGAATAAAGCCATATGAGCTGATGCTGCAATTGTTGGCCAAGCGAGACGATCCCTTTTCAGGTGGAAGAACCTATTACTCCCATCCTAGTCTCAATCGGGAGGATATGCCGAAAATCCCTCATAATTCGAGTGCGACCGGTATGCAGGCTATCCCTGCGACAGGTGTTGCCATGGGGATTCAATACATGGAAAACAAGGGCCTCCTGGATTCAGCTAGTGAAAAACCTCTGGTTGTATGCAGCATTGGAGATGCTGCCATGACGGAGGGTGAGGTGAGCGAGGCCTTACAAATGAGCGCGCTGAAACAATTCCCAATTGTTTTCTTGGTTCAAGACAACGAGTGGGATATTTCTGCTAGTGCGGATGAAGTTCGTGCAAACGACGCTGCCTATTACGCCAGAGGGTTTAAAGGAATCGAAACGAGATCAATCGATGGGTCGAATATGATTGAATCATGGGAAACCATGAAAGAGGTATTTTCGATGGTTCGTAACGAGAGAAGGCCATTTTTGGTACACGCAAAGGTTCCTTTGCTAGGACATCACACTTCCGGGGTAAGAATGGAATGGTACAGAGATGATTTGGATGAGCACCGTGCCAGGGATCCTTGGGATAAACTTAAAGATTTACTCTTGGCCGAAGGAATTTCAGAGTCTGAGATAAATCAAATTGAAAACAATGCTCGAACCGAAGTTGAAGCAGATTACAATGAAGCGCTGGAAGCAGAGGATCCAAGGCCCGAAGATCTATTCACTCACGACTTCGCGCCCACTCCCATCGCTGAGGAAAGAGGAGATCGGTCGCCAAAGGAAGGGGAGCAGACACTAATGGTAGACTGTGCCCTTTTTGCGGTTCAAGAAATATTAGAAGATCACCCCGAAGCACTGCTCTATGGTCAAGATGTTGGAGGCAGGTTAGGTGGAGTTTTCCGCGAAGCGGCGACGCTGGCAAAAAAATTTGGTGATGATCGCGTTTTTAATACCCCGATCATGGAGGCCTTCATTGTGGGTAGCACCGTTGGAATGGCTGCTACAGGCGCACGTCCAATCGTCGAAGTGCAATTCGCCGACTATATATGGCCCGGGCTAAATCAACTATTTACAGAATTAAGCAGAAGTTACTATTTAACAAACGGAAAATGGCCCGCAACTTCGGTAATAAGAGTACCCATTGGTGCTTATGGTAGCGGCGGCCCTTATCACTCATCATCCGTAGAATCTGTCCTGGCGAATATCAGAGGTATTAAAGTAGTTTATCCTTCAAATGGAGCAGATTTAAAGGGGTTAATCAAGGCGGCATTTTACGATCCGAATCCGGTTGTTGTACTCGAACACAAAGGTCTCTATTGGAGCAAAATTAAAGGCACGGAGGAGGCAAAATCGGTGCTTCCAGACAGGGAATATGTAGTCCCTATCGGAGCAGCCAGAATTGCTCAAGAGGCAGAAAGTGAAAGGATTGATACAGGGGAATCAATAGTTATCATAACCTATGGAATGGGAGTTTATTGGTCAAAAACTGCTTCGAAAAAGATGAATGGAAAGGTCGAAATCCTCGACCTCCGATCCATATCACCGTGGGATGCCACCATGGTTTATGAAAGAGTTCGCCTTCACGGAAGATGTTTGGTCGTTTCTGAGGAATCAATTGGTTCAACATTCGCCAGAAGTATTGCCGGATCAATTCAAGAAAACTGCTTTGACAAACTCGACGCGCCTGTCAAAATAATAGGTTCAGAAGATCTCCCGGCAATTCCGCTTAACTCGACTCTGGAGGAAACAATGATACCGAATGCTTCAAAGGTTCAAGCCGCTCTAGAAGAAATTTTATCCTATTAATCCTTTTCACAACTCCAATAAGATTGGCAAAACAAAGTCTCTTGACTACTGTTCTTGTTGAGTGAATTCAGAAACCTATTTTTGCACTTCAAAATTTTGACCCTGATGGCCAAATTTCATCAACTAGAAATAAAAGATATCCGCAGAGAAACAGCTGATTGCGTTTCCATTGCATTTGACATCCCTGAAAGCTTAAAAGATTCTTTTCAATACAAGCAAGGACAATACATAACCTTAAAAGTAAAGGTAGGTGGAGAAGAATTGAGAAGATCATACTCTGCATGTTCTAGTCCAATTGCCGACGAAGAACTTCGGATAGCCGTTAAGAAGGTCGAAAATGGTCGGGTTAGCGGCCATTTAAACAATGGTATTGAAGTGGGTACTTCGATTGAGGTGATGGAGCCTATGGGTAATTTCTACACTGAAATGCCATCGGGTTCGTCTAAGCACTACGTTGGTTTCGCAGCAGGAAGCGGTATTACCCCGGTCATGTCTCTTTTAAAAACCGCCTTGGCCAGCGACGACACAAGCAAATTCACATTATTCTACGGGAACAAATCCGAATCAGACATCATCTTTAAAGATGAACTGGAAGCCCTCCAAGATAAATACGGAGAGAGATTAGAAGTGAATCACTTGTTGAGTCGTGAAAAAACCGCTGATCCACTATTCACGGGAAGAATTTCTTCGGCAAAATGCGCTGATCTCATTGCCAGATTTCCCGATGTATTAAATGCCGATGAACACTTTCTTTGCGGGCCTTTCGACATGATTGAAGGCATTAAAGAGAGGTTATTGGAAGAGGGTGTGCAAAAAGAAAAAGTTCATTTTGAATTGTTTTCAACTCCCGTCCCTGCAGAAGAATCGGAAGAATCGGCTGAGGGAGATGGATCAGTTGTTGAAGCCAAAGCCACAATTGTTTTAGACGGTGAAGAAACAGAAATTACCGTTCCTGTTGGAGAGAATATTTTAGACGCTGCACTTGATGCTGGTTTAGATGCTCCATATGCTTGCACGGGCGGTAGTTGTTGTACTTGCAGAGCGAAAGTAATGGAAGGAAAGGCTGTAATGGACGTAAATTACGCTTTAACAGATGAAGAAGTAGAAGCAGGCTACATCTTGACATGCCAGTCACATCCAACCACTGCTAAGATTGTGGTAGACTATGACGAACCTTAATTCTCCAACTTCGCCGAAATAGATTTTTCAGGGAGAATTTCCAAGAAGAAGTATACCACTTCAGCTAAAAAAGCAAAAAGTAGGATCAGGACTATCCAAAGCACTTTGATTCCCGTTGATGTTTGTTTGTTCGTGCCTGCATGCACCAAATAAAAAACCATCAATCCAAAAGTGTAAATACTGAGAAAAACAGACCAAATCACCATCCCGCCTACTATGCTCAACGCAAATTCAGGACCTGGGTTGGTTTCAGCGGCAGCCACGGCCTGAGGCAGCACGCTGGCAATAATCCAAACGACAAAGCCCAAACCTGCAAATAACTGGAAGATGGTTAAAACCCCGATGATCGTCTTGGCTGTTTTCGATAGGTTCATATTCTTAGTAATTTGTTGCAATATATATCCTGAACCAATTTTAGCTTACCAAAAAATGCGGAGTGGTTGCATTTTCGATGCGAACGGTTCTTATGGATTTTAAACTATTGGCTAAGATCATCATCCAAAGCGTCATGAGGATAATTTTACTCTTCGTAGCATTGACCTCCGCTGGTTTGTGCAATGCTCAGGTTTACTTCCCTCCTACTGCAGGCTCAGATTGGGAAACAACAAACCCCGAAGAATTGGGATGGTGCCAAGAAAGCATCGATACTCTATTGAGTTATCTCGAAGCAAGGAACACCAAAGCTTTTATGGTACTGAAAGATGGTCGTATTGTTCTTGAAAACTACTTCGACGGTTTCGGACAAAATGATATCTGGTATTGGGCTTCCGCAGGAAAAACGATAACGGCAACACTGGTTGGTAAATCTCTGGAAGAAGGCTTATTGAATCTTGAAGATCCTGTGTCTGACTACCTGGGCCAAGGCTGGACATCTTGTCCACCTGAAGAAGAAATTACGCGCACCATATTTCATCAGCTGTCAATGTCTTCATCGTTTAATAACTCAATTCTTTGGTGGGACTGCACCGACCCTGGCTGTTTTCAATGTACAGAACTCGAAGTTGGTAGCCAGTGGCATTATCATAACGGGGTGTACAGGAGATTAATTGAAGTTATTGAAGCTGCTACGGGCGGAGACAGAAATCAACTAACCAATGAATGGATTGAGGAACCAACAGGAATGAGCGGTTTTTGGCTCGAAAATCTTTATTTCAGCAGGCATAGAGATATGGCTCGTTTTGGCCTGTTGGCACTAAATAATTTCGTTTGGGATGGAAACCCCGTTCTAACTAATCAAGAATTCATTGCTGATCTTGCGTCCCCTTCGCAAGAATTAAACCCTTCCTATGGCTATTTGTGGTGGCTAAATGGTCAGGAAAGTCATATGCTACCGCTTGTCCCAACACCTTTCGAGGGATGGATAGTTCCTTCAGGGCCCGAGGATATGTTTATGGCGTTGGGAGCTAACGATCAAAAAATATACTTGGTTCCTTCGCAGAATCTTATCGTTACCAGACAAGGAGATGCTGCCTATGATGAGCCCCTTGCGGCTTCTGCATTCGATGTTGAACTTTGGGAGCTTATTTCGGGCTTAGAGTGCAATCCTCTTTCTCTAAGTAATAAGAAAGAACAGAGAATTCGACTTATCGCAAGTAACCCATCCATTAATGGTATAAGCCTTATTCCGAATCAAGATGTATCAGGTCCCGTGAAGATCTACTCCATTACCGGTAAGCAGATCGCAAATCTTAATCAGGAACAGTTTTTACCCTTAGAAAATGGAATCTATATCCTTCAGGCAAACCTCGGGTCGGGAGAAAAAATTATACAGAAAGTGCTTGTTCAATAGTGAACTTAAAATCTGATCGATTTAAAGTATCCTAACTAACTTGGGCCAAATTTCGATTCAGATGAAAAGAAATCTCCTCCTCGCGCTTTCCCTAATTCCATTGTTTGGTTTAAGTCAAGACCTGATCCAATCTGGTCCAATGAAGGGATATACAGAAATGCGCGAATCACTAATTTGGGTTCAGATGACTGAACCGAGTCTTGTTGAGCTGGTATATTGGCCAGACACGATGCCCGAAAACGAAATGCGCTCCTCACCCGTCGCGGCCGAAAAATCAAAAGGTTATACAGTGCATTTAATTGCTGATGAAGTGGAGCCTGGAACCAATTATGGTTATGATATTTATGCAAACGGTGTGAATCAAACTGAGGATCGAGACCTCAGCTTTTCAACACAAGCTCTCTGGCAATACCGCACCGATCCTCCAAACTTCTCAATTGCAATTGGAAGTTGCGCTTACGTAAATGAAGCAGCTTATGACCGACCGGGAAAAGCCTATGGAAGAAGTTACAAGATCTTCGAGACAATAGAAGAACAGAATCCCGAAATGATGCTCTGAGATCGGAAGAAGCACATGTCTGAATCCCGAAATGATGCTCTG
>CAZWQX010000015.1:12138-32326 GCA_964635965.1 uncultured Cryomorphaceae bacterium
GGCTTGGCGATAACATTTACTTGAGAGAAGCAGATTGGTTCACTCAAACGGGAATTAACAAGCGGTACACCCATTCTCGATCGATTCCCGAATTGCAAAATCTTCTTGCAACTGCCAATCATTATGCCATTTGGGACGACCATGACTATGGGCCAAATGATGCAACAAGGGTGTTCCCGAAACGCGACCTTACCCTCGAAGCCTTCAAAAATTTCTGGGGAAATAATGGCTACGGCGTAAATGGTCTGGGAGGCATTACCAGTGCATTCGAATTTGGCGATGCTCATTTCTTCCTTTTGGACAACAGATGGAATCGGACCGACAAGAACATGGCCACCGCAAACGAACAAATGCTAGGGAAAGATCAGATTGATTGGTTAATCGAACTCCTAAAATATAGCAAGGCTCCTTTCAAGTTTGTTGCAGTGGGAAGCCAGATTCTCAACACTGCGAAGGTTTATGAGAATTACGCCAACTACGAAGAAGAACGAGCAGAATTACTGAACAGGATTTCTGCGGAAAAAATAGAAGGAGTAATCTTTCTCACAGGAGATCGTCATCATTCCGAGATGAGTGAAGTTGAGATAAATGGAATTAAGATGTATGATCTCACAATATCACCTCTGACTTCCGGCACGCATAATCCAGGCGACGAACCTAATAAAAATCGAATCGATGGTTCATTATTCTTCGAGAACAATTTTGGAATTTTGGAACTTTCAGGAGCATTTAGAGACCGAACTCTATTAATTAAAATGATTGATGATTCAGGTAAAGAAGTCTGGAATTACTCCATTCATCAATCAGATTTTAGAACAGCCCCGTAATATTTCCTTCTGAATCGATGTCAATTCTCTCAGATGCAGGAACTTCAGGCAAACCAGGCATCCGCATCATTTTCCCAGTGATTGGAATCAAAAATCCTGCGCCCGCTGCAATTTCAACCTGACGCACCTGGATTGTAAAATCCGTAGGTCTTCCTAATCGTTTAGGATCATCGGAAAGTGAACTCTGGGTTTTTGCGATACAAATCGGGAGCTTTTCGAGACCAAGTTTCTTGACCAATTTCAAGTCTGTTTTAGCGGGATTTGCAAACTCAACATGAGCAGCACCGTATATTTTCTTCGCTACTTCGGTAATCTTTTCCTCCACTGACTGATTTAGTTCGTAAACAGGAGTAAAGTGCTCACTACAGGCATCAGCTTGCTTAACAACCGCACTGGCAAGGTCCAGTCCACCTTTACCTCCTTCCTTCCAATAGTCCACGGCATACGCCTCAAAACCTTTTGATTTACAATGGTCGAGAACAACCTGGATCTCCTCATCAGAATCAGAAACGAATTTGTTTACCGCTACAATCGTTGGAACTCCATAAACACGGCCATTTTCCAAGTGTCTATCGAGATTAGCCAATCCTTTTTTAACGGCTTCTACATCTGTTTCATTAAGTTCTTTAACCGATTTACCTCCATGGTATTTCAGTGCCCTGATCGTTGCAACCAAAACGATAGTCGATGGACTAATTCGACCTGATCTACACTTGATATCGAGAAATTTCTCTGCCCCCAAATCCGAACCAAAACCAGCTTCCGTGACGGTGTAATCCGAGAGTGTCATAGCCATTTTGGTCGCGATCAAAGTATTTGTTCCTTGGGCGATATTTGCGAATGGCCCTCCGTGGATAAAAGCAGGATTTCCTTCAAGAGTCTGTACCAAATTTGGATTAATGGCTTCTTTCATCAAAGTGGCCATTGCACCCTGTGCATTTATATCACGGGCATAAACGGGTTCTCCCGTGCGGGTCGTACCAATGAAAATATCACCGAATCTCTGCTTGAGATCTCCGAGATCCTCGGCCAAACAAAGAATAGCCATGATCTCGGAAGCCGCCGTAATATCAAAACCACCCTCACGTGGCATTCCTGATGCCGTACCACCCAAGCCCGTTACAATACGGCGCAAGCTTCGATCGTTCATGTCCATTACACGCTTCCACCGAATCGTTCTTGGGTCGAGATTAAGACTTCTGTTTTTACTTTGAAGATTATTATCTACAAGGGCGGCTAAAAGATTATTTGCTCTTTCAACTGCTGTAAAATCTCCGGTGAAGTGAAGGTTGATGTCTTCCATCGGAATTACCTGGCTATATCCTCCCCCCGTGGCGCCTCCTTTAATTCCGAAAACGGGACCTAAAGATGGCTCTCTCAAAGCCAAGCAGGTTTTGGCACCGACTTGATTCATTGCATCAGCCAATCCGATGGAGACAGTTGTTTTTCCCTCTCCTGCAGGAGTTGGAGACATTGCAGTTACAAGAATCAATTGACCCTTCGGATTGCGACCTATATCTGCTGAAATTTTGGCTTTGTACTTTCCATAGTGATGTAGCTCATCAGGAGAAATTCCAAGCATCGAGGCAATTTCATCGATACGCTTAGGCTTAACCGAGTTGGCAATTTGGAGGTCGTTCATGATTCTTTGTAATCCATTGAAAATTTGAAGTATTAAAAAAGGGGCCCAGCCCCTTAGAAATTTCTCGTCAATGAAATGCTCAATTATTTTTTAATCTCGAGCATATCACTGTATTTCGATTTGAACTTTTCGTATTGCTCTTCACTCAGAACTTGCTTTAGTGTTTGTTCGTGACGCTCAACAAAATAGTTGAATTTTTCTTGCTGCTGATCTACAGGCATACCGGAATTCACAATTTCATCTTTGTTCTTAAAAAGACTCATATTTAGTCCTTTAACACGTTCCACCTGAATATCCGTCAAGTTAAGATCGGTAGCCATTTGTTCAGTTACTTTGGCAGCCTTGTCAGAAATATCGGAACTCATTTTGGTATCTTGGCCATTTAGGGCAAAGACAAAAACCAACGCCAAAGCGCTCAAAGCCATTTTAATTCTCATGATTGCAACTATTTTGATTTGGTTAAAAGTAATAAGCTCATATGAAAGGTACTTCATCTATCGCGTTTTTTTATTGGCAATCATTGGATTTCCCATGACCTCAATTGCTCAATTCAACGACGTTTTACCCGTTTATGAAGAAGATCACCACGTACCAATTTACGAAAATGGAGCATGGAGAATTCTCAATGTGACCTGTGACCCAATGGATACTACTGATTTTCACCGGCATTGTCATCCCATTCTGTATTTAACTCTTTTGGGAACCCATGTATCTCTGCAAGAACCCCACTCCGAGTGGAAACAAGTTATACTCCCTACAAATTGGATCGGGCATGACATATACAGTATTGATTCATGTTACATTCATCGATTTTCAGTCTCAGGAGAAACAGGTATTCATATTTTGGCATTTGAAGCCCTATCAGAATCGGTAACTTCCACTAAAACGGGTGATATAATGTATGACGATGGCGGTTTTTCCCTGATCATGCTAAGAAGAGAAGATATATCTCAAGCTTTGGAGAAAGGAGATTTTGTTTTTGGAATCAGTAAGGATAAAAATCAACCGAAGTTCGTCGTCATTCAAGATAATAGTATCACCGAATTCTCTGATTACTCGGCATATACCATCTCCTTTGAAGAGAAATAAACATGTCAAAGTTCGTAATTACCCTGTTTTCCAATCAGCGGCCAAATACCCATAACTCACTACATTTCAAACTTTTACATTTTCCCTTTATTCAGAATACCATATTCATGTGATTGTATCTTCTCATTGCACCAAATACTTTCATGGAAAGTTTCCTGACATGACGTATTCAATTTCTGATGTAAGAGAATTTCCACATGCTGAAGCCATCCTTGCTCGATATAATAATTCCCTAAAGGAAGTTTCGGATTTTCAAGAACATTTTTTGGCGGAACTGATATTATCGCTCGATGATCTGGATAATGCGGAACCAGCTTGGTTTAGCAGATTCGATACCCAACTCATTGTCGAGTTCTTGAAGCTCTCTCATCAGTATTTTTTAGAAAGGCTTTTACCATCAATTGAAAGATTGGTTGAAGTTCTTAGCGACAGAAACGAATCAGAACCAAGTCTGAAGGAGCCTGAACTTTTGATTTTTCGTCGGTTTAAAGAAGATCTGATTAGTCATATGAATTATGAGGAAACTTTTCTCTTTCCTTTTGCCGTTGTTCAAGGACTTCAAAAACAGACCAATGAAAGGAGATTTGATGAAGTAAAGTTCAAGGAGCTCCATCCTGAAATGGTTATTGGCATCGATCATCTTATTCAGACTTTCCATAAGAAGAAAAGAGTCTTTGAAAATTCATTAGCCTACAGCATTCTTATGGATAAATTACATGGATTGGAAATTGAGTTAAAACTGCACGAATTTATCGAAGAGGAGATCCTCCTTGGTAGACTTTGAAATTTTGCGTAGCCTTATGGCAATGGTAATTTGTCAACAAAATTTCTCGTTTTCGGACCCATCAAAAATCGCTTCACATAATTCATTCTGACGTTTCCAACACCAAAGAGCATCTCTGAATTTGCCTCTTCAACGGCATTTCGAAATGTACTCTGTACCGCAGTAATTCCCAGATACCAACTATCCGAGTTGTAGCCTATTGCAAACCTTGCTGATCCCGAAGGGTTAAGAATCCATTTTTCGACTACTCTTCCATCAGTGAAGCTGTATCGAGAGGGCCCAATCCCCAATCGAACACTAGCCGCGATCGTTATGAAAAAGTGTTTCCACAGAATAAACGAGTGGGCATAACCACCTTTAGGACCAATTCCAAAGTAGCGTACCTCATCCATTCCTTGGAAGGGAACGAATAAGCTTTGGTCCTTCAATGTGGGAATCAAAGAACTATCTGCCGAAGTATATACCAAAGATATCTCTCCTCCCAGGTTCCACGATCCGGCACTTTTCTTTTGGAATTCATTATGCACAAAAGGTGCAGCGTAAGAGAACTTTTTCCCGTTAAACAAGTGGACATAGGACAAGCCAAATAGTCTGATTCGCAAATCGGGACGTAAGTAAAATGGGTCCTCGTAATCCGGCAGAACTTGAGAGGTGTTGTCCAAGTACATCCCATTGTAAAGTTGGCCGAAAAACTCAATTACTGAGTGCCTTGTGTATGTATATGACTGCAAATCGAGATAACGTGTTTCACCTTTCCCGACATCAGGATTCAAAAAGTCGAAGCCATAAGCAAGATTCAGAGTGAATCCGTTGACTGTAGCACCTACACCAAGGTTAAAGGTGGTGTTTGGTAGGTAAAACAATTCGACATCCTTTAGATTATCGTAGAAATCAACGCTGGTGATCTTCTGAGAGAAATAAACTCTACTCGTAATATAATCTGGGAATACTTCGATGTAAGAGCTGTCGTGATCAGATTTGTCGTAGGAAAAGTCTTTGGCTATATCAATGCTCTGTGATCGAAGCCCAAAAGAAAGAAGGAGTCCTGAGACCAATAAAATAACCTTCTCAACGACGGCTTGTGACTTCGATAAGGACATGGCGGTGAAAATATCAAATATGTACCGCGAAGTGAAATACTAATCAAAATTTGATCTTTGGACAGCCAAAATGAAACTAGCCAGACTCTATATCGATTCTTATAAAGGTCTCAGCAGGCCTGCATGGGTCTTGGCATCTGTTTTACTCATAAACAGAACAGGAACCCTGGTTCTTCCTTTTTTGAGTCTGTATTTGAAGGAAAACCTGAATTTCAGTTTGGCACAAATTGGATCAGTACTCGCTGCTTTTGGGTTTGGTTCTTTGGTAGGATCCTTTCTTGGCGGCTGGCTCACTGATCGATTGGGTGCCTTTGCTGTTCAAACAGGATCACTCTTCGGGGCCGGAATTTGTTTTCTCATACTCAAAGAAGTAGAGACATTTCATGGTTTAATCATCGGATTCTTTATCACAACGGTAATAGCTGACTCGCTCAGGCCAGCTAATTCTACGGCTGTAGCAGAATATGCCAAACCCGAGAATCTCACCAGAGCTTATTCGTTGAACCGAATGGCAATAAATTTGGGGTTTTCAATCGGGCCTGCTGTGGGCGGATTGCTTGCCGCCAGGAACTATGAATTGCTTTTCTACGCTGATGGATTTACCTGTATCGCGGCAGGATTGGTTTTCGCCTTTTACTTTGGAAAAAGGAAGAGACGGAAAAAAGAACCCGTTTCTGAAGAAGTAATTGAGGCAAAAAAGAATCCTTGGCAAGATTTCAACTTTCTTTTTTTCCTCTTATTCGTTGCGGGCTACGGCCTGGTTTTCTTTCAGTTATTCAACACTCTACCACTTTATTATAGAGATGTCTATAACCTGAGTGAAAATCATATCGGACTACTATTGGCCTTAAACGGATTATTGGTTTTCTTGATTGAGATGCCTTTGGTCAAATCGTTAGGCAACAATAGGCCTGTGCACAAAATTGTAGCATTCGGAGCAGTTTTAGCGGGACTAGCGTATTTTTCTTTAACACTTGCCGAGGGATTAGCCATTTTGGTTTTTTCCATGATCGCGTTGAGCTTATCAGAGATTTTGGCAATGCCTTACATGACAACATTCACGGTTAATAGAGCAGGAAAATCATCACGTGGAAAATACTTGGGTTTGTATTCAGTAGGGTATGGAATAGCTTTCATCGCCGCTCCTGCAGTTGGAACATTCTTGATCGACTTTTCGGGATTTACACTTTTATGGAATACAATGGGAATTATTGCCATTGCAATTGCCTTCGGACTGCTGAAAATAATGAGTTCGAAAGCGACTGAAACAGAAAAATGAAGCGGATGGTTAGCTTTTCATTGGGTATATCAACAATGGCCTCTCCGATTTTTTGCTTAGCTCTACCGCAGTATTGCCCATGAATAAATCATAGAAGAATCCATTCGCGTGAGAACCGCATATCACTAAGTCGGCATTAACGGATTCTGATTCTTTGAGAATTTCTTCGGCAATGTAACCTTGAATCAGAAGTGCTTCAGCTTCAACATCTTTTGATTCCAATTGCTTCGCAATATCCTGTAGCCATCTGTGTTCTTCGCGATACTCTTCTGCAGCTTTTACTCGAATATATTCGGGACCGACATCGTATCCGATAAATTCAGGTTCGGGCTGAGCGATGTGAAGGATATATAGCTTTGCACCATATTTTGAAGCCATATCTCCCGCAAAGGAGAGTAAGTCGTTGGTTCCTTTTTCGTTATCGATTGCAACTAATATGGTTTTCATTATTTGATAGTTATAGATTGAGTAATTCTTGTCTTATGAAAGTCTTGATATGATGCAACCCAATTCAATCCGGCTTCATACCCTTTATCAAAAAGTTTTTTTGCCTTCGAAAAATCCAATAAATCAAAGGAGTTTTCCATCTCAGGAATAATGACTGAATCACATTGCTTCATTCCTTCATCACTATTCTTATTTACCACTAAATGAAAAACTTCAAGTGCGACATTTTTCATAGTTCGAAGATTCTGAGTGAACTTACCTTGATTAACCTCAACTCCAACCAGATGATCGGAAATTTTTCTACAACCATCTACCGGCAAGTTGTTAAGGACACCGCCGTCAACATATTTGCATCCTCCCAACTCTACGGGTTCAAAGAGTATAGGTATACTGGACGAAGCAATTATGGGACTCGCCAACTCTCCCTTGTGAAATATTTCAGATTTGCCTTTCGACAAATTGGTTGCACAGACAAAAAGAGGAATTTTCAGTTCTTCGAATGTATCGGGCAAATGTTCATCTAAAACCTTTTGAAGGTATCTCATTTCTAAAAACCCCGAAAGACTAGGTTTCAATCTAAAAAGATTCAAGAATCCCTTTCCTGAGAGGAGTTCGAGCATCTCAAGAGGCTGCATTCCTCCCGCGTAAAATGCTCCAACAATGGCTCCAATGCTTGAACCGCTGATGCAGCAAGGACGAATTCCATGTTCGTCGAAAGCGTGAAGAACGCCGACATGAGCAATCCCCCTTGCTCCGCCTCCACTTAAAGCAACACCTAATGATGGATATTCGGTCTCTCGGATCATCAAATCTGCACCTTTGACTCTAATTTACGCTAATTTGGCATGAATTTTACTATACTCAATTAAAATTCGATCTAATGAACGTACGATTTATACTTTGGATATTAACTGCATTACTAATTGTTGGATGCGGGAGTCAAGCCCCGATGGGTGAAAAGGTAAAAGAGCCCTTTACCGGATCAAAATACGAGTCGAACAACAGGTTCTTCAGAGCTACGGGTAAAGGAGTAAGTATAAAAGACAACATCGCAAGAGGGAAGGCCGATATCGATGCCAAAAACCAGTTGGCAGGTCAGGTAAATACCACAATGCAAAATGTCACTGATCAATATTTAGGTCAAACCGAAAACGCATCCTCAGCCGACGTTGCCGATAAATTTCAGAGTCTTACCAGACAAGTTATGAATACGGGGCTGGCAGATCTGAGAAAAATAGGTGAAGAGAAGTATTACAACGGAGAGAATTATAGCGTGTATATAGCTTATGAAATAAAGAAAAATGCCATGTTTCGCTTTATGAAAAAGCAAGCCAAGACAGATTCGAAGATTGATAAGGAATCGTTGGAGGTCATGGAGAAAATACTCGATTTACAAATTGAAGCTACTGAGGAATAGAAGTTAATTAGTGGAAAAATTAAAGGGAGCCTTTTCAGACTCCCTTTTTTTGTCAGGGCCCATAAATCCGACAGAAGTCGGACGGAACTTAAACCAAAACCTAATCAACCATGATCCAATAGGCCCTGCCGAAATCGTTGGCGTGGGGCCACCCCACTATTTTTTTGGTTTAAGTGGAATTTCTTATGTAGTAAGAACGAATTAGTTTTCTTTTTGTTCCCCAATGGAAAAAATTCTTCCAAGGGCAACAATAAGAAGCCTATGTGGAGTAAAGGCGAGAACAATTATCAGCTAATAGCCAAGGCCATTTCAAGAATCAGGCAGATAAACACCAGGAACTTAACCGACGCGAATTCCCGGGGCAACCAAATCCATATACTCTGGATTTTTTTTGAGGTATTCTCTAATATCCTTGCACGAGGGAATCAATTTGTAACCGTTATCCTTTACATAGAGCAGGGCATGTTCCATCAGCTTCTCTCCTACCCCATCATTTATTAATTCGGGTGGGCCCTCAAGTCCGGTAATGAAGAATTTCCCTTCTCTATTGGCTCGATATTCCAATTCTACCCAATCTTTCTTGATCTTGGTTCCAAAAGTTTGACGCTCTTCGTCGTGTTCGAAAACGATATCCATACACGTAATCCTAAAATGTCAGAAACACCTCGTCCATTGGTAATCGAACCTTTGCTTCAGAAGAATACTTATCAATTTCACTTCTATAACCCAAGGTAACGACGGCGAGACTCCCCAAATTTAATGGATTCAAGCCAAGAATCCTATCGTATTCCGCTCCATTAATACCTTCCATAGGACAAGCATCGATTCCTAAAACCGCTGCGGCCGTCAGCAAACTTCCCATAGCTATGTACGCCTGTCGAGCGTTCCATTCGAATAATTCACTTTTTGATTTTCGATCCACATAACGTTTCGTCGACTCGATACGTTTAACCAATTTGTCTTCATCGTATCCACGCAGTTCACCGCCAAGTCTGATTATTCGTTCAATATCCGAGACAGAATATTCGGTTTTTGCTGCGAAAACAATCATCTCCGAGGCATCGGTTATCTGGGATTGATCGAAAGATACCTTTCTCAATTGTTCGCGCAAATCAGCGTTTGTGACTCGAATAAATCGATAAGGCTGCAGGCCCATACTCGAAGCCGAAAGCCTGAGAGACTCAAACAGAGTCTCTCGGTCTTCCTTTGGAATTTGCTTATTCGGATCAAACTTCTTGGTAGCATATCGCCAGTTTAAGGCGTGAACCAATTCTGAGTTTTCTATGTATTTGATTTTAGTAGTTTCCATTATTCTTCGATTAATATTCCCATTTTTCCCTGATTGTAGTCACGCATGGCTTCCAACACCTCGGTTTGGCTATTCATTACAAAGGGGCCATAAGTTGCCAATGGTTCATTGAGTGGCTCACCTAAAAGAAGAATAGCATGAAAATCAGAATTGAATTGCAAATTCATCTCTTCTCCTGCCTCATCTAATTCATAAAAGGTTTTTTCTTCAATCAATCCGAATCCACCCATTTTACCGAATCCCTCTATCACATAGATTCCGCCTTTCATGTTTGTCGGCAGTTTAAAACTTCCGGATGATCCTTTTTCTCCCTGAATAGACATTACGAACATTGGAAACGGAGTTTGAATTGGGCCTTTTACACCTTCATAATTCCCCGAAATCAATCTAGCGGTAACTCCTTCCGGGGAATCAAGTGATACGAGATCATCCTTTTCCAGACCGCGATACCATGGCGTTTCCATTTTATGAGACTTAGGAAGGTTAATCCAGATTTGCAAAACTTCCACCGAACCTCCGTTAAGAGCGATTTCTCTTGAAGGACGTTCGCTATGAATAATTCCTCGGCCGGCACTAAGCCATTGAGCTCCACCTTCGGAAATAACAGAACTGTTTCCAAAGGAGTCCCTGTGATGGAGGGATCCTTTCACAACGTATGTAAGTGGCATAAAGCCTCTATGAGGGTGGGGACCGACACCTGCGTGAAGTGGCGCTGATCCTTCTTTCACATTTATCGTACTGTGGTGAAAGAGCAAAAATGGATCAATCTGTTCAACTCTTGCGGTTGGGAAAGGCTGGTAAACAGGTATTCCTCCCATGTCCATTTTTGCTGCGGGAAATGTTCTTAAAACAGATTTTTCTTTCATGTCACCTAATTTTGAGGTACTTCGATTAATAAAGCTTCTGCATTTTTTGTGGCTTTAAGATTCAACGACTCCAAATCAGTTGCTCCCAAGCCATCTCTCCTATATAAGCTGGTCTCACCGGCTTCAATCTCACCATCCAAAACAAATAGGTAAAGAGCGTTCCCTTCTTTTTTGATGTTGTATTTAAGTGAATTCCCTTCATCCAAGTCAATCATATGTATATATGCGTCCTGATTGATCTTTACTCCCTTTCCGGATGACTCAAGCGGGGAAACAATTTCTTGAAACTTATTCTTCCGATCCGCAGGATCAAAAGTTTTCTGGTCGTATCTGGGCTTGATGTCCTTGTATTTTGGGAATATCCACAATTGAAGGAAATTCACCTTATCCTCGGAGCTGTGATTGTATTCGCTGTGAAAAACTCCGGTACCTGCCGACATGGCTTGAACATCGTTTTTCTTAATCACCCCGTTAGTTCCCATGCTATCCTTATGCTCTAATGCGCCCGAAAGCGGGATACTTATGATTTCCATGTTTTCGTGAGGATGCGTTCCAAAACCCTTGGCACCATCGACGATATCATCGTTTAGCACTCGGAGCATTCCAAAATGTACTCTTTCAGGATTGTAATAATTTGCAAAACTGAATGTGTGGTGCGTATCCAGCCATCCGTGATTTGCGTGTCCCCTGGTCTCTGCTCTATGTATTACGGTTTTCATTGTATTTTCTTCTTTGTTGGGTAAATGATTAAAGCCTACTTGGTCACGGGTTTCGAAATTGGTTTTATTTACTTCCTTCTCGGGATTGAACCGGTTCATTACGGCTCCCGCCACCCCTGCTGCCAAACCCGTGAGAAACTTTTTTCTTTTCATGACTTGTAAATTGCACTACAAAATTAATGTACCTACATATATTTTTAAATCGGGAATGCTTTATCTCTAATAAGCAATATCTATAACCGAATAGCGCAACGGACGTAAAGGGATAAATAACCACTTGATTGTGGAGAAATACAGTGATAAATGATAATTGTTAACTGAAAAAGACGACTACATTTGTCTGGTTCTACCGAAGAAAATAAGCTACTACAAATGACTACACGCTTCCACTATATAATATGCGCGCTGGCTCTGTGTTTAACAATATTTGCCTCTGCCCAGGAAACGGAAACACAAGAGGATAATTCTCTAAAACAACAATACCAAACGCTAAAAAAGGAGTCGAACAACTACCAGATTTACAAGGTTGTTAAAGTTGCATCGATGGATGCGTTTTGGAATTCAGTTTCAGATACATTGGAGACATCTAGAGAAAAGATCAAATCGCTCAATTCGGAAGTAAAAACACTGAATACGACGGTTACGACTTTGGAAACAGGCATTGCTGAAAGAGATACGAGTTTGGCCAATCAAGAATACATGATTGAACACATGAGCTTCATGGGAGTAGATATGACAAAAACGGGTTACTCTACCTTCACTTGGTCAATTATTCTTGTTCTTATTATTGGTATAGCCGTTATCTATTTCCGTTTTCAATCAGCCAATAAAGTGACTAAGAGCACGCGATCGGAATTCGGTTTACTTCAAGAAGAATTTGAGGAGCACAAAAAGAAGACCCGAGAAAAAGAGACTAAGTTGAAAAGGGATCTTCAAACTGAAATCAATCGCGTTGAAGAACTGAAGGGAAAGTTGGGAACGAGCAGCTGATTATAAGTCAACTTTCATTTCTTCGATAATCGATTTGAGAAGTCTTTTATTATCGTTCAGGCGCTCTTCAAGCATTATCATCGTTTCAGTCCCCTTAACTCCTTCGATTGCTTGCATTCTAAATAACACATCTTTTGCATGCAGCGTGTCTTTGCATCGGAGTTTGCAGAAGATGCTGTAGGTTCCTGCTGCCAGATCTGCAACCGTAACTTCGGGTAAAGCATTTAACTCATCGATAATCTTCATAGCACTGTGCCCAGTCTGGACAAAGATTCCGACATACACTGTAAGAGTGTAACCGAATTTGTGGTAGTTAATGGAAAGTGAATAACCGTTGATTATCCCCGCCTTCTCGAGTTTCTTAACCCTTTGATGCACGGTTCCTGTAGATACAATTAATTCTTTGGCGATTTCCGTAAATGGTTTACGAGCGTTATCGATTAATTTCAAGATAATCTCACAGTCTATCTGGTCGATTTTTTTTGCCATTATTCTACAACTTTTTCATCCTAGAGATAGCAAAACTATCAAATATTTAATTTTTAATGCCCCCATGAGAAAATACTTCTTCCACGGCGCAGGACGACTCTATCTTAGTGATCCCAAATTAATTTTAGCAGCATGAAACTAGTAGAGGTCATTAATAATCAGAGAAGCATCGTTGAACTATACTTGAGCGAAGATGGCTCAGAGATCGTTGAGAGAAAATGCCTTACAGAAAATCGATGTAAGGAATACAAGTATAGCTTAGACCAATACTTCAATAAGTCAGGTGTAAGCAGAGAATTGAAGAATAAAATTGCAGTGGCCATGGCTAACTAAACCGCCTCGAGGTTTTTGTTAGTTCAAACTACTTTGTTAGGGCCCGAATAGGGTTCGAGTTGATGGTTGAAGGGAGCAGTGATGCTCCCTTTTTTTTGTGCACAAAACTTGCCAATATATTACCTTTGCGGCCTCAAAATCAGAGGTCTCATGGAAAGTATCTATGGAACAGCACTTATTGCTTTTACATCTTTCTTCACATTAATCAATCCACTCGGAACAATGCCTGTTTTCATGACGATGACTGCAGGTCTAGATAAACAAGGTAGAAAGCAAACTGCCACCAAAGCAGTATTAGTTGCTTTCGGTGCACTGGTATTTTTTGCACTCACAGGTCAACTGCTTTTTTCATTTTTCGGAATATCAGTTGATAGCTTTCGAATGGTAGGAGGAATTATATTCTTTATGATGGGATATGATATGCTTCAGGCAAGACTCTCCACGGTAAAAATCAGGGATGCCGATAAGAAATCATATGTCTCAGATATTTCAGTTACTCCTCTTGGTATTCCGATGATCTGCGGCCCAGGGTCAATTACCAATATCATCGTCTTAATGGAGGATGCTCAGTCTACTGCCCAGCAAATCACCCTTATCGTTACGGTGGTTGCCGTTCTCTTTTTGACCCTGTTGATTCTCGTAGGATCTTCGAAAATAACCGAGAGACTGGGTGAAACAGGAAATAAGGTATTAATGAGAATAATGGGATTAATTGTAATGGTGATTGCAATTGAATTCTTCTTTAGCGGCTTGAGACCGATCTTGATACGAATTCTTCAGGAAGCTGCCGTAGCTTAGCGATCAAGCCAAGACTTAAACTCTCGGGTTTTTTCTCGGCTCAGAACAATGTCCTGGTCTTCCCATCCTTTCAGCTTAATCTTTATTCGGCTGTTGGAATAACTGAGCATTTCATTTATGGCCTCAAATCGGGACATGTATTTACGATTTAGCCTGAAAAAAATCTTGGGATCCATCAATCCTTCTAATTGCTCGAGGGTGTAATCCACCAGATAGTTTTTTCCTGAAATACTTCTCAAATAGGTCCCCTTGTTTTCGCTGTAAGCAAATGCAACATCCGAAGTATCCAAAGCTTGAAGTCGATCGCCAATACGTGTGACAAATCTGGACTTATATCGATTCTCATAATCTCCCTTGATCTGAGAAGGCCATAACTCCCCAAACTTCAGTGCAGGATGATTTAAAAATCGCCGGTTGAATTTTTTAATGGCCCTTTCCAGCTCTTCTTCTTCAATGGGTTTGAGCAGATAATCAATCGAATTAAGCTTAAAAGCCCTAATCGCATATTGATCATATGCGGTGGTAAATATTATAGGAAAATTGATTGGGTGTTGTTCCCCAATCTCAAAACTCAACCCGTCGGCTAAATGAATATCGAAAAAGGCCAAGTCGGGAACCGGGTTATCCTTTAACCACGATACTGCTTCTTCAATAGACTCTAATGGACCGTGAATGAACGCCTCAGGACTTAACTTGGCGATAATCCTTTTGAGCCTTTTCGCAGCTTGCTCCTCATCTTCAACTATAAGATAATTCATTTGAGCGGAGATTTATTTAAGAGTGGAACCTCAACAAGAAATTTATCCTCGGTTTCTGAAACTACTACCTCCTTATTAGTCAAGTACTTGTATCGCTGATGGATATTGGTTAATCCGATGCCGCTTTCAGGCGTGTGACTTTCTCTTTTTTGAAGGTTATTTTCTACCACAAGGTTCTCACCATCAGCGTAAATTCTCAAAACCAAAGGATTACTTCTTGTAGCGATGTTATGCTTGATGGCATTTTCAAGAAGGAGCTGCAAAGTCAACGGAGGAATGGTATAACGGTTTTCATCTTTGACTTCAATCTCATAGGCCAGCTTCTCTCCAAACCGTAGTTTCTGTAGCTCCAAGAAATTCCCGGCGAATGCCAATTCTTTCTCAAGATCAACAACTTCCTCATATTGAACGTCCAAAACATACCGATAAATCTTCGACAACTTCTCGATAAAAGCATTTGCTTGATCAGCGTCTTCATAAACCAAGTTGCTTAATACATTTAATGAGTTGAAAAGAAAGTGAGGATTGAGCTGGTCTTTCAGACTTTGGTACTGGCCTGCCAATCTTTCTGATCGCATTTGTTCTGCCTCAATTGCGGCTTGCCTCCATTCCAGTAGAAAACTCCTGCTGGTAAAAAATACAGTGATTCCAAGCGCGATCAAAATTGGAAGCTTAGTTGAGCGTGTAATTTCATACCAATCAATAGTTTC
Organism: uncultured Cryomorphaceae bacterium; assembly: GCA_964635965.1. Classification (GTDB taxonomy): domain Bacteria; phylum Bacteroidota; class Bacteroidia; order Flavobacteriales_D; family Cryomorphaceae; genus JAKVAV01. The sequence goes on from CAZWQX010000015.1 coordinate 27,696, forward strand.
AATAGTGAACACGTCCCAAACAAAGACCGTAAATATGGTCGCTAGACAAAAGCTAACGATAAAGGAATAGGTAGTGACCGTTATAAGGTCAAATATCAATCTGTTAAGCGGTGCATCCAGCCACGGGAAGTGTTCGTCTGCCTTTCTGATAATCTCACTGATTCCACCACTTAGAAAACAAGTCATTAAATAGGAATAGAGAAAATCATCCCAATTTGATTTGAATAATTCAAAATCAGTGTAGCACTGAGGGCAGAGAAAAAGGAAGATGACTACGTTGATAAGAAAACAGAAAATCAGAAACCTCCCGATTTTATTTGCCGAGTGTATTTCCGTTCGAGTCATCGTCACTAATTTAAGGTTGTTCATTACAAATGCTACCATAAATGAAAAAATGCGGGTCAACAGTCCTCCCGTTAACCCGCTTTCCGTTTAGTTTGCGTTACAACTTGATAGAATCTCGTTGGCTGAATGCATGCCCCATTTAGGCTCAAAGCCTTCTGTGTCAGGGGTAGTTTCCAATACCTCTTTCCCTTTTTGGGCGAGATCACACGCTCTCACAGGTTCTGTCCCCATAAACTGTGCTGTCCCTAATTCCATTTGAGCCATCATAATCATTGCTCTTGGATTCTCGGGATTTATTGCCAAAGCTTTTCCGAAACTTTGCATAATGATCGGTGAATAGGATTGCCCTCTATTCATTGGATCTACCGTCATTTTGGCCATTAAACCGTATCCGTTCAACACTTCAACTTCATCATTTCCCGGATTAATCTCCTCGGCTTTTTTTACCAATGCCAAAGCTCGATCGATTATTTCATCTCTACTGGCCGGATCCTTCAATGTCCAGTTGTAGTTCAATAGATTAAGAGCTGCATAATACGATGGTAAGTATTCATCCGTAGCCTTTTGTGCAATTCGTTCGAATGTGTTCGAAGCGGCAAGCATTGCTTCGGGAGTTTGAGCTGATTCCATCTCAGCCATTGCCTTATTCATCGCCTTTTCATAAGCGCTATTCTGAGCGTGACAGATAGAAATGCTGAAGAAAAGAACGATTAGGCTTGTAATTAGCGTTTTCATAGTGTTTGTTTTTTTTGATTTATAAGTTGTTCAATTGATTTGCTGATTTATCTGATGATATGGTCCAGAATACTCCGATAAAAGCGAAGAATGGAGCGGTTTGTCTGATTGGTGCCCTATCATAAAACCCATTCGAATCGGGAGTATTAGCATATTGGTAGCCAAATACATTGTCGCGACCTAGTACATTGCTAACAGATGCATGGATAATTAGATTCTGACGGTACAAGTAGCTCCAATTGAGAGAAAGTGATGCGAAATCAGGAGAAAACGATTCCATCTCACCAGGTCTGTTCGGACTGTCATAGGGCATCCCGCTGTTCCATGCGAATGTTCCTCCAACTTGTGATTTTAAATCACCAATCCAATACTTCACAACCGCGCTGAAATTGTGAACCGGAGCAAAACTCGGCCTCACCTGACTTTCAAATGAGCCAAATCGGCGTTTGCTATCTACATAACTGTAGGTTACCCAGAAGTCGGCATTTTTGAGCAAAGATCGCTCTCGATAAAATAGGTCAAACCCTCTGGCATATCCCTCGCCTGTGGAAAGGAATTCTCCCCTTTCATTAACTCCTAGGTTCTGATAGTCTTTGTAATATACTTCAGCTCTGATTGTACGTTTTTGATTAGCATGCTGGTAACTCAGCTGGAGATGATCGGCCTGAGAAGGTGAGATACCCGGCTCAACCACCCTCAAAGTATTGTACTGAGGTTGGCTGAACTGACCCGCTGCCAGAGAGATGGTTCCTTCCTCATAGGGTCGAAATGCCGCTGCAATTCGTGGTTCGAGACGACTTGTCTTACTCTCTGTGAAATGCGAACCACGTACACCTACTCTTACGGTCCATCTTGTGCTCAAATACCACTCTGATTCCAACCAACCTGAACTGCGGAAGTCGTCGAAACCTCTCTCCCAACCTCTTACTTCATCTTTTTCAAGGTAATCAGTGGCGAAGACCTCCGCTCCCATCTTTAACTTAAATGATTCAGAGAAATAGTGAGTAGCCTTTTGTTTGATATGGAAAAGTCTGTTCTCCTGAGTAAACTGAGCAGTATCAAGATTGAACCTGTCTACATTTCCACTGTACGATGCGCCTCCTTCGAATAACCAATTTTTGTCGGTTGGAAGTTCATACGTCGCATTCGCGAAAACAAAATCATTTTGAATATCAAAAAGGTATCCTCTGTCCTCAGAACCAACTTCTTTTTGCCATAAAGCCATCTCACCCCTTGATCCCATCAAGAACCCTTTGATAATCCCGTCCTTTCCCAGGTCGTGACGGTAAACCAACTGACCATCGATACCTTTCGGCGCTTTTTCCCAGTCGAAATTCTGTTCAACCAAATTCTGATAAGGGCCTAAATCAAAATAAGCTGCCTCGGCGGTTACCGATTGCTTCTCTCCCACGAAAGTGGATGAAACGCTACCCCCAACACTCATAAAAGAAAGATCAGTCTGATTTCGAACGGGACGATCAACCGTTTCAAGTGAAAGGACTGAAGAAAGAGCATCACCAAATTCAGCAGAGTATCCACCTGTACTGAAAAATGTGCCCTTGAATAACATAGGACTGAATCGATTTCTTGTAGGGACGTTTCCCGCGGTAGTTCCGTAGGCATTTCCAACCCTCAACCCATCGAAGAAAATTCCAACTTCAGTAGCATCTCCACCACGTACGAATAATCTCCCATCGTTACCTACTGTGGTAGTTCCGGGAAGTGTTGCTAAAGCACCGGTAATGTCACCCAAAGATCCTGCCGTGGTAACAATATCCAGAGGCTTCATCACGACTGACTTGGACTTTTCAGTCACTTCAATTGAGCCCGCTGTAATTGAAACTGCAGTAAGTTCATTTACCTGAGCCTTCAAGTGAAATGATAGTTCTTCAGTTTTCGTCAGCAAAATCTCCTCGGATTCAAAACCAACAGCTGATAGCTTCAAAATCAACGTATCACTTTCATCGGTGGTGAAGGAAAATGTTCCATCAACCGCAGTGGAGGCTCCATCAAAGCTGTCTTTAATCCAAACATTTACTCCGGGGATTGACTCATTTTTCTGATCGAAAACGGTACCCGAAACTTGCACTTGGCCAAAAAGCGGTCCTGCAATTAAAATCAATATGAAGGTTAGTAGTCGCATTTGGTGTTGTTCCTTGTTTGCGACTCAAAATTGGATCGATTCGAATACTATTAAAATTAAGACTTACTGAATCGACGTATTTGATGGATGAACCTACATGTTTGCTAAATGCTGTTCATCTTAACAGAAGTTTTCTGACCACAAGAAGACCAAATCAACCGTATCAACTTTTAAGACTCTCCTTTGCATTTCTGATTTTTTCAGCTACTACTTTCCTGAATCGAATATGTTTCTTGGTGGAATATGCTTCCATTCCCAGACGGGCTAGTACGATTATTACAATCGGGAGACGTACATCAATCAAATAGGTCCATGAAAAAAAAATCCCAACCATTACTACGCCTGCAACGGTTAATGTTTGTGTGACGAACTCTCTTTCGAGGAAATTCAGTTGATTGACCAATCTCATTTGGCGAATCTCAATTATTGAGGCAATCATTACTGAGAAAAAAGTGAATGATATAGGAACTATCTGATCCAGGTAAGGCTTTAAATAATTAGGTTCATTTCCCCTCTGATGGGGTATCTCTTCCAGAAATACGCCTAAATAAAAAGTAGCCACCCCGAACATGGTGACTAAAACTCCTCCACCCAGGATATTTAAAAGGTGGGCATAGTAGTTACCATCTTTCTTGATATTGTAAACTGTAAAAACCAATAGAATTGCCAAAAACTCTGCGAATAAATATGATATCATCAAGTAAGTAAGTGGTCGGGTGCCAAGCAGAAAACCCAACTGGCCGAAATAAACAAGAAAGATTATTCGATTTTTAGATAATAAATTCACCTCTCGAAAATATAAGCAGACTTTATCACCCGGCACCTGCCTAAAGTAAAATCGGTAAATTCAAGCTCCATTGTTTGAATAGATGAAAGGAGAACTTGACATAGCTCAACTTGCAGCAGAATTCATCAATTCTACTTCTCAACACATTTTCCTCACTGGCAAGGCGGGAACTGGAAAGACTACATTTCTGCGCCAACTCGGGGCTCAGACCTATAAACGACATATTGTTGTTGCACCCACGGGAATCGCAGCGCTAAATGCAGGGGGTGTTACCATTCATTCTCAGTTTCTTCTGCCTCTGGGTTCTTACATGCCTAGTGAAAAATCCGATCCGGCCCAAGGGTCCTTTTTTGATAATTCAGTTTTGGTCAGAAAGAATCCCTTAAACGCAGATAGGAAAAAAGTGCTCCGAGAAATTGATCTGCTCGTAATCGACGAGGTGAGCATGCTAAGGGCAGATATATTAGACGCAATTGACTTCCGTCTAAAATCAGCACGAGGAAATTTCGCGAAACCGTTTGGAGGTGTTCAGTTATTACTAATCGGTTATCTTTTTCAATTACCACCAATTGTAAAAGATCAAGAGTGGCGACAGCTCAAGCAATTTTACAATTCCATCCA
>CAZWQX010000015.1:32341-41638 GCA_964635965.1 uncultured Cryomorphaceae bacterium
TGAATCGATGGCGCTAAAACGGTCGGGTTTCGTTTTTCTTGAATTGGAAAAGGTATACCGTCAAGAAGACCAAGAGTTTGTAGAGATTCTCAATCGATTGAGAAACAACTGCCCGACACCTGAAGATTTCAAAATATTGAACTCTCATATGGGGCAGGTAGCACCTGAAGACACTATAACCTTATGTACCCACAATGCAACTGCCGATAAAATAAACAGGGAGAAGCTGGAAAAACTCAAAGCAAAAGAGCAAAAATACCTACCCAAAATTGAAGGAGAGTTTCCTGAACATCTTTATCCAATGTCAGAGGAATTAGCCCTAAAAGAGGGGGCTCGGGTTATGTTCATTAAGAACGATACAATCAACTGTCTCTTTTACAATGGAAAACTTGGACGCGTGACAGGGCTTGAGGAAGAAGAGATAAAAGTTCTGTTAGATGAGGAAGATGAAGAAATAGGTGTTCAACGGATGAATTGGACCAATGCCAAATTCGTAGTAAACGAAAAAAATGAATTGGAGGAACAAATCCTGGGTAGCTTTTCTCACTTTCCGCTAAAGCATGCATGGGCGGTAACGGTTCATAAGAGCCAGGGACTCACTTTTGACAAGGCCGTGATTGATGTGGGGCGCGCATTTGCACCAGGTCAGGTATATGTTGCCTTGTCGAGACTCAGAAAACTGTCAGGGCTATACTTACGGACCGAGTTGCACACAGGGGCACTAACTTCGGACCATAAAATTGCCCAATTCACCAAAAGAAAGGACCTTCAACCAGCTTTCGATGAAGTATTAAACAGGGGTAGACAAGTCTACTTGTTAGAATTACTCGATCAGTCGTTCAGATTTGATGAAATCCCAAAAAGAATTGAATTTGTGCAGAAAAAGGCGGGGGATAAAGGAAGGTTCTCTGACCCCGCAATGAATCAAACTTTATCTGATCTGAAAAAAGCAATCGAGGATGAATTCATAAATCTCGATAAATTCAGAAGGCAGCTACATAGCATAGTATATTCAGGCGATAATCAAAGATTGGTAGAACGGATTCAAAAGGGGTCAAACTACTATTTAGAGTTCCTTTTTCGCATGATTCGAGCCTTCTTAAAACATCTTGTATTTGTAGAAAGCCTTTCTAAGACGGTTCAATATGTTAAGCTTCTTGGTGAAATTGATCATAGCTTGATGAACCAGATTTCCAATGTCCAACGCGTAAAATCTTTGGCCAAAGGAATTTTGGAAAATCACATTTCGGAGACCAGAGAAAGAGATCAAAAAATCAGGCTAGAGCGCCGAAGGAGAATACTCGATGAGATAAAGGTAGAATTAGAGAAAAAACCAATTAAAGACGCCTCGAGAAAAATAAAAAAGAAGCCCGTTAAAAAAGGGGCAACCTACCAAGAAACCTACATGTTATTGAAAGAGGGAATGACCCCAAAACAAATCGCCGTTAAGAGATCACTGGCCGAATCCACAATCTGGAGTCATGTGTTGGAAGGGGTGAAAACAGAAGTACTGAAGATCGAGCAATTTATGGGCCAAGACGATATCTCAAAAGTCAGAGAAGCTCTGGAAAATCATGGAATAGGAGGCCTTCCAGCCGTCTATAAAGCGTTAAACGAAGAATATGAATATCACCAAATAAGAATGGTGGTTGCTTCACTTTAAATTCACGTTGAAATACTCTGCACCTGGGTTATGGTGTAAACGTATCCTCGTCTCCATTGATATCCACATCTGCGACTCTGATTATCCACTCAATATAGCTCAATGGTGAAGTGTAAATCGGGTCAGAACTTAGTGACAAAATCCTGCAATCTATATCACCATTATTCTGGATATATTCATTCACGAGAAGAGCAGAATGATACGGATGATGAACGATCCCTTCACCCAACAGGCCTAATTCTTCATCATAAACTGGAGGTTCATTTTCATTGGGATTCCACACATAAAGCGGTGGGTCTGATGGGTCTACTTTTTCGACCAAATCCACCTCTTCTATAACGTATTCGATCTGTTCTTGGGTAGCCTCACTTAAATTATTGATTCCTACAAACTTTGCAGCAGCTTGAAGGATACTGGGCACTTGCAAAAGAGAATCGAAATCAACGGTCTGATAGGTTGGAAATCCGAATTGGGCATTATTGAAAATATCGTCATACCATCTGTAAAAGTTATAGGTAGACTGAGGTTTTTTTACAAGAATACCAGACACTCGAGTAGATTCTCCCATTATTCCATCCGAAATTGGATCAGCCATTTCATCGTTAAGCCCTAACCAAAGAACCAAACCTGCACCTGCAGAACTTCCATCAAGTATTATTCTAGAGTCGTCTACATTAATTTCTTCTTTGTAGTAACGAAGCGTCTGAAGGGCCTTTTTAGCAGATCTGAAACATTGAAAAACACCTTCGTCTTCGTCGTCAAATACATCAATCAGATTATAATTAGCAGTGGCAAATGCTATACCATTACTCAAAAGGGAATCAACCCTCTCCAGTGAGCTATTCTCTTGATAAAGGTCGTCTTTATCACCTCCAATAAATGCCCCTCCATGAAAATGTAAAACCAAAGGAGTTGGTTCTTCAGAAGGAGGTATTACAATATCTAATTTCTCCAGTGGTCCTGTTCCGTAAGAAACGTTCCGATAAAGTGTACTGCCGTTTTCAAGCTGAATTCCAATTGTTTTAGGGTCAGAAGGAGCAGGTAAAAATCTCTTTTCTGAACCAGTATGATTAGAGGGTGTCTCATCCTCTTTTTGACACGATATAAGAGTTAGGGAAATAAGGAAAACCGGGAGTAGCGACTTCATGGCGGAATAAGGTAATTTTTTTGGTTAGAGAATAAACCTTGGTTCGTTTGGTTTTGTTCAAAGGCCTATCAAAATAGAAATTTTTTTCGTGCTTGGCGAGATTTGGAAGGTGAACGGCACTGATTATCAATTCAATCTTGTTTTCTCAAAGCCGTGTTAAATTAAAAATAGCCAGAACCAAACTGACTAATACAACAATCTGATTATATGCATTTTATAACGCATTTCTGATTTAACACCTTATAATACATGATATGAAAAATCACCATTTACTATTGTATTGTTAACCACGCAGTTTCGACTTGCCAGTTGCATCTCCCGCCAAACTAATTTCGGATGATGGTAATATCTCCTGTCTCTTCAAAGGTTCTTCCTTCGAAGTCAGCACCCCTGATGATGAAGAAATAGGTACCTTCAGAACAGAATTCTCCAGATTTGTAATGTCTACCATCCCAGGCTATAAGATGATTATTTGATTCGTAAACTATTCTTCCCCAACGGTTATACACTACCACTTCAAATTGTCTGGGTCGATCCAAATTCAATAACCAGCTATCATTTATTCCATCTCCATTTGGGGTAAATACATTTGGTATATCAAATGAACAATCCGCAAATTCCAAGTACATCAAATCAAAAGATTCACAACCATTGAAGTCTGTAACCGTGATGAAGATTTCTCCGGATTGAAGCGGTGAAAAGATGGAGTCCGTGGTGCTATCGGACCAGAGATACGTCGCAAATGCGGTGTCTGTGCTGATAATGTAATCCTCCAAGAAACAGAGTGCCGTATCGCCGGGAAGTTCAACATTCCTTGTCTCATAAAGAGTAACGGGTATGGCAGATGTATCTCCTACGCAACCTTCTCTAATTCCGAAAGTAAAATACAACCCCTCTTGACTTAGTGAGGAAATTCCGTAGTTCAAGTTCGCCCCTTCTAAGATATCTCCGTCGGGAGTCAGCCACGTATAGGTTACACCGACCTCTGCATTATCTACCACGAGAATCAAGTTTTCACCCGTGCATACGGGTGCGTTTGAAAATGTCTCAGGAATTTCAGGAAAGGGAATCGGCTCAACATCGAGCGAATCCAAAGGACCCACACATAGGTCAGAATTCAAATAGACATAAAACGTTGTATCGCTTATAAATTCTTGAATGGTTATAGGATTGTCATTTGTCAGCACTTCTCCACCTGGCGACCCAACAAAATTCACTGTGAAATTGCCTCCGACTTCGAGGAGAAATTTTTCCCCTTCACAAACCGGTTGAAAAGAAAATTCAGGCAAAGGTGGTAAAGGCTCGAAGCTCAGATTTAAAATATTTGATATCAACTCACAACCATATTCATCTATGGTGGTTACTGAAACTTCTGATGGCTCGGAAAACCAAACTTGTTGTCCTTCTCCACCAGGATTCCATAAATATGATACCAATCCTTCGGTAGCTGAAACTAAAATACTGTCGCCCTCACAGGTCGATTCAGGGTTCAATTGTTCGATTTGAACTTCGTATTCGGTTAGATTAACTTCTATTGATAGCTCGGTAGTTACATTACAACCTGTAACAATCACTGAATAGATTCCCGGTTCATCAACGACTTGGGTTGTATCATTTCCTGAAAGTGGAGGTAGCCATTCAATGGCGTCAAGTCCTGTACTGATTATTGAAATCTCCACTTCACCCCCCGGGCACAAAACTGCATTGGATCCATCGAGAAAAGGAGTAGCAAATTCAGTTATCTCAATTGTATTGGAAACCAATTCGCAGCCTTCGTAAAACTCAACTTCTGCAAAGTATAAGCCCGCCTCTTCTACATAGACACTGTTACCTTCAGAAAAAGCACCCGTTGGTCCCTGCCAAGTAACAACTCCCTCCGTGACTGTTATGAGAAGAACGCTGTCTCCCGGACATATAACTGCTTGCTCAGGTACAGTAAATACTTGTGGCGTTTGAACAGTTACTAATACGATCGAATCAACTGCCAAATTGGTACAGCCGAATTCGTTGGTAGCAAAAGACTCAATAAGATAGGTCCCTGCTCCAACCACATACAGACTATCATCGAATGTTGCCACGGGGTCAAAATCATAATCGAGTTCTCCTTCATAGTCCAAATTCAGCACAACCGTATCTCCTGGACAATAATTTGTTGAGCCTTCGATGGTAATGAAAGCTTCTGGAACAGGGACTAATTCAATATAAATAGAATCGGATGCGAATTGTGTAAGCGTCGTGTCTATACAAGGATTATCAATTGATTGAAGTGATACAGAGAGATTATACCAACCCGATTCAACGGGTGATAACAAAGCGAAATTTGCAAAACCTTGAAGGTTTCCCGAGTCGCTTTCCCAATCAAACTGATATTGTTGCGTTGGATAAATCCCCAAGGAAATCGAATCGAGAAGCGTGATCTGTATGGTATCGTTGAGGCAGACCTGCAATGTATCACCCTCCGTAGGAAATGATATCAACGGAGGTAAGTCCAGAGGGACATTGTAATACTCCACGTTCACCACATTAAACTCCGTGCATCCCTCGGGGGTAGTCACAACAACAAAATATGATCCCGAAACTGAAACGTTCACTTCAGGCGCAAAAACGGGATCGTTACCGAATTGCCCGCCCGACCATTGCACAGTATAATCACTGGGAAAATCAGCCGAGAGATCTACGGTTTCACCAGGACATAACAGGATAGGTATTGGATTAAGAGCTTGGTTATTCACTCCCTCACTATCAGTTATGAGGGGAACTGAAGCCGCAGGATGTGCCTCGGTAACTATATCATCATTTGACGAATAGCAGCCGTCCGCAGAATTCAATGTAGCCGTTTGGACTCCAGGCTGTGTGACCAGCGAGATGGCTCCTGTAGAACCCGTAGGTGACCAAGAATAATTTGACTGAAATCCAATCGAATCCATAACAAAATTACTAGCGGTAATTGTGTAGGGCAAACAAGAAATCACAGACTCAGGACAAGGAATCGGTGGTTGCGAAGCTGTATTGTTGAATATGCAGGCATCGGGGATATTCAAATCGCACATGCCGTTTTCCCTTTGAAAAAAATCAAATGGACTTCTGGCAGGATCTATGGCCTTGAGTGTAAAACCATCGGGACCACCACTACCCGGCAGTGATCGAAATTTACCATAATCACTATCACCACAATGAGTGATATTCAAATTGTTGTTTTCAATCAAACCCGATAAACCATTCACCGGAACATTGGTAACCGGGACAATGAGACCTTCATTTTCATTGACTCCTGCCACAGCAAATAAACCGTCGCTTAATATCCCAATGGCAGTGCAGCGCTCATTGCCCCTATGTCCGAAATTTCGAGCCCACTGAAAAGCTCCTGATGACGAATAAGAAGCTAGAAAACAATCTTGGAATCCGATGGAGTTGAAGGTAGCCTCGCCATATTCGTCACTGTAATCGGTAAATGTGCATTCGAAAAATCCGGCAATAGCGATTGTACCTGAACGAATATCAATTCCCCTTGAAGACACAGGCGAATTGCTACCTTGAGAAATACCCCAATTGTAGGTTCCATCCTGAGAATAAGACAAGAGAAATAGGGAATTGGAAAAGCCTGAAGAAAGGTTTATCGGACTTGTGCTACCAAGTAGCGTTAGTTGAACACCGTAATCTCCTGTGAGATAAACGGAAAGACCATCAGATACCAGATCGTACGCGATGCTCTCTTCACTTCCTCCTCCCCAGCGAAACCATTCTTCGTTGCCTTCTGAGTCGTACTTAATCAGAAATAACGCGTTTTGAATTGTATTCGAATAGGTATTCTCAAAAGTGATATCACCGCTGAACTGACCCGTTGCATAAATACCACCTGAATTGTCAATTGCCACAGCTAATCCTCGATCCAATGACTCACCTGTACCCTGCTTTGCCCAGATCTCATTTCCATCGGGATCATATTTTACAATGAAAACATCATTCGTCCCATCTGATGCGTCCAGGCTAAGCGAACCAAACGATGCTAGTCCTGAAAACTGACCGGTTATAGCGATGTTTCCAAAATCATCAACGGCCACGGCGTTTGCCCGGTCTGATCCTCCTGAGCTACCACCCGTCTTGGCCCATAAAGCATTTCCGTTCACATCTAACTTGGCCAAAAAAGCATCCTGACCACCGGTTGAAGTAAGAGAAACACCGTTGCCAAAATCTATGCTTCCAGAGTAAAATCCACAAATGAGAACATTTCCTAACTGATCAACCGCAACCCCCAATCCTCGATCAGATTGAGTACCACCAAAAGAAACGGTCCACTGAGTGGTACCGTTTGACGACACCTTGGAAACGAAAATATCCGTAAGTCCATCTACGCCTATACTGGAGCCATTTATATCAGCTACCGAACTGAAATACCCAATAGAATAGGTATTTCCTGCATCGTCGCTCACCAAGTCAAGCGTTTCATCAACATTCCCACCCGCTTGTTTCTTTGCCCAAAGATCTTGAGAATGAAGCTGATAACTCCAAAGGAATGCAAACAATATGAAGAAAAATCGTTGCCTCACTACGATTTCTATTTGGTGGTTTTCGGTGGACAAGATGAAATTAAATCTATTCTGTTCGAGTGACCAATAAATGCGGTCAAATTGTCGCAATTATTGATTTCCTACTGCCATAATTTCTGATTTTTAGATAAATACAGCATCGGCCCGAAAATTGAAAGATAAGATGAGATTTAGAATTACAGATATGGATTTTCAAAAACTAACTATAAAATCACAGCAAGCCATTCAAGAAGCTCAGCAGCTTGTGATGGTAAAGGGCCAGCAAAGCATTGAGACCGCCCACCTGCTAAAAGTTATGCTTGAGGCGGATAAAAATGTTGTACCCTACTTGCTCAAAAAACTCTCGGTGAATACGAGTATTTTGTCGCAAGCGCTGGACAAACAAATCGACTCCTTCCCAAAAGTTAGCGGTGCACAAGTTCAGTTGAGTCGAGGTGGTAATGAAGCCTTGAATCGTTCATTCACTTATTTGAAAGAGTTCGAAGATGAGTTTGTCTCTTTAGAGCATTTACTTCTCGCTATACTGGAGGGAAATGACTCAACGGCACAAATGCTGAAGGATCAAGGAATCACAAGAAAGGCCCTGAAAGAAGCAATATTAGAATTGCGCCAGGGAGAAAAAGTAACTAGTGCGAGTCAGGAGGATACATATAACTCACTTGAAAAGTATGCCAAAAATCTCAATGAATTAGTCAGGGAAGGTAAACTCGACCCGGTAATTGGAAGAGATGAAGAAATTCGAAGGGTCTTGCAGATTCTCACAAGGAGGACCAAGAACAACCCGATACTTATCGGAGAACCCGGAACAGGTAAAACGGCCATTGTAGAAGGGATCGCTCATCGAATTGTGGCAGGCGATGTTCCTGAAAACCTTCAGGATAAGACAGTTTTCAGTCTCGATATGGCTGCTCTTATTGCCGGTGCCAAATACAAAGGAGAATTTGAAGAGCGCCTTAAGGCAGTAGTAAAAGAGGTAACGAAAGCCGAAGGGCAGATTATACTATTCATCGATGAGATTCACACCTTAGTTGGCGCAGGTGGTGGCGAAGGAGCAATGGACGCGGCAAACATTCTAAAGCCTGCTCTTGCCAGGGGAGAACTCCGCGCTGTAGGTGCTACCACACTAAATGAATACCAGAAATACTTTGAAAAAGACAAGGCCCTCGAAAGACGGTTCCAGAAAGTATTGGTTGATGAGCCTGATCGAGAATCAGCCATTTCGATTCTCCGAGGTATAAAAGAAAAGTACGAAACACATCACAAGGTGAGGATTAAAGATGCGGCTATCATTTCGGCGGTAGAATTATCGCAACGCTACATCACTGATCGTTTCCTTCCCGACAAGGCTATTGACCTGATCGACGAAGCAGCTTCCAAACTTCGGATGGAAATAAATTCCAAACCGGAAGAACTGGACGAAATCGAAAGACGCATCATGCAGCTCGAGATCGAACGAGAGGCAATCAAACGTGAAAAAGATCAATTTAAGCTGAAGGAACTAGCTGAAGAGTTGGCGAATCTCAACGAAAAACGAGATGAATTCAAGGCTAAATGGGAGGCAGAACGTGAATTAGTTGATGGGATTCAGCGAGAGAAAAAGGCAATTGAAACGCTCAAATTCGAAGCTGATAAAGCTGAAAGAGAGGGTGATTACGGAGCAGTAGCTGAGATTCGATACGGAAAGATTAAAGAGTCTGAAGCCAATCTCGAAACACTTCAAAAACAACTTCTATCAGAACAATCAAATTCAAAAATGATCAAAGAAGAGGTGGATGAAGAAGAAATTGCAGATGTCGTAAGTCGATGGACAGGCATTCCTGTCAACAAGATGCTTGAAAGTGAAAAGGAAAAACTACTTCGAATGGAGGAAGAACTTCACAAAAGAGTGGTTGGACAGAACGAGGCGGTGATTGCCGTATCAGACGTGTGCTCTTCCGATC
>CAZWQX010000016.1:0-7577 GCA_964635965.1 uncultured Cryomorphaceae bacterium
ATCTCTAAGAGCGGTGAGATTCTAGACTTGGCGGTTGAATTAGGGTTGGTGAAAAAGAGCGGATCTTGGTTTAGCTACGGTGAAACCAAGCTAGGACAGGGTCGAGATGCAGTAAAGTCACTCATCGAAGACAACCCCGAATTGATGGATGAACTTGAAGATAAAATCAAGGAAGAACTCCAGAAGAATTAAAACAGTTTTGCTTCTTGAAAAGCCGAAGGTGGACTCATCTTCGGCTTTTCTATTTCTAAGGCATTCATTCTTCCAATAAAACCCGAAATTTGTCCAATGAATATTCGATTGATTCTGTGTCTGACTTTCTGCGTTGGACTTTTGACATCTTGTTCTGAAGAACCAGGTTCAGCTGAAAAGAGCGTTGCAACAAAATCATCCTCCAAAGATGATATTATCGCCTCCTTAAGCGATGAGATTATCGAAAACCCCAACGACGCGAATCTCTACATTAAGCGAGCCTTGATTTACCAAAATCGGAATCAGATGAATCTGGCAATAAAGGATGCAGAACGTGCATTGACTTTAGACAGCACGGCTTCCTATTTTCATCAAGTATTGGGAGAGCTAAATTTCCTCAGAGGTCAACTCGGGCCTGCCAGGCAGAGTTTGGAGAGGGCTGCAGAACTCGATGAGTCCAACACCGATGCGCTTCTGAAACTCGCTGAAGTTCAATTTTTGTTGAGGCGTTATGAAGAATCCATCAACTCAATTAATACGGCTCTCGTTCAGAACGACCGTCTTGCCCAAGGTTACTTCATTAAAGGATATGTCTACAAAGAGATTGGCGATACAACCTTGGCAAAGTCATCATTCCAGACGGTCATCGAAATAAATCCTGAGCACTACGAGGGATACATGGAACTGGGCAGTCTCTTTGCCCTCGAGGGAGATCCATTGGCTTTGGAGTATTTCAATTCAGCTTTGGAATTAAAACCAAAGAGTGCCGAGGCATTTTATCACAAAGGCATGTTTCTGCAAGCAGGGTCTAGATATTTGGATGCAAAAAACACCTATCGGGAATTACTTCAAGTCGATCGAGGTAATGTACTGGCATTCTATAATCTCGGATATTTGTACTTAACCGAATTTTTGGAATTCGATACCGCCATTGCCTATTTTGATTCAGCTCTAGCTATTCGGCCGGACTACATCGAGGCAATGGTCAACAAGGGCTTGGCCCAAGAAGAGCTAGAGCTCTTTGGCGATGCAGAGAATAGCTATCGTGCTGCCTTGTCTGTCGATCCTCAATTCGATCCGGCAGCAAAGGGATTGAGTCGACTTTTGGAATAATTACTCCCGGCCTATTTCAGGATTGTAAGTAGTGGTTACTTGATGAGAGAATTCTTCCTTGTCTGAAATCTCGATTCGGTGGGCGAATGTGATTTCTTTGCGTAGCTGCCTCACATTTTGTTTATCCGTTGATCTAAGAAACAGACTAAATTCTAAGGTAAACATTGGTCTGGAAAATTCAGGATTGGGCATAAACTTCAAAGTGACACTACCGTCGGAAAGGTCAGAATCTGTCAGTTCAATACCTGGATGCCGCGACTTGAGATTGACATCAATAAATGCAGTAGGGTCAAGTTCGTACTCCTCGCCAAAATCTAAACGATAAGTGATTTCGTTTAGCCCATCGCCCAAAACCAAAATTTCGCCATCTCTCAAGTCAGTGATGGTATTTCCTTCTCCTCTGCCCAAGCAACCATAATTCACCAGTGCTACCGATCTACATTCTCCCGAGCTTGGATTGAGAATTCTAATACTCCCATTCCCTGCATCCGCGACAACAATCTCATTCCGAAGTTTCGCCACATCCATTGGATGATGAAAAAGAGGTTCGAAGCCATTTCTATAACCGGAAAGTTTGGCATTTCCCGCTAGGGTAGAAGATTTTTGGGCGAAAGGTTCAACCTCGCGAATGCAATGGTTATAGGTATCTGCAATAATTATTTTTTCGTTTAAGGATGTGATTCCACTTGGGTATTGCAGCTTAATATTTTCTTTTCGGCCATCGCTGTAACCATAATCGAACAACCCTTTACCCACAGCAGTCTTGACTTTCCCATCCTCGAGGTAACGCAAAGAAGAAGACTGGGCATCCGTAAAGAAAAGTACTCCCGAAGGATCATTTGAGAGCCCAAGCGGTGCTGCAAGTAATGCCTTACCCGTATCGCCATCGGCAAAACCAATATCTCCCGTTCCCCCAATTCGTTCAGCTACTTTTGTCCGTGTATCGTATTTCCAAATCTCCGAAGTCCCTGCCATTGCGATATATAGGGTGGTTCCTTCCAATAGCAAGTCCACCGGTGAATTGATGGATCCATTTCCATCAATGATCTTTAATTGGCCCGGCTTTCCCTTTCTCCCATTTCCTATAAGTGTTGTTACCTTTTCATTTATTAGGTCCACCCTCCTTATTTTGTGATTGCCGACATCAGCCACGTAAAGAATTTTGTTGGCAGCATCGAAGGCTAAACCTCTTGGGTTTTTGAAATTCGATTGATCAAAGGTCCCGTCTTTTCCACCTGCTCCACCTGTTCCAATGCAATAAATAACATTCCCGTTTACCGTTAATCCCAATACGCGGTTGCCCAGATAATCTGAAACAAATATCATCTGCTCTCTCTCATCAATTGCTAAGCCAGCGGGATATTCCAAAACAGTCCTCGGATTCCACCGGTTGGGATAAAAGCCATAGAACATTTCAGGAGAGGGCTCCATGCGTGGTTGGAGTCGACTCAAAACGAGGGGGAGTTTATTCTTAAGCTGATTCATTTCCAAAGACCCCTCATGTGTTTCTATTACTCGACCCCTTGGATCGACGAACATTGTTGTTGGCCAGTATTCCACATTCATACAAGACCATAGGTCAAAGCTTTCATCAAAATAAACAGGTAAGTTGATTTGTCTTTTTTCAAGCTCAAATTCTATTTCTTCTTTGTTCTGAGGGTATAGGAATTTTGGATTTAATGAAATGATCACCCGTATCTGCGGGTATTCTTTTTGGAGCTTCGCCAAGCTCTCAATATCACTCATTGAGGCAAAATTGTCAAAGGAGCCGAAATGAAGAATGGTGAATTTGCCCTTAAATTCTTTACCGGGTTTTTGGCTCATGGAATTCACCCATTTACCATCTTCCATCGGACATAACTCAGGATAGGTGTTGAGCATTTTTTCGAAGATCGATTTGTCTAAAGACAAGAACTCTTGAAATTTCTGGGAGTATGTCGGGCCGCAGGAAAGAATTAAAAGTGCTACTAGTAATCGCTTCATTGATGGATTTTATGGGCAAAAAAAAGGGGAGCTAAGAAGCTCCCCGAAAATAGAACAAATCAAATTTATTTAATCGAATCTACAACTGCTTTAAAAGCTTCAGGATGATTCATGGCTAAATCGGCCAATACCTTGCGGTTCAATTGGATATCCTTTGCTTTCAATTTTCCCATGAATTCAGAATAAGACATTCCGTATTCACGAGCACCTGCGTTGATACGCTGAATCCACAACGCTCTGAAATTTCTTTTCTTTTGGCGTCTGTCACGGTACTGATACTGTAGTCCTTTTTCAAGTGCGTTTTTCGCAACCGTGTAGACGTTTTTTCTTCTTCCAAAGTAACCTTTGGTTTGCTTAAGGACTTTTTTTCTTCTCGTCCTCGATGCTACTGCATTTACTGATCTTGGCATTTTGTTTCGTTTTTGAAAATAAGTGTCGCGACTATTCTGCGAGCTTCAAACTCATCCTCCGGATTAGTAACCTGTTTTTTTTACTTGTTTAGCATGTCTTTTACAAGAGCTACATCAGCTTTATCTACCAAACCTGTTTTGGTGAGGTTACGCTTTTGCTTGGTCTCTTTCTTAGTCAGAATGTGACTTTTAAAAGCATGCTTTCTTTTGATCTTACCCGTACCGGTAAACTTAAATCGCTTCTTAGCGCTCGATACGGTTTTTTGCTTTGGCATGACCTGTTTATTTATACTATTTGTTCTATTTCGGTTTTTTGGGGTTGATCATCATGATCATCCTTTTTCCTTCCAACTTTGGCAACTGCTCTACCGCTCCCAAATCAGCCAACTCTTTGGCAAATTTCAAAAGCAATAATTCTCCTCTCTCTTTGAAAACAATGGTTCTTCCTTTGAAGAACACGTATGCTTTCACTTTTGATCCTTCTTCGAGAAACTTCTTTGCGTGATTCAGTTTAAACTCGAAATCGTGATCATCCGTATTCGGACCAAAGCGGATTTCTTTAACAACAACTTTTTGTTGTTTGCTTTTCAGCTCTTTTTGCTTCTTTTTCTGGTCGTAAAGAAACTTCTTGTAGTCAATAATCTTACAAACAGGAGGAACTGCTTTTGGGGCAATTTCAACCAAGTCTAATTCTTGCTCCTTGGCTAGTCTTACACCTTCTTCAACCGTTACTACTCTGGCCTCCATTCCATCCGCTACCAGTCGAATTTCGGGTGCCGTAATTTTTTCGTTAATCCTGTGCGGATCTTCCTTAACGACCCTCGAAGGTCTTCGTTTGTGAAATCTTCTTGCTATGACTTTTAAGTTTTAGTTTCTTTTTAATTCCTCATTGATTTCGCCTTGGAGGTGGTTTCCAAACTCTTCGATCGTCATCGACCCTTGGTCACCTTCTCCTTGTTTACGCACTGAGACGCTTCCGTTTTTTTCTTCTTCTTCCCCTACAATCAACATGTACGGGACTTTTTCAACTTCGGCATCGCGGATCTTTCGACCCACTTTTTCACTGCGCTCGTCAATGAGGGCGCGAATATCGTAAATCTTTAGCTTTTTTGAAACCGATTCAGCGTAATTGTTGTACTTGTCACTTACGGGTAAGATCTTGACTTGATCGGGATTAAGCCACAATGGAAACTTACCGGCGCAGTGTTCGATGAGTACGGCTACGAAACGCTCCATACTTCCAAAAGGAGCTCGGTGTATCATTACGGGCCGATGCTTGTTGTTGTCTGCACCCGTATACTCTAGTTCAAAACGCTCGGGAAGATTGTAATCTACTTGGATAGTTCCCAGTTGCCAACGTCGGCCAATGGCATCTCTAACCATAAAGTCGAGCTTTGGTCCGTAGAAAGCGGCTTCGCCTTCTTCAACCACATAATTCAGTCCTGATTCTTCAACGGCTTCTTTGATTGCATTTTCCGCTTTTTCCCAGTTTTCATCACTGCCGATGTAC
The DNA here is from genome assembly GCA_964635965.1 of uncultured Cryomorphaceae bacterium. Taxonomy (GTDB): domain Bacteria; phylum Bacteroidota; class Bacteroidia; order Flavobacteriales_D; family Cryomorphaceae; genus JAKVAV01. Next base: position 5,209 of record CAZWQX010000016.1, read on the forward strand.
TTTTCATGATTGTTTGGATCACGCAAGGAAACCTGAGTGATGAAATCATCAAAACTCAAGGTTTGGAAAATGTAGAGCACCAGGTTAATCACCTTCTTAAACTCTTCTTTCACCTGATCAGGCGTGCAGAAAAGGTGAGCGTCATCCTGAGTGAATCCTCTCACACGGGTAAGACCGTGCAGTTCTCCGCTTTGTTCGTAGCGATAAACCGTTCCAAATTCCGCGTATCTGATCGGAAGATCTTTGTACGATCGTGGTTCAGACTTGAATATCTCACAATGATGAGGACAGTTCATTGGTTTCAATAAATACTCCTCGTCTTCATGAGGTGTATGAATCGGTTGAAAGCTGTCCTTACCGTACTTCGCGTAGTGACCTGAAGTAACGTAGAGGTCTTTCCCACCAATATGCGGGGTAATTACCGGTAGATAACCTGCCTCTTTTTGAGCAGCTTTTAAGAAATTCTCCAAACGCTCCCGAAGAATGGCACCTTTAGGCAACCACAACGGAAGGCCCATTCCCACTTTTTGGCTAAAAGTGAAAAGGCCCATTTCTTTTCCAAGTTTGCGGTGATCTCGCTTTTGCGCTTCTTCGAGCAAATGAAGGTATTCCTTCAGCTCTTTCTGCTTGGGAAAGGTGATTCCGTAGAGTCGGGTGAGCTGTTTTTTGTTCTCATCTCCCCGCCAATAAGCACCCGCAACCGACATGATTTTAGCGGCTTTGATTTTCCCCGTATCGGGAATATGCGGTCCGCGGCAGAGATCGGTGAAGTTCCCTTGGGTGTAGAAGGTGATAGAGCCATCTTCCAGGTCGTTGATCAGTTCGAGTTTGTACTCATCGCCAATTTCTTCGAAGTGTTTGATGGCATCTGCCTTGCTCACTTCTTTTCTCACGTATTCGTTCTTCTCACGCGCCAGTTCAAGCATTCGCTTTTCGATCCGATCAAAGTCCTTGTCGGTGATCACCTGGTCACCCAGATCAACGTCGTAGTAGAATCCGTTTTCGATGGGAGGACCTATTCCGAATTTTACTCCCGGATAGAATTCTTGCAGCACCTCGGCCATGAGGTGAGCGGATGAATGCCACATGGTTGATTTTCCCTCATCGTCGTTCCAGGTCAGCAAGCTCAGATCCGAATCTTCTTCAATTGGACGCAGGGCATCGCGAACTTCGCCATTCACTTTGGCGGCTAGAACGTTCCTTGCCAGTCCCTCGCTGATGCTGTTGGCCACATCCATGGCGGTGCTTCCTTTGGGGTATTCCCTTTGGGAGCCATCGGGTAGGGTAATCGTAATATTCATTTGGCTATCCTAAAATTGGGCAGCAAAGGTAGCAATTGGGGAAGTTGGAAAAAACTTAGTGCTTGAAAACCTCGATTTCAACCATTCGCTTCACCAAGTCGGTGAATTTACCGTTGAATTTGGTGGCACGCACCATGTGATTATCGATCCAGTGGTAATTTCCGCCACGCGGTTTTCCCATTAATAATCCGTGGTATTTGAACCCATGGCGCTTGAGCCACTCTTCCGTAATTTCTCGGTGATCTTCGGTGCGGGAGGTGAAGAAGGTGATAATATGCCCTTCGTCGTACCATTTGTTGCAAATGTCAAGCGCGTCGGGGTAGGGGTCGCATGTAACCATCCTCGCGGGCTCTTCATTCGGTACATCGTCAGTAATGGTTCCATCGATGTCGATGAGGTAGTTTTTTACATCTTCATCGAGTTGTGGAGAAAGCTCGTTTCCGGCTTTGTCGTATAGTTTTTTCAGCGGGTGACCTGCAGATTCGGGCATAGCATAAAATATTCTATTACAAAGGTAAGCCGGGGAGTTGTAGAATCACAGCTTCTTATTGTAAAAATAACACTAAGGCGAACTGGATAATATTTTCGTGCTCATTTTGTGGAAAAAGGGAATACTTTCTACATTTGCGCTCCCGCATTGGAGAGGCCAGCCTTCGCAAAGCTTCGGCTGCCAAGTTCCAAGAGTACTTTGAATCATTCAAAGAAAATAAAGCTCGATTGCAGTTAATCGAGTAAGCCACGGAGAGGTGGGTGAGTGCCTGCCTCTGCAAAGCTCCGGCAGGTAAAGCTGAAACTTGGTTTCAGATGCGGGAAAGTGAAAATACTGGTTGGTTAAGTATACCTTTGATCAACAATTGGAGAGGTGGGTGAGTGGCTGAAACCACATGTTTGCTAAACATGCATACTGGGAAACCGGTATCGGGGGTTCGAATCCCCCTCTCTCCGCAAGCCCCAAACCCGATTTCACGAAGTGGAATCGGGTTTTTTCATTCCCAAAAATGCCGAGCTCGCTCGAGCATTTTTGGGAATGGAAAAACCATGTTATCGCGTTAGCGATAATGGGTTTGG
>CAZWQX010000016.1:7677-41511 GCA_964635965.1 uncultured Cryomorphaceae bacterium
AGATCAGTTGAGCATTTTTGGGAATGGAAAAACCATGTTATCGCGTTAGCGATAATGGGTTTGGGGCTTATGGATTCCTCCCAGGGATGGCCGACTTGAGCACCGAAGCTTCAGCGAAGGTGTTTGAGGGAGGCCAATCCCCTAAGATCAGTTGAGCATTTTTGGGAATGGAAAAACCATGTTATCGCGTTAGCGATAACGGGTTTGGGGCTTGCAGGTCTCCGCCTGAGGAGGAATAGCCGACTTGAGCACCGTAGCTTTCCTCGAGTACCGGAGCATCTCTGCGAAGGTTCTAGCGAAGGTGATTGAAGGGAGGGCAATTCCTATATATGCCTACTCGAGAACTCTAGACTTTAGAAAAATTGTTAACTTCATTGGCGAGAATGATAGTACTATGGATTCCATCCGGGAATCCGAAAACGGAAATTTAGAGTAGGACAAAAACACCAATAACAGTTAACTTATGAAACGAATAATAATTGCGACACTTTGTGTGTCAGTGATAGTGTTGACCTATGCCTGTAATAAAGACAATCAAGGACCTGTTGACTTTAATCAAGGCGTACAGGAAGCTTCAGATAATTTAGCTAAAGCAGGTGATTGGCAAGTATCAGCTCAGGCACACACCAGAATTAAATGGCACAGACCTATTGAGACCAGGCCAAGAGACGGTGCAACATGCGCATGTCAATACTGCTTTGGAATCTGTGCGGAAACAGATTTAACGATAAATGTAAATAATGGGATGCCACCTCTCGATAGTATCGGAAGTGGACTCGAAAGTGAGCCTGTTATGACCTTGTTCGATTTTGACTCTTATAATGATAAATTGACACTCTACGTGATGGAAGACATAAGATGGGACAAATCAACTATTCAGGTTGATACTGAGCCGATTTTCAACTCTTCAGCATCGGGAAATACGTGGAGAGTGAAGCTAACAAAGGGAAGCTACACCTTCGATCAAACTCATAATTTGGTCACTGATGGAGTCGATACGCTTCAAGCTTATGGTAGATTTACTATTCCTGTTATTGAGCTTTAATACCTTCCGTAAATATGCTGCTCTCAAGTAGGGAGCAGCATATTCCAAATCGTATTTTCTTCACATGAATTCACCATTTTCGTCGTATCATTTAAACTAAGCTCGAACTGAAAAACTGCGGTGATTTAAAATACTCAACCTGACACAATATACCGTTCAAATCTTCAGGTAATTAGTACGGTAAAAAATGAATACTCCTGCAACATCTGATATGGTTCGAAGGCTTAACTTTTTGTTTTTGATTTTTCTTTTTACGTCCTGTTTGAATTTTAAATTCTCCAGAGACATAAGTAATGTAGAAGATAGTAGAGTACAAAAACTTGCGGCCAGACTGGGGCTTCAGGAAAGTGATACGTACAGGTATTCTTCTTTATCTGAATTTGTCAACCTAAAGGAAGAATGTAAAAGAGGAATTGGTCAAATTGAAGTTTATCGCAACGATGGTACCAGAGTATTGGGTTTTGAAGAACAAGATTTTCTTTTTCAGCTACCCACAGATAGCTTGATTTCTTTTTGTAGGGCTGAATCTGAGGACATTGCCAAAATTCTTGAATACCAGGGTCCGTTACATCCGTTTGAGAAGCTTCCAAAAATGCAAGATTGTTATTCTCTCACGAGCCTTGATGGTGTTCATTTTTTTCTTGATAATTATTCGTCCTATGATTACATCGTTTTAATCACTTGGAGTACGAAAGTTAAACACAGTCAAAAAAGGCTGAGGGATTGGAAAACATCTATTGACAAGTCGGGATACAACTTGAAGGCAGTTTTTTTCAATGTGGATTTTTTCGAATCAGGTTCGAAAGTGGACCCTACGAAATAGCTTCTACTTGCTGTTTCGTTTCTTGAATCCTTGTAATTATACCCACTCCGGGATCACCGAGTCCGCCCAAGCGGCGAGGTGAATCCCTTGTACTCGCTCGAGCATTTTTGAGGAATGAAAAAACCATGTTATCGCGTTAGCGATAAAGGGTTTGAGGCTTATGGATTCCTCCCAGGGATGGCCGACCTTCGGGAGGCCAATCCCTCGCCGAGCTTGCTCGGGCATTTTTGAGGAATGAAGAAACCCTGTTTTCGCTAGAGCGATAATGGGTTTAGGGTAATGTCAAAAAATATCCTTTTCTCCCCGCTAAGAATAATTTTTCGCGCCTGCTTCAGCGCGACTTTCGCCATGAAAACGAAAGAGAGAATTGGTTAGATTTGAGGAAAGGATAGAATATGAGTCAGGCGTTTTACGAAATAGTGACTATGTCAAAGAATTTGAATTGGCTTCCTGCCGTGGCAGCCTTATTCGGTGTTTTGATTGCATTTTTCTTGAACCAACTTGCTGCTTTTATTAAACGAAATAGAGAATTGAAGAGAGATACCGCATATTGCGATGTGTCTATTAGAGAACTTTACCAAGACTTTGACGGGTATAGAAGGAGTTTGCGAATCCTCTCTTGGCGGTATTACCGATTTGCTACAGCTAAAGATCCGACTCCACTGAGTCCAATAGTAAATCCTGTTCCAATGAGAATAATCAATTATCAACTTTTTGATGGTTTCTCTCTAGCAAGATGGAATGAAATAATGGCCTCTCGAAAGTTTAAACTAAGCATGAGTTTTATCGAACTCACTAGAGCTGTAGAGACAATACGTTCGAATCAAAAACAATTTGATCAAAATATTGCCAGCTTATCAAAAGTATTTAATACAGAGGTTGAGCGCATTAATAAAGGATGGACAGGAATAGTTGAAATTATAAATCGGGATTTATCAAATCAAAGGAATTTTGTAGAGGCAGATTCTAGTGTATTTAATACGGCGAGAGAGTGGCTTGATTCATTAGTAAATAGAATGCGTGAAGACAGTCCAGGATTATTGGAATTCGAGCGTAGAAGCGAAAATTGCAGGCAAATGCTTTCTGATCTGCTTATCGTAGAACAACCTTCGCTTATCCTTAGGGAGATTTTAGTAAGACTGAACTTTCATCTCTCAGATATCATAATCGCCTCACAGAGTGTAAATGGGAACTATCTTGCTTATTGTACATACTTTCAAGGAGTATCTGATGAGTTGGACAGAGCTTGTTTGTCCAGCTTCCCACCAGAATTAAGAAATTAAGGGGCCGAAGCCCCTTTTCAACATCACCCCTCCAACGGATTAAAATCGGGGCAAAGGCGCACGATTTTGTCCATCAGCACATAGAGGTGGTAACCACCTAGTTTGAGGTCGGGCTCAGTGGCTTCGAAGCCGCCATGCAAGGCTTGTTCATACACTGGTTCCAGGACCGCATAGATGATGGGCATCTCCCTGTTTCAAAAATTCTAATCAATTGAATTGTACTTCGAAAAGTCTCGCCGATAGAAATTCACTCTGTTGTGTCATCTTCGAAAAATTGGCCATAATTTTTATCTTGAGCAAGAGGTAACCAAAGTCTAAGTTTCATTTAACTTTTATGAATCTGTTCTTCAGTTATGGATCCTTATTGGGACATTAATTCGGTTGGTGATTATTCAGGTTTTTTTAGTTCAGGAATTGAAGAGAGTGAACACTTCGAGCATACCTATGAGCTCAAGAAAAATTTAAGCTATAGTTGCCAATACCTGGAATTCCTTTCCATGTCTTTGAACGGTGAAATTCATGCCACCTTAAGAAATCAGTTTATTAAGACTTTTGTAATCACAGGAATGAGTGTAGTCGAATCAATCCTTTATTACGTTATAAAAAGTAGGAACCTGCATAAAACTGAAAAACATGAGCTCATTGCAAAGTATACTGCAAACTCAAAAATTGTATTAGACGAAAGAATTTGGACTGAAACTACCCTATTGAGGGAACTGAAGCATCCGAAAGAAGTGGAAATGCACCTTCGGACGATGCTAAGAATCACAGAAAAGAATCAACTATTTGGCGCGGATCATAATACTTATGCTCAATTAAATAAGCTTAGAAAATTAAGGAATAAGATTCATCTGTATATCATCGACTACAGGCTAGATCATGATTTCAATAATTTCGGCGAAGAAGAACATGAGCTTATAAAAGAAGCGATGAAAAGAATAATATATTCTAGAATGTTTAGGTGTCCTCCGAATAAACTCTTTAAGTTTCTGATCCCGAATCCTCCTTCTGTTCCACCTTTGCCTTGAGATTATCTATCAAAGCTTTCAGTTCTGCTTCTTTCTTTTCTTTAATAGCCTGTTCTTTTTTAGATAACTTCCTACTGATTTTTCGCAAGTAGAACAGGCTGTCTTGATAGGCGTCTAGAGCTTCAACATACTTTTCCTTAAACTCATATCTCTGGGCCGCTTCATAGTAGTGTTTCCAGCCTTTGTTGTGACCACCCACACTTGGTTTAGTACCAGTAGTTTTAGGAGCGCTTACCAGAGCCACAATTAATCCAATTAGGGGTGAAAGAATCAGGGAAAGAAAGAAAGTTCCCCAGTAGCCAATTTTTTTGTCTGAGCCGGCAAAGCCCACTAAAAAGCAAAGTATAATCCATCCAAAATTATCATCTCATCAGTTTTGGTTCGCCTTTAAGATAGCCATTTTTAGAGCGCGGCCATAATTTTTATCTTGTGCAAGAGGAAGTGGATTTTCGAGGAAGAAGGAGGAAATTCTTCTACAAACTTTGATTTATGAGCCTGAGACCCAGATTCAGTTATAGGGAATTCAAACAGTCTTTCCCTGATTTTTGGATATATGTGTGGTTGATTGTAATAGTCCTAGCTATTTCTGGTGCTTGGACGTTTACATATTTTGAACTCAAAGATTTGGGTGAAGAAGAACGAGGAACATTCGGAGATATGTTCGGTTCAGTGAACGCTCTTTTTTCGGGATTCGCTCTTGCGGGAATAGTCTTTACCATTTTTCTGCAAAAGAGAGAACTTCGTCTTCAACGAAAAGAGTTAAAGTCAACTCGAGCAGAATTTGCGCTTCAAAATCAAACGATGAAGAAACAGCAGTTTGAAAATCTGTTCTTCAATATGATTAGTTTGCACAATCAGATAGTTGAAGAACTTCATATTGGTTCGATAAGAAGTAGAAAAGTATTTGAGCGTCTATTTGAGCAATTATACTCCGAGATGTGGGTATCCGAAAATAGAAAAAGTCAATTCGAAATGAATGACTTTAATAAGGTCTATAAAAACTTCTATGCTATCAATAATTCATTATTAGGTCATTATTACCGCAACCTCTATCGCATATTTAAGATAATTGACGGAACTGATTTTTATCAACTTGATGAAGTCATAGATGGAGAGAAAGTTACTGAACAGAATATTGATACTTATAACGACACTCAGAGACTCAAATATGGTGCTGTTATGAGAGCTCAATTATCCGATCTGGAAGGAGCTCTTTTGTTCTACAATGGAGTCTATCCCTTAGGTAAAAAGTTTCTTCCACTCATAAAAAAATACAATTTGTTAAAACATATGCCTCACGAAAGAATGGTCTGGTTCGATGAGCTGAAAGAACCATACGGGGATCTTTGGGATTAATAGTCCTAGCAATTACCTGCTATTATCAGATTTGATTCGTCAATCTTTTTCAAGTGTTTGATATTCAAATTTTTTGCTGAGTATTACTTCTATTAATTTATCAAATCTTACATCTCCATGGTTCAGTACCACGAAACGTGCCCTGTTGCTCGATGTCACGGACAGAACCCAATGAACGATATATGAGCGGGCCTTCCACCCAGTGGACACGGGGAGTGCAGGTGTGTCCTAGTCAAGGACTAACCGAATCAAGAGATCAACGGAGAGATATCATCATTGCACGAAAAGATTAATTCGTTATGATAACCTTATCTGATTTTTTGCCCTCATTTGTCGAATATCGCACTATATAAATTCCAGCTGGTATACCTGAAAAAATCTGTTGTGTTCCCATGATTGAGACATCAGTCTGTTTAATCAGTTGTCCCATCAAATTGTACAGTTCAAAGTTAAAACTGACGAATTCTTCACTGATAATATAAATCTCGTCTTCCACAGTGTAGACAGAATTCGATTCATCATCCAGAGAACCGTCACTTGCCTGTCGAGATAAGCATCCGCAATTATCGGAAATACTCATTCGGCTAATGGAGTTCACATCAGACCATGGAGTTTCTTCATAGTCCACAATACATTTTACCTGAAAGGCCAGCTTCTCTTGTGCAGCAGGTGTCTGTGGGCAATGGTATTCCGAAGGAACTTCCCAACTGGTCAACCCCAGCTGGTCTGCATCGAGCAAAGATTGGTCAATTATTTCAATCGTATGGTCTTGTAAAACTCCGTCAAGAAGAAAGCCATATCGGACATAACATGAATCCCCATCAGACATGCCACTGAAATTCGAGCTCCAGGAACTAGGTTTCTCCCATGACAAGTCGACAGTTATAGAACCAGAAGTGCACACTTGATTATCCCAATCAACGTTTATTGGTTTTTCTAGACTCAATTCAAAGCATTCCTCTGTTCCATCAAGCGGTAATGGCCAAATGCATCTGGCATCTTTCCTGTCATACGGTCCAGAAATCAAACCGGCATCCTCGATATGGCTAGTTGCAAATGTGTAATTACCATTAATAAAATCTAGGAGATCTACGTATAACTGAGCATTTTTCGATCCGCTAGAATGAACGGTATCAAGAGCATAATAAAGTTCATAATCAATATCTAATCCCTGAAAAGTATACTCATCGATCACAAGTTTTCCGTTTACAGGATCATGAAAATCGCTGCTACCCAAATCGTGCTTGTAAAGAAGCACGGTTTGAGGCAATTCTTTGTTAACCCAATCTTCAGCATTGGTAAATTCCCATGAACCATTTGGATGTGCTTGGGTAAAGTATCCACCAGCAAAATCATCCTTATTCAAGCAAAATGGAATCCATGAAGCAATGCTACCTCTGGATTGCCCACCGATGTAAATTTGGTTCAGATCGATGTTGAAATTGCTGGCCTGGTTTTTTACGATTTGCATTATTAACTCAAAATCTTCATGAGCCTCATTAAGATCCTCCGGAGCAGTAGACTCGAATTTTACAACTGATTCCCAGCTTAAAAAATGGATGGATTGACCATCTAAAACATTACTCCATATCATACCTTTTCCTATGCCACCGTCAGCAAATCCAAGGTTTTCGTGAGCCCATATGAAGAGAGGAGAATCTGTCGTTGGGTGGTTATCATTGGAATCAGTCGCTTCGTAAAAATCAAACCAATTGTAATCCTTTGGGCCATAACAATATCTGGTGGCTTCGGGATGAGGATTTTGCGTACTGTTAGAACTATCAGTACACGAAGGATTTGCGAGAACGCCACTCATGAATCCAGAACAATTGCACGAATCTGTTTGAGAAAAAAGTGGAAAAGAGAAAAGTAAAAATGAGATTAAGGTTAAGTCTTTCATTTCATAGTTGTTAAAGATGATGATTAATGTAATAATTCTGGAGATCACTACGAAAAGTCCATCATTTTTCTATTTCTAGGACAAAGCTCAAGTGATGTTATTTGAAGTGGTATTCTGCCTGGTTTTGACATGGAATAGATGACCAGTGCAGTTAGTACGCAAATGAAAGAATCATCTGTGATTGATCTTCAGCTTTCACTCTGTTTCTCTATTTTTCGCCTTCTAACCTAGCCGCATGAAAAAAGGAAAGAAAATAGCCCTTTGGGTCTTGGGGATCCTTTTTGTTTTGGTCATCATCATCCTGGCCCTTGCTCCTACATTGGCCGAAGACTATATTGAGGACAACGATCTGGAATTGATCGGAAGGGAGATCGAAATCGAAGACATCGACTTCAACTATTTCACCGGACAAACATCCATTGAGGCCTTTAAACTTTACGAAAATGACGCCTCAACTATTTTCGTTTCGTTTGACAATCTGTCCCTTGACCTGGAACTAATGGATCTCTTCGGTGGTGATATTTACGTGAGAGATTTCTTCATCGACGGCCTCTACACCCGAGTAGAACAAGACGGTGCCAGCTTCAATTTTGATGATCTCTTGGAACAAACTGCTTCTACCGATACCATTCCCGAAGAAGAATCGGAACCTGCTCATTTTACCCTCGAGAATTTTAAACTCAACTCGGCGACCATTGAGTATAGCAGTGAGATTCATCCCAAGGCCACCTTTGATTCATTGAATGTCTCCTTGCCATTGTTTAGTGATACGATTGACGTTTTCCATATAATTGCCTCCTTACACGTAGGCAGCGGTGGACATATCACAACTTTGAACCGCCTTGATATGTCTAACTCGCTTTACGATGTTCGATTGCAAATGGACGAGCTGGACATTTCTTTGATCCGACCTTACTTCGATCCTTACATTGAATTGGGTGAGCTGGAGGGACTTTTTAACTCAGATTTTCGCGTGCACGGCAGTTGGGAGGATACCGACGTACTGGATTTGGGAGGAACCTTTCAAGCTCACGATTTCCTTATGGCTGATCTGCGAAAGGAAGAAGTATTGTCTTTAAAGTCCCTTGAGATTGATATCGATACGGTTATCATGAAAGAGGCTGTTTACAACATTGATCACATCGCCGTAGATCAGTTTTATGGACTTTACGAGATGTACGACGATGGCGACAATTGGACGAATATGCTTGTCGCCTCTGAGGATTCGGTGGCGGTTGATAGCATTTCTACAGGTTCGGCTGAACCCGAAATTGACTATTCAAATCCCTTCGCTGTCATAGGCTATTACTTGAAAGACATCGCCAAATCGTATAACGAATCGTCATACAAAATTGAAGAAATTGCCATTTCCAATTCGGCATTCGATTTCAACGATTACATTCCATCGCAGCCGTTTCGCTACCAACTCACCGACATGGTTCTGCATGCTGACTCCTTGAATTCATCGGAAGATCAGCTCACTTTTACCGCTGAGTCAACCCTAAATCAAACGGGACGATTCGAGGGTTTGTTGAAAGTATCCACTGAGAATTTGGAAGACATCGACCTGCATTACGACATCAGGGGAACCGAGCTTTCGTTCTTTTCTCCTTACACTGCGGATTATGTCGACTACCCCATTGCCGAGGGAGAGTTGCTCTATACGTGCGATACGAAAATCAGAAACGGAATAATCGAGAGTCAGAACGTCATTCGATTCAATCAATTCAATTTCGGTAATCAGTATGATGGGGAGCCTTTTTACAATCTCCCCGTAAAGCTGGCGGTTAGTCTGCTAAAGGATTTGGACGGAAACATAGAACTCGATGTTCCGATTGAAGGAGATTTAAAAGACCCCGAGTACAAATTGAGCAAGGTCATTTGGAATACGGTGAAGAATATTTTGTTGAAAGCGGTGACTGCTCCTTTTCGGTTATTGGCTAAAACCTTCGGGATGAAGGAAGAGGAATTGAACAAAATCAATTTCGGTCACCTTCAAATGCGGCTCGACAAGGGGAACGAGAAGCAGCTGAATGATCTGGCAAAGATTCTCGGAAATAAGGAAGACTTGAACTTGGAATTCAAACGAATTACCAAGAAATACGAAGCGATTGAACGCTACGCCATTGCCGAGGCCAAGTACCGTTACTTGTTTGACGATGAAGTTCCCGAGATTGATGAAGTAACTCCCGAAATGATGGATGAGATCAACGCTTTTGAGGTGAAGGATTCACTTTTCAGCGACTTCGTCGATGGCCATATTCTGGAACAAGACAAAGATTTACCCATTCAGCGAAGGTGTATGTTGATGGTAGGAGAGGAGCACGCTGAATCAAAAGTTGACCGAGTTGGATTTAAGCGTTCCACGGCTATATCGGATTATTTGGTCAATGAAAAAGGAATTGAAGAAGGTAGAATCCGATTTACTGCCCTTCCTGAGGATTCATTAATAACCCATAGAAGCAACTCGGTATACAACGTTGGATTCTGGGTGTTGGAGTGATTCTCCTTTTCCGATAGTTTGAAAAGAATTTCTCTTTTCTAGCGTAACAATTTTGCTTGAAACGGGTAAAAAGTTTTCTATATTTGCGCTCCCAAAACGGAACCATTTGTTCCAATCGGGGTGTAGCGTAGCCCGGTCATCGCGCCTGCTTTGGGAGCAGGAGGTCGCAGGTTCGAATCCTGCCACCCCGACAACAGAAAAATGCCAGCGAAAGCTGGCTTTTTTCGTTTCAAACAGAACGAAAGCTTGCTTTCATGTTCTGTTTGAAACGAAAAACGCTGGATCGGCGAAGCACGATCCGCATTTTTCTGTTGTCGTCTCCCCCCGATGGATCATGCCTCCGAGGTACGAGGAGGCATAACAAAACAGAATATTTCTTTGGGTTAAATCCCGCTTTCCTGTTTCTTTGAAATACAGGGATCACAGAAACCCTCAGGAGGATAATGCTTTTTGACCTAAAAAGATTTCACCTTTTCGGTTCATTTTTACTGCTTTTAGTCGTATTTCAATCGTGCTACCCATGTATTAATTTGATCTCGCGGGAGACGATAGACCAAGAAAAAGGAGAGTTTGTTGCGATTTCAAGCCTTTATGAAGGTATGCGTCGATTTGAGCACAATGGGGAAAAAATAGAGTCAGAATATAGCTTGGCGATTTTCAATAATGGATATATTCTTCTGGTTCCTGGTAGTAATGACGACTTCTTCAAAAAACTCAATGAAAAATCTGATTCTTATATCTATCGCAATTATTCTGGATTTCAGTGGGGAAAGTATTATGTGGATGGAGAAAATCTAAAAATTGAATTTATTGGCAACATTAGCTCTGGAGGTGGGTGCAAAATCAGATCATTACGCTATGAAGGCCGCTATCACAGTGAAAGCATCGAAATTTTTCCAGGTCCGAAGAATGAATATAAAGTCGGACCTACGCAGCACATTTTCCCCAAGCCTGGAATAATATTCACCTTTAGGGAAAGAATTCCTGAAGATTTGATAGATCCATCAAGGGCGAGAATAATGAGATGATCCGTTCAGCTTATTTGTTTCTTAAATCAAGATCTAGCGTTTGTGAATGAGACGTTTTAGCAACATTTAGAACGGATAATCCCTCCCCGAGGCAAAGAGAGATTATCCACATGCAATACTAGTTCCCCCCAAACAACCCAATCCGATATGATACATTAACCTGTAACCCATTCGAAGTCACCGAGCCGGGAGAGACAAAATCCCCTGGAACGGTTTCTCCGGTTAGATCATCAAAAGGCATAGAGTAAGCCACCGTAAGCGTTAAATTATTGTATCGTAAACCTGCTTCGGGCAATACACCAAATCCGTCGTATTTGAAATCCGGAAATCTTTCCTCTTCGACCCCTCCCGTGATTTCCAGAGGAATGTCTCCCAATTCAGCTTGATAAATGAAGTATCCTACTCCTAATCGAGCGTAAGGCTTCAGTCCTTCACCCTCTGCGGTGTAGGTAAGATTTAAAAGAAGATGCGAATTGGAAACAGCTCCTGCTTCCAGGTACCCATCAATAAATACATCATTCACCGTAGCATTTCGGACGAAATTTGCCGTGCTGTAATTTCCGTTAAAGCCAACTCCGATAGCCAAAGTGCTGCTGAGGGCGTAATCGAATGAAGTGAAGTAGGCAAAACCACTGGATGTTTCGGGAGCAAATTCCGCATTTTCATAAACCACTCCTTCTTCACTAAGGAACGGAGTGAATAATCCCGCACCAAAATTTAGGGTATAGGGTTTCTCTTGGTTGGCAAATTGAGCCTTAAGGTTGAAGCTGATAAGAAGCACAGCCAGGAGTGAAGTAAGAAGATTTTTCATTTGGTAAGATTTTAGTTTTCGGCTCATTTTTGAGCTCGGCCAAATGTATTTTGGTGATTACCTCAACTCCAAAAATGGTAGGGGGACAAAGACGGGACAGGATTATTAAAACATTGATTTTCAGAAAGACTAATGTGATTTATGACATGGCTCAACGACTCTGAATCCCATTCATCTTAATACCCTGTTATCTCAGTGTTAATTGGATTAACCAATTCCTCATCTTCGCTTAACGGGCTCAGCTTGTAGTCAAATTACCTTCGCCATCCCTTAATTCCTGACCTGTGAAAAAATTCTACCTCCTTGGATTTTTTTTCCTGATCGGCTTGAGTGTTTTCTCTCAAGGAACTGTCAGAGGAAAAGTAACCGACGATTTGGGAGAGACGGTTATCGGCGCAACCGTAGTATTTAAGAATGACCCTGCTATTGGAGTCATCACTGACTTTGATGGTAATTATTCAATTGCAATTCCTAGTGAAGAACCCGTTACACTGCTTGTATCATTTATAGGTTTTCAGTCTCAAGAAGCTGTGGTTAACCCAAAAGGAGGAGAGGTACTCATCTTCAATTTTGACCTGGTCCAGGAGAATTTCGAAATCGGAGAAGTTGTCATTCAAGCAAGGGCAAATAGAGGTGGAGACTTTTATATGGAAAAAGTCAAAAGGAATGCAGCATCAAGTATTGACTACATATCCTCTGAGACGATCAAAAAAATTGGAGACAGTGATGTTCGGTCGGCCGTTAAAAGGGTTACAGGAGTTTCTACTGTTCGCGGATTTGTTACCGTTAGAGGTCTTGCTGATCGATATATTTTAACCACAATAAATGGAAACAGAATTCCAACCCTGGATCCGTTTACAAATAACCTTCGGCTTGATATATTTCCTACAGGACTGATCGATAACTTGGTTATTACTAAAACAGCCGATCCTGCCTTACCAGGTGATTGGTCAGGAGCCTACATTTCAGTGGAAACAAAAGACTATCCTGATAAATTCACGCTCTCGGCCAAAACATCCATAGGCTATAACACCCAAACTACAGGCAAACAAATCGTGACTTCAGAGGGGAGTAGCACCGACTGGTTGGGGTTTGACAATGGCTTCAGGGACATTCCAAATGGGGTGCCAACCGTGCAGAGCGAATTTCCACGTGTGATTAATCCGGACCTATATCAACAGTTTTCTTTTTTAGGATTGGATGAATATTATGCAAGTCTGGGAGTGACAGAAGACACTCCATTCCCGACCAATGGTTCTTTGCATCAACTTAGTTTGATCGAATTAAATTACCTGGGAGCCGCTCAGTTTGGCAATGATCCTGCGATTGCAGACGCGATCAAAACATATGAACTTGATTTTCCCGATTATTACTTCTTTCCCGAATTCAATAGTGAATTGGAGGAGATTGGGACTTCCTTCAATAACAACTGGTTTGCCACAACCAAGAGGGCACCGGTAAACGTTAGCCAAAGTTTTAGCATCGGAGACCAAACTAAATTATTCGGAAAAACGCTTGGATTCATTGGTGGTTTCAGATACAACTCGACGTATAATTACGATCCTGAGTCGACTTTGAACAGAACGACTCAACCGCCGGATTTTCCAGCCGAAAATGGTGAAGACATTCCTGTAGTCTCCACATTCGATCAGGAGATCAGTCGAGAAGCACATGGTCTGAGTGCCTTGGCAAAACTCTCATATAAGCTGAACCAAAACAACAGTGTTTCCGTGCTCTTTATGCCCAATTTGCTCGGCCAAAACTTTGTCAGGAGGTATGAAGGAAGAGACGCCAATTCTCCTGGTGGGCAGACCGTATTTGGAGATGACCAGTTCTATGAAGAGCGTCAGCAATTTATTTATCAGTATAGCTCAGAGCACTTTCTACCTTCTTCTGGAATTAAAATTTTGGTTGATGCATCCTACACGGATGGCCAAAGAAATGTACTGGACTTTAAAGACACCCAATACATTCAGGAACAGGATCAATTTCTTTTCAGAAGCACCTTCAGACCTGATAGACGTTACCGTTTCATGGAAGACGATATGTTTGATTCTCGTCTTACGGTCGAAATGCCACTCGGAGATGAGGGTAGAAGGTCGAAACTGACCTTTGGAGGAGGATACCATAAAAATGATAGACAAAACGAACAAGTGATATACACCCTTCAAGGTGTTGAAGTTGGAACGCCACTTGATGTTCATCCAACAGAGGTTATCACCGATGAGCGTTTCTTCATTCCCGATAGCATTGCTCGATTCGATCTTTTTTACACTTCAGGAGGTACTGAACTTGATAGTGACATTGGGTTCAGAGAAATAATAAGTGGATTCGCAAAAATTGATTATCAACTATTTACTAAACTCAGAGTAGTAGGAGGATTAAGAGTTGAATACACCGATATCTATCAGGATATTTTGGATTACTACAACCGCGATCTTCCGGTAGATTCTGATCAAAGAAGACTACAAGGTGGGGTTCGAGTTAATCCCTCTTCAATCGAACAAACGGATTTCCTGCCAAGCGTAAACCTCATTTACAAATTGGTAGATGACAGGGACGCTCCAATGAATTTGAGGGTCGGTATTTTTAGATCTATTGCCCGACCAAGCTTCAGGGAAATTTCCAATATGTCCCTTCTCGATTTTGAATTGAGAGGGAGGGTAACGGGAAATCAAGATTTAAATATTACTTCCGTCAGCAATTTTGATGTTCGTTGGGAAATGTATACACCTTCTGGTAATCTCTTCTCTGCAACGGTTTTTTATAAGGACTTCACCGATCATATCGAATTGATAAAAACTCCGGGAGGAGATAACTTTTCATGGCAAAATGTTGAGGATTCTTATGCAGCAGGTTTAGAGCTTGAGGCGAAAATTGCGCTTACTTCCAAATTGGAGTTTAGAGGGAATATTTCTTTGATTCAATCCGAAACAACCGTAACCGTTCCCGTTAAAGAAACGAGGCCAATGTTTGGGCAAGCCCCGTACATTATAAATGCCATGCTTACCTATGACTTCCAAGATATAGGATTGATAGCCTCGGCTTCGTACAACGTCCAAGGACCTAAATTGGCGGTGGTTGCCGGAGCTGGTGAAGCTGCGCCGAATATCTTTGAAATTCCCAGAAATATTATTGATTTCAACATCAATAAGCGAATTGGAAAGCATTTCATTGCGGGTATTAAAGTGCGCGATTTAATCAATAATCCCATACGTCGGGCTTATGATTTCGATGCAGGTTATATCCTTGATTTCGATACGTTCAGACCAGGGACAACCTTCCAATTTAATTTGACCTACAACATATAATTAATCACATGAATAAAGTCTTTTCTGCTATAGCCTTTGTTTGGATAGCTGTGATTTTCCTAAATAATCAAGGTAGGGCACAAAATGCCATTGAAAATCTTATTGTAGAAACCTATTACGTTTCAGATGCTAACGATGCGACCGACGAAGATGGTGGAACTCTCCCTGAAGGAAGCGTTACCTACAGAGTTTATCTGGACCTTCAAGAAGGAGTTCGGATTACTCAGATCTTTGGAAACGAAAACCATCCGTGGGAGATTTCAAGTACCGAGAATTTCTGGAACAATATCGATAGAGGTGAAGCTTATGGCTATGATATTGGCGACAATAGACTAGATGAAAATACGGTGGCCCTCGATTCTTGGATCACCTTTGGAGCTGCTTCTGATGAGCATTTTGGAATCCCGAAGGCCAATGATACCGACGGTTCAATTGTAGGTGGTGAGAACAATGATGGTGGTAGCGCAGGAATAGAAGGTGGATTGTTGGTCAATTTCACACCTGAGATGGGGCAACCGCTTACTGAGTCGGATGGATTAGTTCCTTGGCCTCAAGCTGAAGAGTTGCCTCAGTTTTTTGTAACAGGAGTTGATGAATTAGAGACACTTTTGGGAGATGAGGTAACAGGGAGTTCATTCTTGTCAAATGAGAGTTCTTTCTTACAGTTTAGCCAAGGTATTTCAGGACCAACCGATGATAATATTGTTTTGATTGCTCAATTCACGACTCAGGGAGAGCTGTCATTTAAGTTTAACGTCCAACTTCTGGTTCCGGGCATTGACGACCCTGTCAATTATGTGGCGGATGGAGGAAATCTTCAAGAAGGTGAGGTTATTAGCCCATTTCTGACCTTCCCCCCGGAATGTGGATGTACGGATCCTGATTATTTGGAATTTGATCCTGCAGCTCCATGTGATGATGGTTCATGTGAAACACTGATCGCCTTTGGATGTGCCGATCCCAATGCGTGCAACTTTGATCCTAGCGCTAATTTTAATATTCCTGAATTGTGCTGCTTTTCAGTTGATTCTTGCAACGGCTTGGATTGGACTGTTATCTGTCCGACTTTAAATCTTGAAGAGGATTTGAAAAATGTGGAATTCGAAGCCTTTCCCAATCCAACTCGAGATTTCATGACATTGAATATAGATGTGTTGGAGCCACAAGAAGCTTCCATTCGCGTTTTTGATTTATCAGGGAAATGCATCGTTCAGGAACGTCGATATCTCTATCCAGGGGATAATAAGCATCGCCTTAATCTGGCAGAGCTAGAAGGTGGTACTTACCTTATCAGACTCTTGACCGAGTCCTTTGAAAGGTCCCTATTGATCATTAAGAACTAGCTCTTAACATACCCTTGTTTTCAATCGATATTAGTTAACGTGAGTTGAACAAAAGGATAAAGAAAGGGTAACTGATTCTAAACCTTCACGCTTTGCCTCGCGGGTAATTTTGGGGGCGTTTAACCCAATTTACACCCCAAAATGAGAGTATCTCTACCCTTAGCGTTTTTAGCATTATTTGCATTGGTTTTTCAATCCAACGGTCAATATAGTCCTCCTGATTGTGAGGCGATTGAAGCCATACTAGTCGAACGATACTACATCTCGGATGCAAATGATGCGACCGATGAGGACGGCGGAGAATTAGTGCAGGGGTCGACCACTTGGAGGGTCTACGTAGACATGAAACCCGATTACGTTTTACAGTCTGTCTTTGGATCAACAGATAATCCGCTCTCAATGAATACCACAACGGTATTTTTCAATAACGAAGATCGTGGAGAAGAAACGGGTGACGCTATTGCAGCAAATAGATTGGGTGATAACACCGTTGCCCTTGATTCTTATATAACCCTTAATGCTGCTTCAGACGCTCATTTGGCAGTTCTAAAAGAAGAGGACGAGGATGGAAATATCGTCGCAGGTGATGAAAATGACGGAGGAAGCGAAGGCATCGACGGAGGTCTTCTGGTAAATGATTTACCTGAAATAGGAATCGTCTTAACCGATGCTGATGGTCTTATCGATGGAACCATTATTTCAGCCGGTACTGGTGAATCGGCTTCTATCACCACTATTGGCGTAGACGCTTCAGTGTTTGGCGACGAAAATGTTGGTGATTCTTTTGAGCTGACCGATGGAGCTTGGGCGGTTTTAGGAGGGGTGGTCGGGCCTACGGAATCAAACCGTGTATTGATTGCCCAGATTACTACCGACGGAGAATTCTCTTTCGAGTTGAATATGCGAATAGGAATTCCAGAAGATTTACAGTGTAATGTTCCTACATGTCATGAAGACATGGATTTTGTAGCAGTCATGACAGCCGATCAAATGGAGGCGTCAATAGAAAATGACCGAATCTGCACCCTCGATGACCTCATTTTTAGCTCAACGACGTTTAGCACAGAGAACAATGGTTTCTCATCTGAAGGCTTTGACTTGTTTCCAAATCCTACCAGTTCGCAACTCACAGTGGCGATCAACCCTAATCGATCAGGACTTATCCAGTATCGTATCTATGATATATATGGCAAACTCCTTAAAGGAGGAACGGCTGCAGGGGACACACCGGGCATTCTAACGCTTGATGTATCCGAATTCTCGAACGGGATTTATTTGATTGAGTTATTAAATGAAGGTGAAACCGCAACCGAGCGATTCGTTAAGCGCTAATCTTTCGGTCCGATTCTTAGTATTAACCTGTTTCTTGACAGGTTTCTTGTCAATTAATTCGCATTCCCAAGGACTGGAAGGGGTTCATGTTGAAACCTACTATGTTGCTGATGAATTTGACGCGATGGATTCCTTATCTCATGGATTGGAATCAGGAACGGTTACGTACAGAGTTTGGGTGGATATGAAAGAAGGTTACAAGCTTCTTTCGGTTTTTGGATCTCCTGATCACCCTTTGGATTTCTCAACCACTACTTATTTCTTCAATGACACCGTAAATGGTAAAATTGAAGGTGCCGATATCGAGCCCGCCTACTTGGGAAGAAACCCGCTGATGATTGATTCATACATCGCCTTCAGTGGGACAAACCGGTACGATTTGGGTGTGATGAAGGTTGACGATACCGATGGGTCTTTACTGGAGCGTACAAAAGTACAGTCAAGCTATTTCCCCGGAGACCGAGGAATGCTCATGGCTTCAAATCCTGAAGCAGGAATTCCTATTAAAGTAGCCGATGGCAACATGGGAGGAGGAGTTCCTTCTTTGATCCTTTTTGGTCACGATTTTTCGGAATTTGGAAATACCCTTGAAGCGGATTCAGTTCATGTCACAAATGGCGCATGGGCGATCCTAAATGGATTGGACGGTCCCTTTAAGGATAAGAATTACTTACTCATTGCTCAAATTTCCACAACGGGGGAGTTTTCGTACAAATTGAATCTCCAGCTGCGCTCTCCTGATGGGATTACCGAGTACTATGTGGCAGATAATCCAGTCAACGAAGAAGTTACCCATCCTGAACTCATCTACCCACCTCATAGTCCATCTTCTAAACCTTGAACAACATGAAAAAGCAACTATTTCTTATTCTTTCATTTCTTTCATTTCAGTTCGCCTTTTCCCAAGGTCTGGAAGATGTTATTGTCGAAACCTATTATATCTCCGATGCGAATGATGCAACCGATACGGACGGAGGCTTTTTACCCGCGGGAACTACAACTTACAGGATTTATATCGATCTAGCTCCTAATTACAAGCTTGAGACGGTTTATGGAAGTCCTGACCATGAGTTGAGAATTGAAACCACCACACTCTTTTTCAATAATGAAGACAGAGGTGAATTATCGGGTGATTTGATTGGAGATAACCGTTTGGACGACAATACGGTAGCTTTAGATTCTTGGGTGACGATTGGAGCTGCATCTGAATCGCACTTTGGTGTTCTAAAAACTGAAGACATAGATGGTTCGATTGTGGGGGGATTAAATAATGATGGGGGAAGTGCAGGAATTTCTGCAGGGCTTATCGCAAATGATGATCCCGATGCCGGTATTCCATTAACTACGGCTGATGGTTTAATAGATGGTGTTGTTTCGTCTACACAGTTGATTGCGGATGATGTGTCCATCTTCGACGTGTTTGATAATGTAAATGATGGACCGATTTTTTCAACGAATAATGGGGCGTGGGCAGTGCTAGGTGGTTTGGAAGGCCCAACCTCTGAAAATAGGGTGCTGGTTGCCCAGATTACCACCAATGGCGATCTTTCTTTTTCCCTGAATATTCGTGTAAACACGGTTGACGGGTCAGGAGATCCAATTGATTACGTTTCGGGAACGCCAGTTGGCGATGAGGTATTCTTTCCTGCTTTAAATTTCCCGCTTGTAGTAGTCGATGGTTGCACGAGCCCAACCGCTTGTAATTTCAATCCTTCGGCAACGAATGATGATGGTTCATGCTTGGAGCCCGTTGAAAACTGCAGTGCATGTGATGGGCAGGATCTTGTATTAATCGATGACGATAATGATGGGATCTGCAATGCAGATGAAATTGCCGGTTGTACAACGCCAATTGCTTGCAATTACAATCCTTCTGCCACCGATGACGACGGTTCTTGTTTGGTACCCGAAGCTGAATGTACGGAATGTGAAGGCGAATTGCTGGTTTTGATTGATGACGATAATGACGGAGTATGCAACGCTGAAGAAGTCTTAGGTTGTACGGATCCCGAAGCCATAAACTTTAACCCTGATGCCACGGAAGATGATGGATCTTGTCAATTTGCCGGAGTTCCCGGTTGCACAAGTCCTTCTGCCTGTAATTTCGATCCAGCCGCTACGGCGGATGACGGTTCATGCTTGGAACCCGTATTGAATTGTTCAGAATGCCAAGGTGAAGACTTGATATTAATTGACGATGATAACGATGGTGTGTGCAATGCCGATGAGATTGCCGGTTGTCAGGATCCCGCGGCGTGTAATTTCAATCCTGCCGCTACCGATGAAGATGGGTCCTGCTTAGTGCCAGAGGCAAATTGCACCGCTTGTGATGGTCCGCAATTGGTGCTCATTGATGACGATAATGATGGAGTATGTAATGCTGATGAAATTTCAGGCTGTCAAGATCCTCAAGCATGTAACTTCGATCCTGCCGCTACGGATGACGATGGTTCATGCTTAGTTCCCGTTCCTGCTTGCTCGGAATGTAATGGTTCAGAACTCGCATTAATTGATGAAGATGGCGATGGTGTTTGTGACGCAGATGAAATCGCAGGCTGTCAAGACCCTCAAGCATGTAATTTTGATCCTTCTGCTACTGATGATGACGGTTCATGCTTAATTCCTCAAACAGATTGTACCGAATGTGATGGAACTGATTTGGTGTTAATCGATGATGATGGTGATGGTGTTTGTAACGCAGAGGAAGTTCTCGGTTGTACAGATCCTGAAGCATTGAATTATAATCCCGATGCAACTGAAGATGACGGTACCTGCGAGTTCTTAAGTGTTACGGATATTTCTACGGTATCTCATCTTATTTCTGTTTATCCCAATCCGGTTGAAGACTTTTTAACCATTGAACAAGTTTCTCCTGAGTTGAATTTGGCCAATGCTTCTATTCGGATTTACGACATATCTGGAAGAGTAATAGTCGCAAAGTTAATTCCACTTCAAGGGCAAGGCAACAAAGCGCTGATCCAATTCCCGGAAACGGAGAGTGGTTACTATGTGGTGGAAGTGTCATCTGATGACCAAAATTTTGTCTTGCGGGTCTTTAAAAACTAGTTGAGAATCAACACGGATTAATGTCGTGTTAACGCAGTGTAAAAACAATGAGGGGGTGAATTAACACCCCCTTTTTTTATGCCTAACAAAAGGGTGTTTTTTGGTTAATGATTTTAATCAAACCATATTCTTTGCTTAAGGCTGTTGGTCGGTTAATATCTGAAGTTTGCAGTGCTCACAATGTTGTGGGTCGACAAATTCCAATCATAAAATTTCATAGTAATGAAAACTAATTTTTCTTTGAAAGCTTTAGCAGCTGCTGCGTTGGCAACCGCTGCTTTTACTTCCGCTGAAGCTCAACTTTCTTTGGGTACCGAATGTGGATGTCCTGAATTATCACAACGTACTACTGTGAGCTTGTCTTCGATTGCAGCCCAAGGTGGTGCAACTGATGAATTGACAGGTGTTGTAGAACTTACTTGTGATAATGTTTACACTATTGATGGCCTTCTTTATGTACCCGATGGATCTCAACTTTTCATCGAGCCCGGAACTGTGCTAAGAGGTGAATTCGGTGAAGCAGAAGATGCAAATGCTCTTGTTGTTTCTAGAGGTGGTCAAATTTTCGCCAATGGTAACGCACACTGCCCAATTATTTTCACTGATGAAAACGATCCACTGGATGGAACTTACTCTGTAGATATCAGAGGACAGTGGGGAAGTTTGATTGTATTGGGAAGAGCTACCAACAACCTGCTTTTAGCTGACGGTGATTTAGCCGTTGCCGATGGAGTTGGAACGATTGAAGGACTTGTTCCAGGTGACTCTCGTAACCACTACGGTGCTGCTCCGGGTGCAGAAGTTGATACTGACAACTCAGGTGTACTTCGTTATGTTTCTCTTCGTCACGGAGGAACAAACATCGGAGATGGAAACGAGATCAACGGTTTGACGCTTGGTTCCGTTGGAAGCGGAACTACTCTTGAGTACATCGAAGTTCTTTCAAACGATGATGACGGAATCGAATTTTTCGGAGGTACTTGTGACATGAAGTATGCTACAATCCTTTTCTGTAATGATGACTACATTGACTGGGATCAAGGGTATTCCGGAAGAATCCAGTACGTATTCGGAGTTATGCTTCCTGCTTTCGGTGACTTGAACGCTCAAGGAGACGAAGGCTTCGAAGTTGATGGTGATGACCAAGATTCAGATAACTCACCACTTTCTAATCCTACTGTATACAACGCTACTATGATCGGCCGCGGTGCAAACAGAGGTATCTTAGCCAAAGAAAGAACTCAAGGAGAAATCTCTAACTCTATCTTCGCAAACTTCCCACAAGGTGTTGACCTTGCTCAAGAGGAAGACAGACTTCAAGATGCTTACGACGAGTACTTGGCTGGAAACTTGGTCTTTCAAAACAACAGTTTCGCAGGTGTTGCTGATAACCTAACAGCAAACAATGCTGCTGATGCTACCGCTCAAGCAATTTTTGATGCTGCCGGAAATATCGATGATGAGACTGTTATTGATTTCTCATTTACCATTGACCCAACAACTAACGCGGTAACCGACGCTTACAATGCTGTGCCTGCTGTAGGAGATGCGGCTAGTTCTCTTACTGCTCCTAACGATGGTTTCTTCGATCCGGTTGCTTTCCGTGGTGCTTTCAAGCCTGGAGCTGCTCCATGGACTGCCGGATGGACGACTGGTGCTCTTTTGGAAACTGATAACGCTCTTATTGCTTGTCCTGAAGACATCAACGAGGATGGAACTATCAACGTTCTTGACTTCCTCGAATTGAACAGTGCTTTCGGTACTGACTGTGGAATTTAATTATTGACTGGATTTTCAATCAGGTGTTGCTGATTATTTTGGCGACACCTGATTCTGAAACCAAAACAGAATCAAAATGAAAACAAATAAGTTCTTACTCAGTCTGTGTGCTATTCTGGCGAGTACTTTCGCATTAGCGCAAGGATTGGAAGACGTAATCGTAGAGAAATATTACATAGCTGACGGAAATGACGCAGCTGATCCCGATGCAGGATCATTGTCAGCGGGCACCGTGACCTATCGAGTTTTTATCGATATGGCTGAGGGGTATTCCTTGGAGACCGTTTTTGGCTCGGAAGCGAATCCTCTGAACATCAACACCACCACTGTTTTCTTCAATAATGAAGATCGCGGTGGACTTTCTGGAAATGATCTGGGTTCAAACTTCTTGGATAACGGTACCGTACTTCTAGACTCTTATGTTTCAATGGGTGCAGGTGGTGAAAACCAATGGGCCGTTTTGAAATCTTCTGACACGAATGGAGCCATTAACAACAGCGACAACAAGCTTCAAAGTTTGAATAGCAAGGCGGGAATTCCCGTTCAGTTTTTTGATGGTCTGGTTCCGGGTAATCCACCTGAAGTAACTTTCGTTCCAAGTAATTCCATTGTATCCCAGCTTGATGATGTAAACGATGGACCTTCAGTTACGATTACAGACGGAGCGTGGGCTGTACTGGGAGGTACTATGGGCCCCGATTCAGATAACAGAGTATTGATCGCCCAACTTTCGACAGACGGAGATTTGAGTTTCGAATTGAATGTGCGTTTGGGAGCTCCTGATGGATCATCTGAGACATATGTTGCCACAAACGCATCAGGCGACGACCAAGTTTTTGACGGTTTGTCTTATCCTGATGTAGCACCGTGTGAAGCTCCTTATCCACAGGTTGATGGATTGGATACCAAACAAGGATTCGGACGAGCTCTTTTGACTTGGAATCCAGTTCTGGGTTCAGGTGGATGTCAAGTTGAATTGCAGCTTGCAGATGGCACGCCCGTGGCATCTCCGCAGATTTTGACAAACGAAGTGAATCAATTCATCGTTAATCCAAATAACCTTAATTCAGGTACGGATTACAGATGGAGAGTTCGATGTGGATGTTCATTGAACCCCTTGGTTGTTGGACCGTTTTCAGAGTTTGCGTTCTTCACTACTCCGGGCGGCTCGAATATTGCAACGTCTCCAAATCCAACTGTCGGACCATCGAATGTTGCATTCACGGTTGCCGAGCAAACGGAGGCTACCCTTGAAGTATATGATATGAGTGCACGCAAAGTGGCAGATGTTTACCAAGGATTGGCTGACCCATCATCGGAATACCGTTTCGAATTTGATGGCTCGTTCTTACCTAACGGAATATACATATACAGACTTACGACTGCGACAGAGGTAATTACGGAGAAATTTATGATCTCTCGTTAATTTTTGGCTACACCAAGAATTAAGTTTTGACAAAGCCGGCTCTCCAAGAGGGCCGGTTTTTTGTTTTCTGTCAAATGGAATCATTACTCAGCATTCTCTATTTTCGCGTTATGAAATTGTTAAGAGCTTGTTTGCTGTTGGTTTTGGTTTTTTCAATTAGCCAGTCCAGCGCACAGTGTGATCCTTTCTTTGGAAAGCTTGTGATCAACGAAGTTTTACCCGCAAATAACGCCACCGGATCCGATGAATTCGGTGAGTTTGATGATTGGATTGAGATTTATAATGGTTCGGATGAACCCATTAATATGGAGGGAATCTTTTTGTCGGACAACCACGGTAATCGCACCAAATATGTTTTTCCTGATTTCGTCCTACCTGCGGGTGAAGTGGTTACTGTCTGGTGTGACGACCAACCCGAACAAGGACCATTCCATGCCCCTTTCAGGTTGAGCGCCTCTGGTGAGGAAGTAGGCCTGTATAACCAAGATACCATCTCCCTTGACTATGTGCGCTATGGATCTATTCCTGATAATATTTCCATTGGGAGATTTCCGAATGGTCAAGGTGCCTTTAACATCTTGATACCAACTTTCAGCAGCATCAATACCAATAGCGTTCAATCGGGATTGGTAATTAATGAATACCAATCGGCCAATGAATCGACCGTTCAAGATCAATGGGGTGGCTTCGACGACTGGATCGAATTTTACAACGGAAGCAACGTTCCAATTAACCTTGAAGGATACTTTTTGTCCGACAAAATTGGCGACCCTACACTTTATGAGTTTCCCGACACCACGATTCAACCGAACGATTACTTAATCGTATGGTGTGATCAAGGTTTATTCGAACCGGGTTTACACACCTTTTTCAAGTTGGGTGGTGATGGAGATGATATCTTGCTCTCTAACGCAGACACATTAACGATCGACTACGTTCGATTTGGCGTCATCACGCCCGATGAAACCGAGGGAAGATATCCGAACGGCACAGGTCCCATTGATTGTTTATTACCGACACATTCAGAAAGTAATGGAGATCCGTTGAGTACTTCTGAAATTACCGATGAAACAAAATTTGAACTCTTTCCAAATCCAAGTGCAGGTATTGTAACTATTAGAAGCTCGGCTATTGAATTGTCGACAATCCGTGTGGTAAATCTTCTAGGCCAAGTTGTATTTGAAAAGACCTTAAATCGTTCCGAGGAGTACCTTGATTTGCGCAGTCTGACCAGCGGGATTTACATTGTAAATGTTGGGAACCAAACAAAGAAGTTAGTAATTGAATAATTACGTACAACTTTTGGCCACTCTCGGGCGTCTTATTTGTGCAAGAAATTTGAAACCAATTGAAGCAAGATCAATGAAGTTGAGGTTTTTAGGAGTAGCCTTTTTAGTGGGTTTGTTACAAACCGCTCATTCCCAAGTTGTTATTAATGAAGTGTGTGCATCCAATTTCGGAGGATTTGCCGATAACTACGGCGAGTACGAAGATTGGTTTGAGTTGTACAACACGGGAGCCGTCGCATTCGATCTGACGGGATATTTTTTAAGCGATGATGATGAGGAACCAATGAAGTGGGAAATTCCCGCAGGGGTTTCAATTGCTCCTGGAGAGCATCTTTTGGTTTATGCGTCAGATCGTGACGAGAATGTAGGAGGAAATCTACACACCAGTTTCAAAATTACCCAAGCAAGACAAGAAGGGGCGGTTTTAGCTGATCCATCAGGAACGATTATCGATTCATACATGCTATATATTCCTAATCAGCAGAATCACTCACGTGGAAGAACCACTGATGGTGCAGCTGACTGGGGAGTTTTTCTCACTCCCACTCCGGGAGCACCGAATAATGCGGCCTATGAGGAATATACTACGGTTGAAATACTAACTGCATCAGGGGGATATGGAGCTGCGACTGCGGTAGAGATGACAACGGCTGATCCGAATGCTGAAATCAGGTACACGACGGATGGTACGGTTCCTACTGAAACTTCGGCACTTTATTCAGGCCCTGTCAATATAGCTCAGACTGCTGTTGTTCGAGCCAGATCTTTCAATCCTGATCCCGCCGTTCCACCCAGTTTTGTTCAAACCAATACCTACTTCATAAATGAAGATCATGGTATTTACATCGTTTCTGTCTCCGGTGACCAGTTACCTACTTTGTTGGGGGGAAGTCAAATTGAACCTATCGGTCATTTTGAGCTTTTTTCAGCGGATGGAGAACTATTGACAGAATCAGGTGGAGATTATAACGAACACGGTAACGATTCGTGGGCATACCCTCAACGCGGTATTGATTACATTACCCAGGATGAGTTTGGTTACGGAAATGAACTGAATCATCAAATTTTCTCTAACAAAGACAGGGAAGGTTTTCAGCGATTGATCCTTAAAGCAGCTGCTAGCGACAACTATCCATTTGAAAACGGAGGGGCGCACATACGTGACGCATACGTTCAGTCGCTTTCTCAATTGGCCGATCTTCGGATGGACGAGAGAACCTACGCTCCCTGTGTGATGTATATGAACGGAGAGTATTGGGGGGTCTATGAAATCAGGGAAAAAGTTGATGATCTTGATTTTACTGATTACTACTACGATCAAGGTGCAGGTGATGTTGACTTCTTGAAAACCTGGGGTGGCACTTGGGAAGAATACGGTACCGCGGATGATTGGGATGATTTGCGAGACTTCATTTTGGGGAATGATATGACGGATCCCGCCAATTATGAATACGTTGATGACCTTTACAATACAGGAAGTTTGATCGATTACTTCTTGCTCAACTCTTACATTGTGAGTGCTGATTGGCTCAATTGGAACACGGGTTGGTGGCGAGGAAGAAATCCTGAAGGGGACAAAAGAAAATGGAGATATATCCTGTGGGATATGGATGCCAGTTTTGACCACTATGTGAATTTTACAGGGATACCTGATCAAAGCGCAAATGCGGATCCTTGTGATCCTGAACAACTGGGAGATCCCGGAGGACAAGGCCACGTCCCTATATGGAATGCACTTCTTGGAAACGAAGAGTTCTTTGCTGATTACATCAATCGCTATTCCGACCTTTCTACCTCTTATTTCTCTTGTGAGTTTATGATCAATCATCTGGACAGCCTCGTTGGTCTGATAGAACCTGAAATGCAAGATCACATTGACCGATGGGGTGGATCAATGACCGAGTGGCAAGGAAATGTTCAAAACATCAGAGACTTTATTGAGGAGCGTTGCGAAATCTTGAACAATGGATTCCTTGATTGTTATCCAGAATTAGACGGCCCATACAATGTGGTTTTTTATGCTGATCCTCCAGAAGGGGGAAGAATTGATCTTCCTTCGATTGAGATTGATACATATCCCTATAACACAATTTTCTTCGGTGGCGTAGATGTAGCTCTTGATGCAGATGAGAATGACGGATACATATTTAGCCACTGGGAGCTAAATAATAACGTTCTCGCTCCAGATGAATTCAGTGAGGAGATTGTGGTTAGCTTCACTTCAGACGATACATTGATAGCACATTTCGTACCCGATGTTTCTTATGAGCTAACATTGGACGTTGAGCCTGCCAATTCCGGAACAATAACGATCAACGGTACTACCTATGACTCGTTCCCTGTGACAATTGATCTTGCAGAGTCTGTTGAGTACACCGCTGAGGCCGAACCGATTATCGGATATGGTTTTAGTAATTGGGATTCGGGTCTTTCACTTGCTCCGAGCGTATTGTCTGATAGTGTGGTATTCTCAATGACAGAGAACAACATTTTGGTCGCTGAATTCTTTGAGATTATCCATCAAGTTACGTTTGATGTAGTCCCCGAAGAAACGGGAGAGATATGGATTGATGGAGAGGTGTTGACCGAATATCCAACTACACAGTCAATTCTTGAAGCTAATTTGGTCGAATTGGAAGCAAGACCAACAGCACCGTTTCACGAATTCTCTCATTGGACATTCTTATCCAATACGCCTGATCCCGACGAGTTTCAGCCAGCGGTATCTCTCAATTTTGAGGGACCGGATGTAGTGGTGGCTAACTTCGTTGAGTTACCCAATTACCCGTTGATAATTGAAACAAAACCTTTAAATGCAGGTTGGGTAAGACTTCCTGATACTTTACTTAAGGCATTCCCATATGAAGAGGTGCTCTTGGGTGATGAGAATATTCCAATGGAGATTATTGAGCGAGGCAAATACAAATTTACCCATTGGGAAGTGGTGTATGGAACACCCATAGAAAATGATAAGTTATTGAACATTAGCTATCCTTTCTACTCGGCTACCAAACTTGTAGCTCATTTCGAAGAAAGGTTCAATGCGGTATTCATCCCTAACAGCTTTACCCCGAATGGTGATGGTTTCAATGATATCCTTAAGGTTTACGGAAATGAAGTTTCACCTGAGAATTTTCGTCTGTCAATTATGAATAGATGGGGCCAGGAGATTTGGTCTACGACAAACATTGATGATGGATGGAATGGTGCAGTTCAGGGAAGTAATTATTTCGTCCCACCTGGTTTTTACAGCTATTTTTTACGCTACAAAAATGCCGTTACAGGTGATATCACCAGAACCTCTGGAACCATCTTGTTGATCCGCTGATAAGGCCAATTCGATTTTTTCGATATTTGGCACCCAAAATTCGTTCAATGAAGCGTCTTACTTTCATTTTTGGAGTCGTTTGTCTTTTCTTTTTTTCGTGTGAAGATAATCCCGGAGAGGGCGGCAGGGCTTCAATTCAGGGAAAGGTATTCGTTCGTGATTTCAACGGTAATTGCACGGTTCTTCTCGATTCTTTTTATGGTATCGATGAGGAAGTATACATTATTGCAGGGGACGATCCTTCCTATTTTGAAAGGGTGAGAACGGGTCCCGATGGGACCTTTTGGTTTCCCTATTTGAGAAAGGGCAAATATGAAGTTTATGCTTTATCTGAGCCTTGTGACGTGGCCGGAGAATTGGAGGCGGTGAGCGTTTTTGTTGAAATTCGTGATAGAAAAGAGGATATTGTAACCGAAGATATTGTCGTAATAAGATGAAAAAACCTCTTGTTATAATAGCTTTTATGGTCTTCGTTTCGGCTGCTTTTGCTCAGTCTGCGAAGACTATACGCACTTATGGCATAACCACGAAGAAAGAAAAAGTAGAGGTCTATTTTGAAGGAGAGATGATTTCTTCATACATCCAAGAAATTGAACGCTACAACAAAGAAGGAGATTGGGTACTCAAGATGGTCTTTGGTCCTAGTGGTCAGCCTAAATTGATAAGAGAAAGAGTCTATGACAAAGACGAATTGATTGAGGAATCGAATCGAGATGTTAATGGAGCGAGCATGAAAGAAGCACAACCACCTTCTTTTGAAAAGATTCTTTTTGAATACGAAAAAGGAGAAGTGGTTAAGGAGACTATTCTTGACGATAACGAGCAAATCCTTGAAGTAATTACTTACGAATACAACAGCTTGGGAGATTTGATCCTCATATCCACGGCTAACTCAGAAGGGGCGGTGATTGAAGAAGAAAGAATTGAGTACGACGATCGCGGTTTAAAAATCAAGGAAAGCAGATACGACGAAAACCAAACACTGATTCGCGAAAAACTCTTCTTGTATGAGTGATGATCTTTTGAATAGAATATCACTTCAACTTAAACCTTACGAGCGTCTTGGCCTTGGGGAGTTCGGTGACGATCGTTTTGCGGAGCGTTCGGATCGAAAATTCCCGTGTCACGTATCTGAGATTCCTGAAGTCATCGCTGATTTAGATTCAGATTACGACCTCATCGTTCCTGATGGATCTGATATTTCAGAAATTCATTCAATTTATTTCGATACGGAAGACTTTCAGTTTTTTCACGATCACCATCGCGGAAGAAGAAGAAGGATGAAACTGCGATTCAGGAAATATCCCGGAACGCAAACCTCATTTTTTGAAATTAAGCGCAAGAATTTAAAAGGTAAGACACTAAAGGAAAGGATACTGACGGATTACAATGCAAAATCTATCAATAAGGATTTAAAGCGTTTTCTTCGAGATAATGGTGTCGAAAATCTCGAAGATCTACAGCGAGTGTTAGACGTTAGCTATCGCCGAATCAGTTTTATTAGCAAGGATCGAACCGAACGGTTTTCCATAGATTTTGAAGTGCTTTTCAATGCAGATGAAAGAGAAGGATCGTTTGGAGAATTGGCTGTTTTTGAGGTGAAGCAGGAGCGAATTTCTACTTCTCCGATCGTTAAAAAGCTACGCTCCAAAAAGATAAGAGAAGCATCTGTCAGTAAATACTGTCTCTCCCTATCCCAATTGCGTAAACATTTGAAAGCCAATAGATTTAAACCAACCCTGAGAAACCTGCAAGCCATTGTAAATGAAGAAAATATCTCAAGCGAACTTATCTAAGTATCTCATATTATTCCTTCTCTGTTTGGTTCCATTCGACCATTTTGGTCAGTTCTTTCCTGAGATGCAGGAAGTAGCCAAAAAAGAACCATCAGAGTTTTTTGCATGGACCGTTTCACAGTTTGACGCGGTATTCTTCACAAGACTTGCCATAGATCTACTCAGCATGATCATATTGCTGAAGTTCATCTATCACAGAGTGACTGGAAGACATGAATTCTTCTTCACGTTTTTCATGTTCAATTTGATCATATTCATTATCACCATACTCCTTAATTCCAATACAGGATTCAGTATCGGTGCGGCATTTGGACTCTTTGCCATTTTTGCCATGCTGCGCTACAGAACAGAGGATATTGGAACCAGAGATATGACCTATCTCTTTCTCTCCATAACTATAGGACTGATTTCATCAATCAATCAAGGTACGGCGCTAGAGATCGTAGTCATAAACGCCGTGATACTTTTTGTCGCCTTTTTGATTGAGGGAAATGTCTTGTTGAAGCGAGAATTCATCAAGACAGTTGAGTACGAAAAGGTTGATTTAATCAAGCCCGAGAAGAGAGATGAATTGATCGAAGACTTAAAAATGCGAACAGGACTTGACATTCACAAAGTCTATGTTAAGCGAATCGATTTTCTTCGAGATACCGCGCTTTTAAAGATCTACTACCGCGGTAGTAAGGACAGCGATGCGTAGTCCATTAATATCATGTATTGTTTTTCTTCTCCTCCTGACTTTTTCATTAGAGGCACAGGAGGCCGATGATTTTGGTGCATGGGGTAGTGTAGCTTATGGGGCCGAGGTATTCGACGACTTGAGTTTTTCCATCCAACAAGAGGTGAGGATGGAAGACAATGCCTCCTCAATTGGTACGGTATTTACCAATTTCGCGGTGGATTATCGGTTTAATCGCTCATTCCGATTGGGGTGGAATTACAGATTCATCTTGAATAGAAGAGCAACAGGGCTATTCGGACATCGGCACCGAACCATGCTGGATTTGGATTTTCGAACAAAATTGAGGCAGTGGACTTTTGCTTACCGTGCAAGGGGACAATGGGAGGTGAGAACCAACAATTACAACAATGAATTTGGGTTTGCTCCTTCGTCGGATTTTCGAAACACATTTAAAGTTGTTTATCAGTACAACAGAAGAATTGAGTATTACAGCAGCTTTGATCTCCGAATTTTGCTTCGCGATCCACGTATTCCCTCTTATCAGGGTGTCGATCGTTTCAGGTATCGCGCAGGATGCGAATACTTGCTCGCAAAAGAGCAAAGCTTAGGTTTTTTCTTCCAGTTCCAGCGGGAGATCAATATTCCTGAGGCATCTCAAGGGTTTGTTATTGGTTTGGAATACAAATTCGGAAGTATAAGGCCGTTGATGGAATCTTAGCGATTTATTGAACCTTTCGCCGCTCTTCTGATGCGGTCATTGATTGCCCTTCCCAATCCTCTTTCAGGTACCAATTCAGCCAAGATGATTTCACATTTCTCTTCGTCGAGTTTTCTCAACGCAGCGAAGAGGTTGTGGGCTGCTTCTTGAAGGTCACCTTTTCTACTTAATACCTGCCCCGGAAAGTCATATTCGTCCTGAAATGAGAGATAACAAATATTCTCATCGCTATAGGTTTTAACGAGTTTGGGTAGATTCCCAATAATCACCTTCTTCTTCGGTGAGTAATGGGCACTTAACATCCCGGGGGCCACAGGGTTATCGCTGCTGTGCTGTGATACCTCAAATTCCTTGATCAGCTTTCTGATTTGGGATAGTTCCAATCCACCGAGCCGCAGAACTTTTGGTGGCGAGTCGGCAAAAGAGATAATGGTTGATTCTACCCCGACTTGACAAGGCCCACCATCGAGAATATAATCAACCTTATCACCCAATTGATCCGCCACGTGTTCGGCGGTGGTTGGACTTACATAACCGAAAGGATTTGCACTCGGAGCGGCCAGGGGAAACCTCAAAAGAGAAAGAAGCTCTTGAGTCATTGGATGAGCCGGCATGCGGATGCCTACGGTTTGCAGTCCCGATGTAACTAAATCAGGCACTATTGGTCTCTTTGGTAGGATAATAGTCAAAGGTCCGGGCCAATAGTATTCCGTCAACTTCATAGCCTCGGCAGGGAATTGTGTGGCTAGCTCAGCAATTTGCTCAAAACGATCGATGTGTACAATGAGCGGATCGAAACCCGGGCGATGTTTTGCTTCGAATATTTTGACTACGGCTGAGGGATCCAGCGCGTTGGCCGCTAATCCATAAACCGTTTCGGTTGGTATGGCTACAAGTCCACCTCTCTGCAGATGATAGGCGGCCTCTTCAGGATCAGTTCCGATGATGGCTTTCACAGGAGCTAAAAATAATCCAAGAAAAATTCAGACATGCCGAATCTGAGATTTTTCATTAAAAAGCAGAAGTTAAGAAGCCGCCGAGTTTTGGGATGAGATCAGCTTTTTAGGAACCAATTCGAGATGAAACACAAATCTGAAGATGAAGAATGTAGACATCGCTCCAAATACATGCCAAAGGAAATGCGTGCCGATAGAAAGAATACCTTCTCTATCCAAGACCCGACAGCTGAGGGCAATAGAAAAGAATATGAGTGATAACAGGATATCTGAGAGATTCTTCCAATTCCTACGGTAAAGTACTATCACGGTAGGGGCGAGTACATAAATACTCAATACCAGGTAGGCCACATTATCATAATGCTTAACAGGAGTGAATGCTAGGTTCAGCAATAAGGCAGCAGCTACCATAAGTGAAGCGTAAGCCACAATCCTTTTCTTTTTGAAAGACTTAAAAAGAAAATACCCCGCGGCTCCGATACAGAGAATCAATATTGGTGCCCAATCTAGGAATAGGGCGAAGGTCGAAACTCTGAAGCCGTGATAGATAGTACCTCCAACTCCACCAATAAAAAGGAGGATGGAGGCAAGACGGAGAAAAAGAGAAGAATTCTCCTGCTTCTCATTCACGTAAAACCAATAGATCGCTAAAGGCACGAATATGGCCGCTGAAACCATGTTAAACGGTTCAACAATTAGTGAATTGAAGTCTGATTCAAAGTAGATCGGACCTCCGTCAGTTTGATGGATCAGGTCATGGTCATGCATGTAAATACTACGTTTTGGAAGGTGATTTGGTTCATTTTCATCTGATTGCGAAGGGTTTTGTACGAACATTTAGATTTTTGCATTCACAAATCCATAGGAAGTTTTAATTTTGCATCCGCTCAACAGGTCGCGTAGCTTCCGCCTCCGTTTCACTTCAGACGGACAGGCAGCTTCGCAACACGACACAAGGTCGCGTAGCTCAGCTGGATAGAGCATCTGCCTTCTAAGCAGACGGTCACAGGTTCGAATCCTGTCGCGATCAC
>CAZWQX010000017.1:0-40660 GCA_964635965.1 uncultured Cryomorphaceae bacterium
TGGATTTGGTTGTGCAAAATTCTATTTCAGGTTGTTACGCCGTTACGGCTTTGGATTCTTTATCACTTTGGCCTGATGGATCTTTGGTTCAGAACGAAAGTGAATTCAGCAATGTTTTGTGTTTTGATGACTGTCCTGAATATTCTCTACCCAATGTCTTTACCCCAAATGGAGATGGAAGGAATGATCTGTTCATCCCTTTTCCAATTCGTGCCATTGATTCCATAGATTTTACTGTCTTCAATCGCTGGGGTAGTATTGTATTTACGTCTACCGATCCTGAAATCCGCTGGAATGGAGAAAATACAGAAACAGGGACAATAGTCACTGATGGAACTTACTTTTACACTTGCAGGGTTTTTACAAAACGTCTCACGGGTCTGGAACCAATAGATTTATCAGGAAACATCACCATTTTTGGCGAACGAGGAAATACACTTGATTAATGTTTACCGGAATTATTGAAACCATAGGCACCATCGAGGCAGTGTCTGAAGAAGGAACGAATGTAAACTTCACCATTTCATCTGATGTAAGTCAAGATCTAAAAATAGATCAGAGCATTGCTCACGATGGGGTGTGTTTAACCGTTGTAGATCTTGGTAAAGACAGGCATTCTGTAACCGCTATAGCCGAAACCTTGGAAAAGACTGCTTTGTCATCTTGGGAAATAGGACGACAAGTAAATCTTGAAAGGTGTATGCCTATGACGGGTCGCTTTGACGGACATGTGGTTCAGGGTCACGTTGATACGGTAGGTACGGTGACGAAAATTGTCGATGAAGATGGCAGCTGGAGATTTTATATTTCTCACCCTGTGGGTGAAGATTTTTTAACGGTTGCTAAAGGTTCGATCACGATAAATGGCGTTAGCCTAACCGTTGTAGACAGTAATTCAGACT
Organism: uncultured Cryomorphaceae bacterium; assembly: GCA_964635965.1. Classification (GTDB taxonomy): domain Bacteria; phylum Bacteroidota; class Bacteroidia; order Flavobacteriales_D; family Cryomorphaceae; genus JAKVAV01. Next base: position 903 of record CAZWQX010000017.1, read on the forward strand.
CATTCTCTGTGGCGATTATACCATACACCTACGAGCATACCGGATTCAAGAATCTCAAGGAAGGGGATAAGGTCAATATCGAATTTGATATAATTGGAAAGTACGTGAAGAAGATGATGAAGCGCTCGGGGTTGCCTACTTAAAAACTTCTTCCGCAATTTCTTTCACTGCGGTCGATTTCCCCATAGTATAGTAGTGCAAACAGGGAACTCCTCTTTCTACCAACTCAATACTTTGCTTAATGCTCCAAGCAATTCCAACTTTCTTCACCTCTTCGTTTGTCTTGCATTCCATTAGCTGATCTGCCAGCTCATCAGGAAAATCAATAAAGAAAGTTTTAGGCAAGAATTGAATGTGTCGGAGCGAAGTAATCGGCTTCAAACCGGGAATGATAGGGACCTCAATTCCCATGTCCCTGCATCTCTTCTCGAAGGCGAAGAACTTCTCGTTGTCGTAGAACATCTGCGTGGTGATATACTCAGCACCGGAATCCACCTTGCGTTTCAAGAATTGCAAGTCTGTTTTAATACTCATTGATTCATAGTGCTTTTCAGGATATCCTGCCGCCCCAATGCAGAAGTTGGTTTTCTGCTTGTTCTGACTCTCTTCGTGCAAATAATTACCCTTGTTCAAATCAGCAATCTGTCTAATCAGTTCATCCGCATATTTGTGGCCACCTTCATCAGGTACAAAATTGCTCTCAGATTTAATGGGATCTCCGCGAAGGGCCAAAACATTGTCTACCCCAAGAAAATGCAAATCGATAAGAGCATTTTCAGTCTCCTCTTTAGAAAATCCACCACAAATCAGATGAGGTACCGCATCGATATCATACCGGTTAATGATAGCTGCACAAATGCCAACCGTTCCCGGCCGCTTCCGAATACTAACTTTTCGGAGCAAATCGTTATCGAGCTTTTTGTAGATGTATTCTTCTCTGTGATAGGTCACATTAATGAACGGAGGATTAAAATCCATCAAAGGATCTATTCCACGGTAAATATCTTCAATTCCCTTACCCTTCAGAGGTGGGAGTATTTCAAAAGAAAATAATGTGCCTGTTGCTTTTTTGAGGTGCTCGGTAACTTTCAATCTCTCAAGATTTAGTCGGCTAATATAAAAGACGAGCCCGAATAAATCGGGCTCGCTTCTATAAATCAAAAAATACTGTTATTGTTCGCTTCCGCCTTCGGTTAATATTGTAAGGTTTCCATTTTCGACTCGATCTATGCTAGGAAGTTTCAACTCAAAAAAGTAAACTCCTCCTTTCAGATCATCAGGATCCCATCCCCCATTGACCAATTGGTACCTGTCATAATTGGGTTCGTCAAAAACCATGTTACCCCAGCGGTTGTATATTTTGAGTGAAGCGCCCGGGAAGTCTTCAATGTTTTCAATTACCCATATGTCATTTTGGTTATCGCCATTCGGTGTGATAACATTGGGGATAGCATATACGCATGCAAGAGGCGTAAATACTACCGAGTCCTGACCAACGATTGGACAGACCCCAAATTCGTCAAAAGTCTGGGCGGTGAGCAAATAGGTTTGGTTTGGTTCAAAGGATTCTTCCGGAAAAAATTGCGTTTCATTCAGGTCAAAATCAATTTGTGGAGGCAGTGCATCACCATTTATGTTTTCAATGGTCCAGAAGAATTCACCCGTTGTACTTCCCTCTACGACTGCAGTCAGAAGGAGCGTATCCAGTTCGTAACAGAATTCAGGTTGCTCCGGAAGAATGACAATATCGGGTTGTCGAATAAATTTAAAATTACGAGTCACCACATCATTGGGGCAACGATCATCGGTATATGATATGAGGTAATCCCCATAATCATCCGGAATAATCTGTGTAGTGGTGGAATTTGGCTGCGTAAAGAAAATGCCTCCCCCTTCAGGAGCAGACCATTCTCCTCCAATACTCTCGGGTTCAACATCCACTGAAATAAATCTTGGATCGAGTTCACACAAGGTATCGCCTTCAAAGTCGATCTGAATTGCCAATACATCAGAAGTATCGGCCACAAGGCCACAAACTCCCGACAACGTAAAGATATACTGACCGGATTCACTCACCGTAACGGCTAAATCACTCGTATTGAAGGTGGTTCCATCCAATGTCCATACAGGTTGGAAATTCTGAGAATTAGGTTCCTGAGGTCCTGCCAAGAATTCAATCGATGCGCCACTACATAATACGGTATCCTCTACAAAAGGAGCAATTCTCGGGTCGGGTCGAAAATCAATATTTGCATCTACTTGATAACCACAGTTGCTCTCTGTCCATAACACGGTGTAGACACCGTAATTGGTTGCTTCAACATCTGCGACCCCGAATGGAGAAATATCAAGGAAGTTCAACTGAGCCGTATCTGCGGGCAAGGTCGTAACTTCATATTCACCACCAGCGGGCGAATTCGTTGGAGCCAATGTATGTGTTAAATCACAGGCAATAGCGTCTGAAAGGGCTGGGAAAGGTCTTACATACACAAAGTAGGTTGTGTCGTGAATACATCCAAAGCTGTCTTCTGCCACAAACGTGAAAGCATTATTTCCGGGTTGAGAAGGAAGTACCGTGATGCTTGTGTCATTATCAACGACGATATCTTCGTTTGGTAGCCAATATATTTCAGTCAGGGAAGGGCCGTAGAAAATCGTATCAATCTCAAATTGATCATCGAACTCTACACCCCAAGAGAAAATGTATCCATCATCAATGAATAGATTATCTGTAATTTCAATAGTCCATGTTCCATTTAACGGACAACCTACCAAGTCATCGAAGTTTCCTTCAGGTAGATAAGTTCCTGCGGGCATTGATTCTCCGCCGGCTACCGGAATACCAAGCAATTCGTCCATCAATGTACCCTGAGTAGCATCACTATTGAAACAATAATCAAACCCTACTCCGGGATTGCCCAAATCATTGTCAATGGGTTCTCCCAAATACTGTCCCGCTGCAGGGCCGTTGAATCCATCAAAAAGAAGAACGGAATTTCCGTTAGGACAAATTAAGGTTGCATCTAAATCTCCAAGATAGGAGTGCTCGATATTCATGCAAAGCTCAATGAAATCTGAAGGTTGTGTAATAACCGGGTCATCCGCAAATCCGAAAATTTCGATTTCAGTAGAGTAGCTCACTCCGCTTCCATCAGGAAGGGAATCGGTACCAATAAAATCATAGTTCAGATTGACTAAGCTCTGGTTAGGCGAAACGCCAACAGTATCCAGCCCAAGAACCCCTCCTGTTATGATTGTTGAATCACCCAAGCACAAGGTGTCGTTAAACACAATATTGGAAAAGATGGGTCGAGGTGCAGACAGGAGATAAGCACTATATACTTCAACCTGTCCATTGACATCTATAATTGTCAAGGTAGCAAAGTGCCCTCCGAATTGCTCGTATGAATATGTGAATTCCGTTAAACCAATTCCTTGCTCAACAGTTCCATCACCCATGTCCCAGATGTAGAGGCATTCCTCAGCCAATTGTTCGTAACCATTTCCCGTAGCATCTGAGAGGGGGAATGTTGGTACGGCCGTAAAACTTAAAGTATCACTATAACAGAAGGTAATTACATTTTCTCCTTCAAGTTGGGGAAATTCTTCTTCACTCAGTCCAAAAGGAGGATCTATTATTACGTTGGCATTGAATGGTTGCAATCCTGTTACGCAGCCAATTTGTGCTATGAATCCTTCTCCTGTACTGGAAGATCCTGATACGAATACAAAGGTCAAACAAGAGTTGTTTGTCGTGAAAAAGACCCCATCGGGATCAATTTCTGAATTGAATTCTCCAATCTGGTTTCCACCAGTACCAACCCCTTCATAAACGAAAAGAGAGCTTTCATCATCGATATCCCAAACCCTGATTGTATCCTCTTCATTGTTTGGTGGGATAATGGTGAATTGCAAAGGATTATCTAAAACCGTATTGAAACATATGGTTATCTCATGAGTTTCATTGGGCAAGTAGTTTCCATCGTCTGCATCGCTATCCGTGAGTTGAACAACGATATCACAATTGTCGATCTCAATTATCCCTCCATCCGAAATGGGTACTTGGCCGAATGCGGCAGAAGCCGAGAAAAAAAGAAGGATAAAGGAAAAATATCTTGTAAGCTTGGGTGATTTCATATCAGCCTAATTCAATTAGTCTTATTGATTTTTGCGGTGAGCGTTGAATCGTTTTGAGAAAGCATCGTTTGACAACATCACCAAATACTTATCAGTTCCTTTAATCTTGTAAGCAAGATTGCGCTTTCTATCCATGTGAACGTCCAGCTCTAGAATATTGAAATTCTCCAAGTCAGCAATCTTGACAATTTCATCAGTCGGCTGAGCTTTACCATCTGCTTCTGATACTATCGAGTAGCTGTTATCGAGATAGTAAGTCCAATACTGAATAACCGAAGGTTGATCTTGTTGGAGTTGCTTAATCCTTTCTTCAGGGAATTTAGCCAAAAGACGCTGATCAAAATCAGCTTGGCTAAATGCCTGTCCGGCAAAAGCACAAAATAATAGGAGTAGGAGTTTTCTCATGTTATACTGACGTGTGAATGTCCGACACCGTTGTCGCAAACCGCAAATATAGCAAGTTCAAAGTGCTGGGGCACTTTATAACCGCCCATTAGGAGACAATTTTCCGGAAATCTGCCATTCTCAACAAGCTTTTTCTTGAGCGTTAAGTGAATCCTTGGATTAACTATTGTCCGGCAGAATTGCAACGTGTACTTTTGCACACCATTCGTTAGCGCATGAAGAACATCCGAAATTTTTGCATCATCGCTCATATTGATCACGGAAAGAGCACCTTGGCGGATCGATTGCTCCACCATACGGGTACTATTTCCGATCGTGAGCTTCAAGAGCAGACGCTCGATGATATGGATCTTGAGAGGGAGAGAGGGATTACCATTAAGAGTCACGCCATACAAATGGAGCATGAGCACGAAGGTGAAAAATACATCTTCAACCTCATTGACACTCCTGGCCACGTTGACTTTTCCTACGAAGTATCGCGATCAATCGCGGCCTGTGAAGGGGCGCTTTTGATTGTAGACGCAACTCAGGGAATTCAAGCCCAGACTATTTCGAATCTCTATTTGGCCCTCGAGCACGATTTGGAGATCATTCCTGTCTTGAACAAGATGGACCTTGACAGCGCGATGGCCGAGGAAGTGACCGATCAAATCGTCGATTTAATTGGCTGCGACCCCAATGATGTGATTCCCGCCAGCGGAAAAACAGGATTGGGGGTTGAAGATATTCTTCAAGCCATTATCGAAAGGGTTCCTTCACCGGAAGGAGATCCGGAAGCACCGCTCCAAGCAATGATCTTCGACTCAGTTTTCAACTCTTTCCGCGGAATTATCGCCTATTTCCGAATTCGAAACGGAAGCATTAAAAAAGGCGATGAAGTAAAATTCGTCAATACGGGAAAAAAGTATTTCGCTGACGAAATCGGAACACTTAAACTTGACCTTCAACCCAAGAAGGAACTTTCCGCTGGTGATGTAGGATATATCATTTCAGGTATCAAACAAGCGAAAGAGGTAAAGGTAGGGGATACCATTACCCTGGTGGAGCGCCCTTGCGCAGAAGCGGTTAAGGGTTTCGAAGATGTGAAACCCATGGTCTTCGCTGGGATCTATCCCGTTGATACCGACGACTACGAAGAATTACGTGCCTCTTTAGAGAAATTGCAGCTCAACGATGCTTCCTTGGTTTATGAACCAGAGTCTTCAGCGGCTTTAGGTTTTGGTTTCCGTTGTGGATTCTTGGGAATGCTGCACATGGAGATTGTGCAGGAGCGGTTGGAGCGGGAGTTTGATATGACCGTGATCACGACTGTACCAAACGTAGGATACATTGCAACGACCACAGCTGGTGAAACTTTCAGCGTCAACAACCCCAGCGAATTACCCGATCCGGCCAACTTGGCTTCGGTTGAGGAACCTTACATCCAAGCGCAGATCATCACCAAGTCCGATTACATCGGCCAGGTAATGAACCTTTGCATTGAAAAGAGAGGAATTCTGAAGAATCAGGTTTATCTAACCAGCGATCGGGTTGAGATCACTTTTGAAATGCCATTGGGTGAGATCGTTTTTGATTTTTACGACAAGCTCAAAACCATTTCACGTGGATACGCTTCTTTCGATTACCACCCAATTGGATACAAAGAGAGTAAGCTGGTTAAGCTCGATATCCTTTTAAATGGTGACCAAGTAGATGCACTGTCAGCATTGATCCACCGCGATAATGCTTACGACTTAGGAAAGAAAATCTGCGCCAAGCTTAAAGAACTGATCCCCCGACAGCAATTTGAAATTGCGGTACAAGCGGCGATTGGAACCAAGGTTATCGCCCGTGAAACGGTTCGCGCCTTGCGAAAGGATGTTACCGCCAAGTGTTACGGAGGTGATATTACCCGGAAGCGAAAACTCTTGGAAAAGCAGAAGAAGGGTAAAAAGCGAATGCGCCAGGTAGGAAATGTCGAGGTTCCACAACAGGCATTTCTCGCTGTTCTCCAGCTCGATTCTTAATCCGATAAAAGGTTTTTTTCGTTTCTTTCAACTGAGGTGTAACTTTTCGAGAGGGCTGTCCGTCACACCCTTGAAACCACCAAGTAGCCTATGACTGTTGAAGATTACAACAAATGTGTGGATGCCCATGCCGATGGCTTGTATCGCTTTATGCTGAAAAATACGCGCGATACGGAGTTGGCGAGGGATTTAGTCCAAGAGGCTTTTGCAAAAATGTGGTTAAAAGTAGACGAAATCAGTGCCGAAAAGGCGAAGAGTTATCTGTTCTCAACGGGGTATCATACCATGATCGATCAATTGCGACGAGATAAGAAAAAAGGCAACTTCGATGAGGTGGATGCAACTAAGTTATCGCACGACAGGCATTATTCTGATTTGAATGAGATTCTCCACGAAGCGCTCAACACCCTTCCCGAAAGACAAAGAACTGTGGTTCTTTTACGCGATTACGAAGGATACAGCTACAAGGAGATTGGTGAGATTACCGATATGTCGGAATCTCAGGTGAAGGTTTACATTTTCCGCGCTAGAAAATCGTTAAAGAATTACATCGGAAGTATCGAGTCGGTTTTATGAAGGAGCAAATAAATAGAGAGAATTACGAGGCCTTTTTCCTCGATTTCGCGGAGGGCAATCTTTCTGAAGAAGGGCAAAAGGAATTGATGCTTTTTCTCGAGGCCAATCCTGATCTCAAGCAAGAGCTTGATGAGTTTGAATCGTTCGTTTTAAAACCTGAAGGAAATACGAGCGATTGGAGTTCATTGAAGGCTCCTCAGTTGGATGAACTGGAAAAGAGCGAAAAGCTTCGTGAGCAACTCTACTTTAAAGCAGTCGAAGGAGACCTATCCCAAGTTGAAGAATCAGTTCTAGCTGATCTCTTGAAAAGTGCGGAGCGACAAGCCGAGTTTGAATCATGGAAAAAGACCAAGCTCATTCCAACTTCAGAATCTGCTGACAGATCTGATCTGTATCGACTTCCACTTGAGTTGCCAATTAGTACATTTAATTATGAATACTTCCTTATCGCTCGCACCGAGGGAATATTGAATGAAGAGCAGTCCAAAGCGCTGGAGGTGTATGCCGCTAGTCTGGCCAAAGGAAGCGCCGACTTGGAATTGGCCGATGGAATGCGATTGGAAGCACCGCTTGGAATTTTTTATCCCGATAAGTCTTCGTTGAAGAAGCGGGCAGTTCCCGTTTGGTTATTCCGCGCCGCGGCCATCATTCTCTTGTTTGGGGTAGCTTCGGTTCTCTGGTTTATGATCGGAGACAGCGATCCCGGTGAGCCACAATATGCCGAGCGCGTGAAGCAAACGGAAAGCATCGATACGACTGAGGATGTTGATACAACGAAAGCTGTAACTCCCGATGCGGTTGAATCAGCTCCCGAAGAGGAGGAAGAACGTGAATTGGAAGAATGGGAAATCTTCGAGCCCGATCCCGTTCAGGTAGCGCAGGCTAGTCCAACGCCAAAACAAGTTGACAAACCCGAGGAGAATGAAACGCGCCTTGAATTAGAGAGCTTGGAAAAGCAACCTGAAGCTGTTTTATTCGCTTCCAAGGATGAGCCTGGATTGAAGACCGAGGTAAAACCGTTGGACATTGAGCTTCCGGAAACGCAAACAATCGCAACGAAAGAGCCACAGTTCCTAACCATTCCCGAATTGGCCGAGGAAAGACTTGCTGATGAGCTTGCCCTTTCAGATGAAGAACGCGACGAAGTGGCGATGAGTTTAGCCAAGCGAATCACCCAAAAGGCCGGCGAAGCCCTTGACGCTGAGGTTACCAAGGAAGAGGTGGAAGACGAAAGCCTCACCTACACCGTTCGCTTTCGCGGGCTGAAGATTTCGAGGACCAAAGCCAAATAGATTTATTGTCACTGAGTTCACGGAGAGGCTTTGGATTTGCTTCTGCTGGGCGACAAAAGATCACCGAGGATTGCCAGGGCAATCGATGAGAACTTTATTCAAGCCCTACTCGGGATGGAATTTCTGAGGGCTCGATGCCCGAAGAATATACCCGTTTTCCCACAGCGCAACTCGAACAAATTATGCAGACGACCTTGTGCGTGTGTCGAGGTATTAGGGTAGCAACAAGGGAGCGAATAATTTGGTCGAGTGACTCGAGAAGGAGCTTAATTTATCAAAAGCGACTGGAGAGGCGCCTTGGGAAAACAAATGATTTTTGGTCCTTTTCATCTATGGGAAAAGGACATAGGAGAAATCAGAAGTATTATTTCGCACTCCTTAAACTTTATTTAAGAGTCCAGAGGATCGAGAATGGATACTTAGGAAGTTTTCCTCAAATCACTTCTCGATACATCCGCCTAAGGCGGACACTCGAAGTGACATACTTCGTTTTTCGATTCTCTAATGATCGCGTCTAAGATCCTCCGTGTCCTTAACACGCCTAATAAAACCTTGATTAACCTTCTCTGAGACCTCTGTGTAATTAAGGGCTATTCAATCACTAGTTTCTCCACCCCAAAAACTCCATCCTCACCTTTCAACTGAATCAAATACGCACCTTGAGCCAATGAAGAGATATCATAGGTCCCATTGTTTTCTTCCCATGGAAAGCTATCCAAAACCCTTCCTGAGAGATCGAGGATCTGAACGGAATTTGGCCGGTCGTTGAGCGCGGTCACCGAGCGGAGCCGAGGTGGAGCCGAAATGACCAATTGAAACAATTCATCCGCGGGATTGGGATAAACCCGAATCGATGGTTCTCCATTTTCCCGATCAGCAGTCGAAAGTATTCCTTGGTTGAGCTTAACCATGCTGTAATGCTCTTCACCCATAAAGTCACTAAAAGAACCTCCCACCATTAAGCTACCATCCGATAGGTATTCCAACGCACGAATAGCAGGCGCATCAAGATCAGTTGGGTCGTCGGGATCGTAGGAATTTACCGTGCTACCTTGATTCGCGAAATAGTTCTCCTGAATGTATCCGGAGTCATTTATCGCGGTAATCGCGGGTTGTGCTGTATCGTTATAATGACTAAATACTCCTGACAAGAAGAACACCTCATCTTCTAAATCGGGTTCAATAATTTTAGATACCAGTGTCGGAGGGACCGACCATCCAAAGGGATAGTTCGCTTCTATTCGCCCTATTAAAAAATCAGGATCTACAGAACCGTCAGGAAGAAGTCTTACCAAATGCAAAAAGTCGTTTGGATTTTCTTCTAAGCGCACACGATCCCCTGAAAACCAAAGTCTACCCTGACTATCGAGTAATTTCATCTCTGTATGTAAACCCGCGGCAATGGATTCATAGTAAAACGGAGAAACGAAATCCGTATCCACCTCAAAGTCCGGTGTCAGGTGTGCTATGTGGGGACTGATATGTCCGTTGATCCCCTGAAACCTTCCCGACACATACCACGAACCGTCGCTTGCCCGCTCAATTTTACTGATATGGGTATTGAGCCCTTGGGGCATGGCTTCGATAATCGGGAAATCAGCGTCATGGCTTCCATCGGGAAGCAGGCGCATTAAATGACGAAAAAGACCCGGCTGAAGGGTATCCGTGGCAATGGCTCCGCCAATCAGAACACTTTGGTCTTCCAAAATAAAAACATCCCAGGTCCAGCGGACGTTGTAGGGGTTATCCCAACCAGAACCCCATTCACCAAATAAAAAATAATCTCCCCAATTCTCCCCAAAAGTCCAATACCAACTTTCTCCGTTGAAGGTCTCCTTAGCAAGAAACTCTCCTGTTGCATAGATAAATCCTCCTTCATGATTATGCAGTTCACGACAGAAAACAGTTTGTCCTCCACCCCAATCAGGATGTGCCGAGCCAGACGAGGTTATCATGGCAAGTCCTTTTACAAAGGGTCCACCAGGATTTGTGGAAGTCATATCAAAGCCACCACCTAAGAAAAATCCTCCGTCCTCCAATGGGTAAATATCAAATACTGAAGTTTGGCTTCTTAGCGTCTCACCCGTGGAAAAGTCGGGATCTACCGTGTAGGTGATGTTGCTCTGCGCCAAAAGGCCCGAGCAGGAAATAGTCAGCAATAGCGTGAGTAGCGTTCTCAAACGATTCGTCTCTAGGTTGTTGTGAAGATACTTTATAATTGGCTAATTCAAAAAACTTCAAAAATCAACATTCCCACCTCCGTCTTCCCGTTCCGTTGTCACGGGAATCCACCTCCTCCCTTGGAGGAGGACAGGTTCATCCCCAAAAAAGACGTGATTTTGTCCTCCTCCAAGGGAGGAGGTGCCGAATGCGTTGTCAAACCCACGAGGCGGACCTGCCTGCTGCAGGCAGGGGTGGAAAATGAGTTTCAAATCAAGAAATCATTGCACCACAATCTTCTCCACCCCAACAACTCCATCCTCACCCAGTAGCTGAACCAAATAAACTCCTTGAGCCAGTGCGGAGATATCATATGCACCATTGTTTCCTCGCCACGGATAGCTTTTCAAAACCCTTCCTGAGAGATCGAGGATTTGAACGTAATTTGGTCGGTCATAAACCGCGGTCACTGAGCGGAGCCGAGGTGGTGCCGACATGACCACTTGGAACGACTCTTTCGCCGGATTGGGATAAACCCGAATGCGTTCTTCCGCTCTTTCCTGATCAGAAGTCGACAATATTCCTTGGTTGAGCTTAACCATGCTGTAGCGTTCCTCGCCCATAAAGTCGCTGAAAGACCCTCCAAAAAGGATGCTTCCATCCTCTAGAATTTCACCTGCATAAACAGCAGGAGCATCGATGTCATCCTCATCATCCGGATCATAGGCATTCATGGTAGGGCCAAGATTCTGAAAATAATTCGCTTGAATATATCCAGCATCATTAATCGCCGTTATTGAAGCTTGCGCCGTATCATTGTAATGGCTGAACACCCCGTGAAGGAAATAAACCTCTTCATCATCAGGGGCTAATACTCCCTCGATCATTGATGGAAAAACCACCCAACCAAACGGATAATCCGATTCAATTCTTCCTGTCTGAAATTCGGGATCGACGGTCCCGTCAGGAAGCAGCCTTACTAAATGTAAATAGTCACTTGGATCTTCTGCCAAACGAACTCTTAATCCTGAAAACCAGAGTCTATCCTGATCATCCAGCAGTTTCATTTCCGTATGCAATCCTCCCGCAATTGATTCGTAATAAAACGGAGAAACAAATTCCGTATCAACCTCAAAGTCTGCCGTCAAGTGTGCTATGTGGGGGCTGACATGCCCGTTGATCCCCTGAAACCTTCCCGATACGTACCACGATCCGTCACTTGCCCGTTCTATTTTGCTGATATGCGTATTCAGCCCTTGTGGCATCGCTTCGATAATCGGAAAATCAGCATCATGGCTTCCATCGGGAAGCAGCCGCATCAAGTGCCGAAAAAGTCCCAGCTGAAGGGTATCTGTGGCAATAGCTCCTCCGATCAATACACTTTGGTCTTCGAGGATAAAAACATCCCAAGTCCAGCGGACATTGTAAGGGTTATTACCTATTCCCCATGGTTCAAATTTGTAATAGTCACCCCAATTATCCCCATGAACAACTGACCACGTTTGTCCTGAAAATGTTCTCTTGGATAAGCCTTCTCCTGTAGGAAAAATATATCCTTCATTATGAACGAAAAGCTCCCGGCAAAAAATCGTCTGTCCTCCCGCCCAATCTGGATGAAGTGACCCCGAAGCGGTGATCATTGCAATTCCTTTTATAAATGGACTATCAGGATTATTTGAAATCATATCAAACCCACCACCTAAAAAGAATCCACCGTCTTCCAATGGGTAAATATCAAAAACCGAAGTTTGGCTTCTCAGCGTCTCACCCGTAGAAAATTCGGAGTCTACCGTGTAGGTAATATTGCTCTGCGTCAAAAGGCCAGAGCAGGAAATAGTCAGCAATAGCGTGAGTAGCGTTCTCAAACGATTCGTCTCTAGGTTGTTGTGAAGATACTTGGAAATTGGTGAAAAGAGAAATGTGACATTTCGATTCAGTCATGTCGTGACGATTTCTTCTTTACACAGAGTTCACGGAGAAATTCTCTTTTCGTTTTGGTAGGGCGATAAAAGATCACCGAGGATTGCCGGGGCAATCGATGAGAAATCCTAAATATAGATGATTGTCAGTTCGAGTGTCCGCCTGAGGCGGATATATCGAGAACAGGTTATTAGGACCTACCTCTTATTCACCGCTCCGCAATTCCACCTCCGTCCTCGACATCTTTCGATGCCGAGTCCACCTCCTCCTTTGGAGGAGGACAGGTTCATCCCCAAAAAAGACGAGATTTTGTCCTCCTCCAAGGGAGGAGGTGGGCTTTTTGATTCGCAGAATCGAAAAGGTCGGAGGTGGAAGGGCAAGCATCCTTCGAAGGAACGCGGAGATCCCGATCACTATCGGGACTGGGACCCCTACAAACACTCACTTCCAAAGAAATTTTAACATTCCGAGTAACTTTTCAGATACCCTGTCCGTCACACATTCAAATACGAAAAAACAACACCATGAAAACGATAATGACCGCACTTGCCTTTTTCCTTTTTGTAGGGATGTATGCGCAAGAACCCCAAGAAGCTGACTCTACTCAAAAAGGAATAGAGACAATCGAACTCGGAATTGAGGATGGAAAACCCAGAGCAAAAATTCAAACGGTTTATCCCGACAGTACTTATTCTGATACAACCCGAATTGAGCTTAAGAATTCATACATCACAATCGTGAGCAAGTCAGAAAGAGACATCGATGATGACGAGGATGATGATTGGGAAAGCGATCCAAAGTATCAATTGACTTGGTGGAATGGAGTTGACCTCGGTTTGAATACGATTCTCAACGAAGACTACGGTTCCAATCTTAGCAATGATCCCTTGAGCGGAATGCTTGAGCCACAGATTGGACGGTCGCGATACATCGCTTTCAACTTCGCCCAGGTGAAGGGACGAATTATAAAGGATTACGTGGGAATTACCACAGGACTTACCGTTCAGATATACAACTGGAAATTCTCGGGAAGCAACGAGTTGGTCTTCAATAACGACAGCCTTTTACTCGCTCCAACGGGAGAGAAGAACGTGAATAAAAACAAGCTGCGCGCCGAGTATGTGGGTATTCCGTTAATGCTTGAATTCAATACCTCGCTGGACCCTGACAAGGCTTTTCATATCTCCGCGGGGGTAGTGGGTAAAGTTCGACTTGGAAACATGTATAAACAGAAATACTCTTTTGAAGGCAATGACAACAAGGCTTCACTTAAAGGTGATTTGGGACTCAATCGCTGGGGAGCAGACGCCATGCTGCGAATTGGTTACAAGAGATTGACAATTTTCGGACAAGTTGGATTGGTTCCTTTATTCGATAATGACAATACACAAGATGTCTATCCGGTAGCAGTAGGATTTTTCATCAAAACTTGATACTAAAAACGTTAGGTGTTTGAGAAGAGGCTTTCGAGAGGGAGCCTCTTTTTATTTGTCCTTGTTTTCTACAACCTTAGGAACCTTGAAGTAGAAACTGTCGTGATTAGGGGCATTCTTCAAGGCCTCTTTTTGATCAAGTTCCTCCGTCACCTTATCCTCACGGAGCTTATTCACTTCTTCGTTTACGTAAACAAGTGGTTCCACTCCCTCGGTATCTACCTCGTTGAGTTGCTCAACGAAATCAAGCATTCGCGTAAGATCTCCTTTGATAGCCTCTTTTGATTCGGCATCGAACTCCAATTTTGAGAGTCTCGCCAATTTATCGATCAGGGCATTGTCTACGTTCATGCGGCAAATTTACCAATTCCATCGGTTCAATTTTCGATGTTATCACGCACTTGAACATTTACCTAAATTTGCCCAGATTATGGCAAGAGTTTTAACGGGAATTCAAAGCACGGGAGTTCCACATTTGGGTAATATTTTGGGAGCGATCGTTCCTGCTATTGAGCTTTCGAATCAAGGTGGAAACGATGCATTCTTTTTTATCGCAGATATGCATTCGCTCACGGCGCTGAAGAATGCAGAGGAGAGAAAGACCAACGTTCACGCCGTGGCTGCGGCTTGGTTGGCATTTGGGATGGATACGGAAAAGAATACTTTCTACCGTCAAAGCGATATTCCCGAAGTTGCCGAGTTGACCTGGTACCTCAACTGTTTCACCCCTTTTCCGATGTTGGCAAATGCCCACAGTTTTAAGGATAAGAGTGACCGTTTATCGGATGTGAATGCAGGTCTTTTCACTTATCCCGTTTTGATGGCTGCCGATATTTTGCTCTACGATGCCAACGTAGTGCCCGTAGGAAAAGACCAGTTACAACACCTGGAGATGACGCGTGACATTGCCGGAGCATTAAATCACCAAGTAGGGGAAACCTTGGTTATCCCTGAGTCGAAAGTCCAGGAGGAGACGATGTACATTCCGGGAATTGACGGTCAGAAGATGAGCAAGAGTTACGGGAATTTCATCGACATTTTCCAGCCCGATAAGAAGCTTCGTAAGAACGTGATGAAGATCCTCACAGATTCGAAGGGGTTGGAAGAACCAAAAGATCCCGATACCTGTAATGTCTTTAATATCTACCGCACCGTTGCCAATCAAGAGGAGATCGCCGAAATGCGTGAGAAATACATCCGTGGTGGATATGGTTATGGACACGCCAAGCAGGCTCTTTTCGAAAAGATCGTTTCTCGTTTTGCCGATGAGCGAAGCCGTTACGACGAGCTTATGGCCAACCCTGCAGCCATTGAAGATGAATTAGCCAAAGGAGCCGAGAAAGCCAGAGTTGTGGCGAGCGATGTACTTGGCAGGGTTCGCGAAAAATTGGGGTTCTAAAAAGGCCGCTCAGTGGCGGCCTAAATGTTTATAGTTTTCCTTCCTTTTCCATGGCGCGTTCTCTTCTTCTTTCTCGCCGCATTTCATGGTGTTCCTTTACCTGAGCCATTTGTTTTTCGTTCAAAGTCTCTTCCAAAGAAGCGAAATAGTCGTCGTGAATTTCTCTTAGCACTTCACGTTCTGCATCACGCCCTCCCGCTTCGTCGATCCTATCGATCAATTCTTTGTTGGCATTGAACACAGCATCGTATTGGTCTTCGCTCAGTTCCAGATCCGTATTCATCCTTTCGGTCATTTTTTCGGGAGTCGGTTTAACCGCTCGTCGAATCTCTTGAGCATTTCCCATCAAGGTAGCGCCAAGAATTATGGTCAGTGTGAGAAGTGTCTTTTTCATGTTTTTTCTCTTTTGACCACGCAAGAATGAAAGGGTTTAATCTGTCTTATGATAATTTATGGTTCGGATTCCAAACCGTACTTCCTGAGGTACTTTTTGTACAAGTCGTTCTGCCTGTTTTCGGGATCGATCAGTTCACCTTGGAGGTAGATTCGATGGACTTTTCCCGTTCGAATATCAAAGAGATCACCATTTGTAACGATGAAGTTGGCTTCTTTTCCAACCTCCAGCGAACCTGTTCGATCGTCAATACCGAGGATCTTGGCAGGATTGATGGTCAAGCCTTGAAGGGCTTTTTCAGGTTCCAATCCATTGGCAATCGCCACACCAGCGGCAAAGGCTAGGTTTCGGTTTTGGATGGGCTCCATATCTCCATCCATCTGAAAAGCAAATAATACATCAGCGTCTGATAGTTTCTTCGACAATTCGAAAGGTGCATCTAGTGGGTCTTCCGCCAACCTCGGCAAGCTGATCACTCGTCTCACAAGAACGCTGATGTCGTTTTCCTTTAAAAGGCTTGCCGCTTTATGGGCTTCGTAACCTCCCACGATAGTAACGGCGGGTAAGCCCAACTCTCTCTTAAAGGCGACCACCTCTCTGATTTCTTTAATGAAATCCGCTTCAACATAAAGTCGCTTCTCTCCCGTAAAAACACCTTTCATGGCCTCAAGCCTCAGGTCTGTTTCGGGTGGATAGTTTTGATTTGAATAGGCTTTGGCTTCCGCAAAGAAATCTTTCAGCTCATTGAGGCGATCTAGGTACTTCTCGTCAGCTTCGTATTCTCTGGGATCACCTCTTTCTCCTTTTCGCTTGAACATGCGCGGCCAATCCATGTGGATGCCATTGTCCATTTCGTATGCCGCATCTTCCCAGTTCCAACCTTTCAGTTTGACCACTGATGAGGTTCCACTGATCGTTCCACCCCTTGGGCAGACCTGGGCGAAAAGCACCCCATTTTCCAAAACGGTTGTGGTGATGTCACTTTCCGCATTGTAAGCTATCAAACTGCGAACGTTTGGATTCATGTTTCCGACCTCGCGGTAATCACGCGTCGCGCGAACGGCAAAAATCTCGGTTAAACCCAAAGTTGTATTCGTGGCGATCATTCCCGGATATACATGTCGTCCGTCCAATTCTTCCACACGTTGGTATTCTGAGGTATTGGCATCACTTGCTTTACCTACGAAGTGGATGGTGTCACCCTTTATTCCGATCGCTCCCGGTTCGAAGACATCACCCGTAGCGGTGAACACTTTGCCACCCGTGAGCAGAACACTGCGGTATTCGTTCTGTGCTTGAATTCCCGAACCTATAAGCAGGAGCAGTATCAATAGTTTTTTCATGCGCTATTCTTTGGTGTCGCAGTGATAGTACCGCTCCATTTTTCGTTTGGGTTTTCTTAATTGGGTTCCTGATTTCCCCTCGTTCATCATCGCTTCAGCAATCCTGTTTCGCTCTGCTAAATCTCTCTGCCGATTCTCTTCCATTTCCTCCCTGTCGAAGTAGAGTTTACCATCGACATAGGTGCGCAGAACCTTCGCATAAACCGAAAGGGGATGATCCGTCCAAATAACTACATCAGCGTGTTTCCCTTCTTTTAAACTTCCAACGTATTCATCAACATGAAGAATTTTAGCCGGATTCAGGGTCACAAGTTTTAGGGCATCTTCTTCACTCATCCCGCCGTATCTTATTCCCTTCGCTGCCTCTTGGTTGAGCCGGCGACCCATTTCGGCATCATCGGAGTTGATTCCCGTCACTACCCCCATTCGGTTGAGTAGAGAGGCATTGTGAGGAATGGCGTCTTTCACCTCGTATTTGTAGGCCCACCAATCGCTAAAAGTCGAAGCGGTGGCTCCGTGCGCTTTCATCTTGTCTGCTACTTTGTAACCCTCGAGGATATGCGTGAAGGTATTTAACGTAAAACCCATACTGTCCGCTAAGTGCATCAGCATGTTGATTTCACTTTGGACGTAGGAGTGGCAAGTGATAAAGCGCTCCCCGTTTAAAACTTCCAAAAGTGCTTCAAGTTCTAAATCGGTGCGAAAAGGTTCGGAAGGCGTGTCTGATTTTCTAGACCTCCGTTTCTTCTTTTTTTCATTTCCCGCTTCGTGGAGTCGCTTTAGCTGCCCGTAAGACTTTGCCCGATAAAAAGAGTCGTACATAAATTGCTCAACACCCATCCTTGTCTGTGGATAGCGAATGTTGTAGTCATCTCCCCAGTTTGATTGCTTCACATTTTCACCAAGGGCGAACTTCATAAAACCTGGTGCCTCTTTGAAGATCATGTTATCCATCGTTTCACCCCAGCGGAGTTTCACAATGGCCGATTGTCCACCGATCGGGTTGGCCGAACCGTGAAGCAATTGTGCCGTCGTCACTCCTCCTGCCAGTTGGCGGTAAATATTGATATCCGATGGTGCTACCGCATCACCAATTCGAACCTCTGCCGTACTCGATTGGGTGCCTTCGTTGACCCCTCGAGTAATGGCAATGTGGCTATGCTCGTCAATGATTCCAGGCGTAATATGCAACCCTGTTCCATCATAGGTCTCGTAATCAGTTATACCGAGCGAAACTGGGTCTATGCTCCTTCCAACACTCTTGATCTTGCCATTTGCTATCAATACAGATCCTCCCTCGATTATTCCTTTTTCCTCCAAGGTCCAAACGGTAGCATTTGTGATAAGCACGGCCTTCGCTTCGGGTAATGAATCCAAACCGTAGGCAGTCAATGGGAAAAGCATCTTAGGAGGAGCAGGTACCGAATCGGTTTCTAGTGTATCAAGAGGAGTGCTGCTTCTTTTCTTCTCTTTTTGTTTGATGGCAGTCCACTTAATCTCGTTCCCTGCAGGGTCAATTCCCAATCCATCCCAAATCCGATTATCGGCCAGCACCATGGCCGAAAGTCTGTACTGACCCGTATTGGATGAGTCGGCAAAGCTCAAAACCACTTCATTTCCTTGATGAGCGAATTTTCCTTTGTAATTGAGGGTGTCGGAATCGGTAATTTCCTGAATCCCGGCTTTCAGTTTTCCCTCACCGGAAAGTGTTAGTTCCAAATACCGGTCATTCAAATTAAGGTCATACTTTCCTGCAAATTCGATTGGAGAGATTTCTTCGAATCGGTTCAATTCTCCTCTGACCATATGAGCGATGATCTTCGGGTTCTTCTTTTGAAAAACATCCTTATCGGCAATGAAAAAATTCGCCAAGTAGGCAGGAGCTATTTTACCAATGTCATCCAGACCGAGTAAATCTGCAGGGCTCGTGGTAAGAGCTGCCTGGGCAGCGGCCGGATCCAACCCCTTCTTTACTGCGGTGAGAAGGAAATCGAAGAACTCCGTGTTTTTTTGAATGCCATTCGCAGACAGATAAAGCTCAATTTCTGATTGTGAGATGATGGCCGGATTAAATGGAGCTCCTTCCCAATGCATTAAGTCGGTCTGAGAGACATACCGACTCAGTTCGGGGTCACCCATATCAAAGGGCTTAGGGAATTTAAGTGGTGCAACAATTCCTTTTATTTCAGGGTCGAGTTTTTCAATAACCTGATATGAGTCTCCGGAGCCAACCACAACCCCCTCCAGACCGAATTCTTGGGCTATCCGAGCAAACCGAAAAAGGTCGTTGGCTTCTCGGGTTTCGAAAAACAGGGGGAGCTCTTGCTGTGCATTAAACGCTTCGAGCGAAATATTCCTTTCTTCAGTTTTTGCCGTTTCATACCATTTGGCATCGTACAATGCTTGTCGCATGAGAGCCATGCATCCCATCAGACTGTTGGGATAATCCTGTGAACTGGAGCCTTTACTAAATGAAAAATGCCTTCCCGCTGTTGTAAGGAGCATTGATTCATTTGCCGTACCACTATTTAGTGTTACCAGAGCCGAGCTTCCTCTTCCTATTCCATCTCTTTGATGAGTGAGAATTACCCCAAATCCCATCTTTTGAAGGCGCTCCGCTTCTTTCTTGTCTGGTGTAAACGTTTCTGCTGCACTTACTTCAGGATGAAAAGCTTCGTTCCAATAAGTACTTGTGTTTTTGGTCCGCTCATAATCGGGGCCTTCGGTGTATTCTCTCTTTTTGGGTTTACCCATCCCATATCCACTATTCAATTCAAGAAAAGAAGGAAAAACATGTTTTCCCTGAATCTCATGAACTACGGTGTTTACAGGTAATTCGGTTTGAGAAATACTTCCTGTTTTTACAATTTTTCCCTTGTGAACCAAGATGTCTCCTTCAAAGGAATTCCCGGGTTCGGAATGAATAATTCCTCCTTTAAATAGGTAATACTGGTTGTCTTTATCGGAGATTCCTCTTTCGGGAAAAGTTATCTGAGCGGTACCTAAAGTCGTGGTCAACAGCACGACAAGGAGCAGCGAGAATTTCTTCATAATCAATATATGCGCGGCGAAATTAGGAAACCCTAAGCTCCGTTTCGCGTAACCTAGAAACGGAAAGCGAACGGTTCGCCGTGAAAAACACGTTTACCCTTAAACAAATTATCATGAGAAAGTTTGCGCTAGCATTACTAATTCCTGTGCTTCTAGTGTCTTGTATTAAGGACAAAATAGAGGTCACGGATATTGATAGTTCTATATCACCTGAGTTTGGAGTACCTGTGGCAAAAGCGACAATTTTTGCCGAAGATGTTATCGAGAGATATGATGAAGACGGTCTTTTGACAACCGACGGTGAGGGCGTTCTTACCCTGGTTTATCAGGATACATTAGAAAGCATTACACCCGATGATTATTTGGACTTGGACGAGCAAACCTTTTCGGATGAATTTGAAATTAATGCCGCTGCACAATCCGCTTTGGAGATTTTAGGAACAATTGCCATTGAGCAAGTGGAATGGGTCGAACTTGATTTCGACGAAGACCGTTTGGACTCTATTCGATTCGAAGACGGTTTTCTTACTGTATCGGTCTCATCCGATGGTGAGCTGCCTATTAGCGGTACCGTTTCCATTTTGGATCCGTTTAGTGATACTGAGGTAATCAGCGCTGAATTTTCGGATTCGGAAGCTCCCATTAACGCACAGGTTGAACAGGATTTTTCAAACCTTCTGATGAGGCTTCGAAACGACGCCGAGTACGCAAATGCTATTCGGGTTTCATTCCGATTTCAGATCACTGACAATGGAGGCGAATATCCCGACAACCTGTTTTTTGACTTTGGATTGACCCAGTTTTCTGTGAGCTCGGTAGGTGGATATGTGGCACCGAGGACGCTGCAGCTCGATCCGATGGATGCCAATGTCAACATTTTTGACACTGATTATGAAGGGACCATCCGTCTGGAAGACCCCGGAATTAATCTCTATTTCTTCAATGGATATGGGATTGGTGTACGACCTGTCATCAATCAGATTACGGGGGAGAATAATGCAGGAGGTACGTTGGTGGTAGACGGAAGTCAAATTGAACAGCTTCCTATTGTGGCTGCCGCTCAATTTCCAGGCGATGTTGGAATCAGCCAGATTCGTATTGATAACGAAACAATGACCCCAACGGTCACCGATTTCATGGCCTTCGAACCTAACTATGTTGTTGGAGATGTATCTCTTGAGATAAACCCAAATAACGACGAGTCAAACTTTATCTCTGCCGGTTCTTCTCTGGACGTAAACTTCGAAGTAGAACTGCCCATATTCGGTTCAATCGCCGACTTCTCATTAGTTGATACTACGGCAATGAATTTGGGAGATGTTGTTGAATCAGTGGATGATTTCCAAGAATTAGAACAACTTGATTTAAGAGTTTTTGTGCGCAATGAATTACCACTGGAAACTGAACTGCAGTTGGTATTTACCGATAGCCTATGGAATCCCATTGATTCCCTTTTCGAAGAAACCCTCCAAGTGATTCCTTCTGCGCCTGTCGATCTTTCGGCTCCCGTTGGATCACCTGATTATGGAAGGGTAATCGGAGATTCAGAAACCAGAATAGATGTTGCCATTCCTCGTGAGAGAATACAAGCGCTCGAGAACGCTACAAGAATGATCATACGAGTTTCCGGTAATACAACCGGCAACGGAGACAACCCAATTAGGCTTTACCCCGAGAACTTCATCGAAGTAAACTTGGCGGCTAAAGCTCGTTTCAACCTTGAACTAGAGTAATATGAAGAGATTACTATTTCTCCTTTTCGCACTAGCCTGTTTCACAGGTAAAGCTCAAATGAGTGGACAATTGGGACAGTTTGATCTATTGCCCCAAAGGATTTATGCCAACCCGGCATTCCAGCCAATGGCCAAGTTTAATATCGCTATTCCTGCTCTGGGAAATACCTATGTCGAACACGGAAACAACTGGATCAATCCGGTAAATTTCGTCGAGAGTGGGACTAATGTTTTGAGTCCTGAAGCTATTTTGGCTGCGATTGACGACGAAGCAACTACCGGCTTTTCTACAGGTATTGAATTATTTCATGCCGGTTTTCGATTTGGCAAACACTACGTGCACATCCGAGCCGGTGAGCGTTTCCAATCCAGGATAAACTTGCCGGTCGACATCTTTAACTTGGCAGTTTACGGTAATGTAGGAGATTATCAATTTGAGAACAATACCGCGAATTTCTCCGGTCTGGCAGTAGATGCCATTCACTTTCGTGAGTACGCTGCGGGATTTAATACCCAAATTACCGATAAGATTAATGTGGGAGTTACGGGTAAGTATCTCTACGGAATGGAAGTTATTCAAACTGAACAGAGTTCGCTACAGTTGAGAACCGATCCTGATACGTACGAACTAACTTCCAGTGGTTCTTTCGCGGTAAATACTTCAGGGATTTACGGTTTCACGAATGGGACTTATGACTCCCTGACTGTGGCTGATTATTTGCTGAATAAGACCAATTCAGGTTTTGCCTTTGACGCGGGTGCTACCTATCGTCCGATTGAAAGACTGGAACTCCAGTTTTCGGCTCATGATATTGGGTTTATCAGCTGGAAAGATGATTTATCCAACTATCAAACTGATGATGCCAGCTTCGTTTATGACGGTGTTGACTTAACCGAATTTCTATTTGAAGAAGGGGCTGATTTTTCTGAGGAGTTTGAAAACGAGATGGACTCATTACTAAATGAACTGGAAGAAGTTTATGGTTTTGAACGTACCGAGGAATCTTTAAGAACGAATTTGAATGGTTTCCTACGATTTGGAACCTCCTTTAACGTTTTTGAAACGAAAAAGCATGCTGGAAATGCATGGTTCAATGTGGTTTATGGATTGGGAGAAAGTCTGGTTCCTTTGCAAGCTTCTTTGGGATACAACCAAAAACTTTGGAACTCAATTCAGGCGAGTCTTCACGTTTCGAAAAGAGATGATTTACCTTTCGCCTTGGGTGGAGGTTTGGCTTTGAACGCCGGAGCATTTCAAGTGTATGCTTTGGTAGAGAATTTGAGCTTGGCTCCCTTAGCAGAGGTGACGATAACTGATTCTGACAATCCCAGTGATCAAACAACCGTGATTCTCCCGGCCAACCAAATGGATTTACGCCTTCACTTCGGAGTGAACTTGACTTTTAACCGAAACTTCGGGGCAAAGGATAAGGATACCCGGGCGATGTTGCGCTAGGCGTAAATTTCCGTTTCTACTTCTTGATCGGACTTTACGGAACCCCTGTACATGCCTTCTGTATTGAAGGGCATAACGATATTGCCTAAGGAATCTACCGCGATAATTCCACCATCACCTCCCATTTTGGGAATAATATCGTGAATTGCCTTGTCAGCGGCAGTGTTGAGGTCCATTTTGCCATATTTCATCATTGCGGCGACGTCATAAGCAGCTACTGCCCTGATGTAGTATTCGCCCCATCCAGTTGAAGAAACGGCACAAACACCGTTTTCAGCATAGGTTCCCGATCCGATTATGGACGTATCGCCCACTCTCATAAAGCGCTTGTTGGTGAGCCCCCCGGTTGAGGTTGCCGCTGCCAAATTGCCTTCTTCATCTTTTGCCACCGCTCCCACGGTCCCGAACTTTTTAGCTTCTTGGTCTGAGTGATCGAGCAAAGTTTGATGGGTGTGGCGGATCCTTAGTAGCTGCTCGTACCTGAAATTGGTCGAGAAGTAGTCTTTCTCTTCAAATTGAAGTTTGTGTAGCTTGGCAAATTCTTCAGCTCCCTTGCCGATTAGGAAAACGTGTTCACATTCATCCATCACCTTACGGCAGAGGTTTATGGGATTCTTTACTCGACTTATACCGGCTACAGCCCCTGCATTTCGATCTCGACCATCCATTATCGATGCGTCCATTTCATGGTCGGAAGCATGAGTGAAAACAGATCCTTTTCCTGCATTAAATAAATCCGAATCTTCCATTACCGCTACCGCCAATTCGACAGCATCAATAGCTAAACCTCCCTTTTTCAAGATTTTTTGACCCGCCTCAAGCGATTCAGTCAATACCTTATGATAGGCTTTTTCTTTCTCGGGGGTCATTTTAGCCTTGAGGATGGTTCCTGCACCTCCGTGAATGGCAAGAGAATAGTTGCTCATAAAAGAAAAGGGTGCGGAGTATTCCGCACCCATATTGTTTGTGTTCTTAGTTCAATACCGCTTTGATTACGGCACTATTCATTTCAGTTCTCAAACGGATCATGTAAAGTCCTTGTGACAATCCACTTCTATCAATTTGAATCATTGATATACCTGATGACAACTGTTGTGGGGAGATGATTTTCTGAATTTTCCCGGTGATATCCATCACTTCGATTTGCACCATCTCACTGTTTTTCAAGGAGAATGTCAAATTGATCTGAATTCCTTTTGCAACAGGATTGGGTTGAACTTTAATGAAATCTACCGGACTGTTATCGGAGACACTTAATGTTGATTCGTCGTTCACTTCTATGTTATCGATGGCTAATTCGTTTCCACCGTTACCAGGACCAATCGGTTGTTCGGGGTCATATCCTTGGGTGTTGTTTCTAAAGGCAACATAGATCGTTTCGTTAGCGTAACCAAGTGCTCCCAAATCAAGCATTCGGTGAACCGGAGCGTCAACTTCTCCTGTATCGCCCATAGTAAATTCCGGCGCCAGAAGCCCCAGATCTTCTAGTTCCGGACTGCTGCTGATGAATACTTGGTAACGATCACGGAAATCACCACTCGAAGTAATCGCCATGGCGTCCCATTCTAAAATGGCTCCTTCACCGATTTGGATAGCAGGGGTGATTAACCAGTCATCACTTGGACCTTCATCGTTTTCGTACCAAGAAACGGAAAAAGCTGAGTTACCAAATTCCCAACCTTGAGATGAAATAAAACGGATGGTCCAAGCACTATCTGCCATTGTTGAAAGATCTGGATCATCAGGAGTTAATTCGTCAAGGTTGTACAGCGTATATCCTTCAAGGCTGTTGTCCTCGAAGTCGTCAAAGAATAATTGCGCTTCCATTGTGGAAACAGCCAAAATCGCAATAGCGAATGCGTAAAGTTTTTTCATCTGAATGAAAGTTTGATTAATAATAAGAGGAATGAAGAATGCCTTTAAAAAGGGCGTGGAAAACAAGATGTACTAACAGTCGAAGATGGGCTGCAGATTTAGCCTGTGAAGAGGTTTGAATGGAGTGTAAACTGTGAAATACATCGACCGAAAGGTAAGGAAATTATGTTGGGATAAAAAAGTCAGAAGCTTCCAAATAGGTGAAAATCACTGCTTCATCTTGCAGGATCGATCGAAAAAAATTAATATTGAGGTGATCTAAATGAAGTTGTCAGTATTACAAATCGCTCCAAAAAAGTCGGTTGCTCTCCGCAACCTTCAGCCGATTTTTGATTGCTAGGTTCGAGTTTCAATCGCCTAACATTCTTCAACTCAACTTTATTTTCATGAAACATTTTTACGCTATAGCAGCGTCCACTCTTTTTACTTTGATGAGCTTATCACTCATCGGTCAAACAGATGTCTCAGGTCGAGTCTTGGACTCTGAGACGAAAGAGCCGCTCACAGGTGTTTCCGTATTTATCAAAGGAACCACCAAGGGCGCACCAACCGATCTCGAAGGAAGATATACCCTTACGGTAACTGATTCTGAATTTCAGAAGGACACCTTGGTTTTCCGTTTTATTGGTTACCAAACTATGGAGGTACCCATAGCGTCTCAGTCACAGATAAACGTAAATCTTGATCCAGATAAGGAATTGCTGGATGAGGTTGTTATAACCGCTATCGGTATCGCAAAAGACAAACGAAAAGTAGGTTACAGCGTTTCGGAGGTCGAAAGTGATGAGATCGTCAAATCGAGAGAAACCAATTTGGTTAATGCCCTCAATGCGAAAGTCGCAGGAGTTCAAGTGACTTCGACTTCAGGAAGTCCGGGAGCATCCTCTACGGTTCGAATCAGGGGTAACACTTCGATCAACGGGAATAATGAGCCGCTTTATGTTGTAGACGGTATTCCGATCGATAACAGCTACCGAGGCTCAAACTTTACCGATCAGGCAAACCGCGCTATTGATATCGACCCAAACGATATTGAGAGTATGACGGTCCTAAAAGGAGGTGCCGCCTCTGCTCTATACGGCTTGCGAGCTGCAAATGGAGCCGTAATAATCAACACCAAACAGGGGCGTCAAGGAGGAACTCAAGTGACCTTTAGCTCAACCACCACCTTTGATGTGGTTTCCAGGCTTCCAGAGAGACAAGATGAATGGGCTCAGGGCTTCAATGGTGATTTTGTCTTTGGCGAAAACAATTCGTGGGGACCTCGAATTGATACCATGTTCTACGCGGTTGATCCTATTTCGGGTGGAATAGATCGGGATCGTCTGGTGCCTGGAGGAGACCCCTTTGCTTCAAGCTCCCGTGCCGAGAATTTTGAGAATTCTCGTGATTTCTTCCAAACTGGCGTTACGCTGAACAATAGTTTAAGCTTAAGAGGAGGAAATGAGAAAACTACATTCTTCCTTTCCCTTGGTGATTTGCGACAGACCGGTGTCGTTCCACTTACCGAGTATAACCGAACCAGTATTCGTCTTACAGCAGACAACGAGCTGAGGTCAAATCTCCGGGTAAAAGCCAGTGCCAATTACATATCCAGTAAAGCGGATCGAGCTCAGCGCGGAAGTAACCTTTCAGGAGTCATGTTGGGACTTATGCGCACACCGCCTTCGTATGATTTGACCAATGGGTCGGATGATCCGGTTGACGATGAGAGCGCCTGGGCCTTACCCAATGGAACTCAAAGAACATACCATGCCAGTTATGACAATCCGTATTGGTCCGTAAACAGAAATAGGAATGAGGAGCGTTTAAATCGCCTCATCGGTTTTGTTGAATGGAATTGGCAGCCCTTCGACTGGATGAATGTGATGAATCGAACAGGTGTAGACACCTACTCGGAAGAGAGAAAGAGTTATTGGGATGCTCAATCCAATGAATTTGCCGATTTGGGAGGAGCCATATTCGACGAGACCTTTAATCAGAATAACCTCACCAATGACCTGATTATGACTATGGATCACTCGTTTGGTAAAGACTTCAATGCCACGCTTATTGTCGGAAACAGCTATCAGGATTTTAACTCTCGTTCTTACATTGTTGATGGATTCGACTTCGTGGTTGATGGTTTTTACGACATGTCGAATGTTGCCTCCATTAATGTCGAGGCAGATGATTTCCTCGATAGAAGAAGAATAATCGGACTTTTTGGAGACTTGTCTCTTGATTACAAGCGTACCTATTACCTCACTCTTACAGGGCGACAAGATTGGTCGAGTACGCTGCCAACGGGCAACAATTCTTTTTTCTATCCCTCAGCGAGTTTTGGATTCGTCCTGACTGAGCTAGTCCAGATGGGTTTTGTTGAATACATGAAACTGAGAACGAGTTATGCGGTTACGGGTAACGACGCATATGCAGCCTACTTAACCAGCAACTTTTTTGTTGGTGGAGGATCTACTCAAGGTCAATTATCTTATTTCCCAAGTTCGGTTATCGGAAACAATGAACTGACTCCTGAATTTACCAACTCATTCGAAATCGGTACGGATATCAGGACGCGTAATAACCGTCTTCGTCTTGATCTCACCTATTATTTCACAGCTTCTACCGACCAGATTGTTGAGGTTCCAATCGCCAATTCTACAGGTTACACCTCCTTTATTACCAACATTGGAGAAATCCAAAACCAAGGAATTGAGGCCTTGGTAACTTATGACGTGTTTGAGAGAAATTTAAATCGACCCAATAGTGTTTGGTGGTCAACATCATTGAACTTCACCAGGAACCGCAGCGAAGTAATTGAATTGGCTGAAGGATTAGAGAATATTTCTTTACCCAGTAACGGACTGGCAAGTACTCAGAGCCGTGTCATTGTAGGTGAACAGTATGGGGTATTATTTGGTACGCGTTGGGCAAGAGATCCAAATGGAAACATCATTGTCGGTGATGACGGCTTACCCGAAAGAGGAGAAAACGGGATTATTGGAGATCCGAATCCCGATTTCACCATGGGCTGGCGAAACAATATTGGTTGGAAAAACTGGGAGCTAACCTTCCTGTTGGATATTCGGGTCGGCGGTGACATCTACAATGGAACCAGAGCGGTAATGACTTCGCTAGGGACACATGTTGACACGGAAGATCGAGATCAGGAGATTATCTGGGATGGTGTTGTGGAAATTATTGATGAGGATACAGGAGAATTTCTTGGTTATGGCCCAAATGAAACGGCTGTCAGAAAAGAAAAAATCTACCAAGGATATGGATTGGTTAACATTTCCGAGGAATTTGTGGAAGAGGTCAATTGGGTTCGTATGAGAGATATCTCGCTTACCTACAATTTCTCTCCCTCCTTTCTCAATAAAATCGGCATAGACAGAGCCTCATTCAGTTTAACAGCCAGAAACCTATTCTTGATTACCAACTACTCCGGAATCGATCCTGAGACATCATTGGGCGGTGCTTCCAACGCTTTCGGACGAGACTATTTCAATAACCCTAATACGCGAAGCTACGGGGTGAACCTAACCGTAACATTCTAACCATGAAGAAATTAATCTACATACCAATTATCCTCATGGCATTCGGTTGCGATCTTGAGGAAATCAACGAAAACCCTAATGTTCCAACGGACGTGCCGTTGAGTACTTTATTACCTCCTGCTCAAAAGGCGCTGACTGATGTGCAGGGAAGAGACATATTCGAGTACTCGAATATTTTTTCTCAACACATGGAGGGAGTTCAGAACCAAGCAATCAATATAGAGAATTACCAACCCGATGAAATATTCGTGGGAGGCGCTTGGAGTGATATCTATGTCGGGTCAATGGTAAATCTGCAAATCATTATCGAAAGAGCTGATGCGGAAGGGTCACCCCACTATTCAGGAGTGGCCAGAATTCTCCAAGCCCAAGCATTGGGATTGCTTACCGACGTCTGGGGTGATGTGCCCTTTACTCAAGCCAATCAAGGGTCAGATTTTCCAAATCCCGCTTACGATGGTCAAGAGTTTATTTACACCAGAATTCAGGAAATATTAGATCGGGCTATTTCGGATTGTGGTCAAAGCGAAAGTGTTTTTTCGCCTTCAGCTGATGACCTGATGTACGGTGGGAACTTGATGGACTGGATTGCTGCGGCAAACTTGCTCAAGGCCCGTTATTTCATGCATACGTCAAAGGTGAATCCCAATGCAGCTACCGAAGCCCTCAGCGTTTTAAATGATGGATTGGCAAACTCCTCTCAAGACTGGATTTACCCTTATCTGGGAACGGGTACAGACGTGAATCCAATGAATAGCTATTTTACAAATACCCCTTATTCTGAAGCGGACCCTGACTTTGTGGAGTTGGTTCAAGAATTGGACGACCCGAGAATAGATTATTTGTTTGAGATTATTCCATTTACGGGCGGACGTCGACGTCCTTCCGATTATTTTGCAGGCCCGAATTCACCTGTATGGTTGGGGAGCTACTTGGAACAGCTTTTTATACTCGCTGAAGCTCGACTGCGCACTCAGGATCAGCAGGGAGCCCAAGATGCATTATCTGAGGCCGTTGAATTATCGATGAATGATCTTTCACAGGGAGAAATCACCCAAGAAGAGGTAGATGAATACATCACGAATCAAGCTACACTTGGCGGCAATTTTGAGTCTGATCTCGAAACGATCATCACTCAGAAGTATATTGCACTTTTCACTGGCCCTGAGCCTTGGACGGATTTTCGCCGAACGGGATACCCCGAACTGCAGCCGAATCCAAATGGAACGACGACCTTGAATCCGAACGGAGAAATTCCTCGACGATTGAACTACCCGCAAAGTGAGCGGTTGAGGAACAACAACTTCCCTCAACCTCAGCCAAATATGCAAGACCGATTCTGGTGGGATCAATGATGAGGAGATTTACCATACTTATTTGTGCCTTGGCTTTTGCATGTACTGAATTGCCTAAAGCTGAGGAGTCGGCTTCCGAAATACCGAATGCAAAGGGAAACCTATTTATAATCGGGGGAGGTTCTAGACCCATGGAGATGATCGAAGAAATGATCAAACTATCCATGACGGAAGAGGGATACGCATTGGTAATGTCCCAATCAAGCGCTGAGCCTGATACTTCCTTTTTCTACATCAGAGCACAGTTGGTTGAATTCACCGATCGCCCCATTATTCACTTAGATTCTTCGAGAGCTTCCGGATTTCCTTTGGACTCAATTGCGAGAGCCGACTTGATTTATATCACAGGAGGGAATCAGAACCGATTTATTAGAAAGGTGAGAAAAGATCAAATCGATGCCATACACCAAGCGTATGCACAAGGCGCCACCATCGCAGGAACCAGTGCAGGCGCTGCGCTAATGAGTAAGGTGATGATTACAGGTGATCAACAAAAGGAACCGGAATACGAATCGACCTATTCACGTCTTGAAACGGGTAATGCGATTATAACCGAAGGGTTGGGACTGCTCGACAGTGTGGTAGTAGATCAACACTTTGTGGCGCGCAGCAGGTACAACAGAATATTGTCAGTAATGGCAGATCTTGACTATCCGCTTGGAGCAGGCATAGAGGAATCTACGGCTTTGGTTGTATTACCAGAGGCTGCAACCGTGGTAGGGGAAGGACAGGTGATTTTGTTCTCACGTCCTTCTTCATATCGGATCAGGAAAGAAAAAATAGGCTTTAGCAACATGAACTTAAACGCGTATCTTCAAGGAGATACATTTCAATTAAATTGAGATATGATGAAACGAATACTTGGGTTGGCAATATGCTTTGGTACATTGAACCTGTCAGCTCAGACTTATCTGAGTGAGAGAACTGGTAGTAATACAGATTTTGATGTAGAACCTGATTTTGGGCTTTGTCTCATGGGAGGAGCAGGCGAAAGCGACCAGGCGATGACATGGTTTTTAGAAAAAGCCAACGGAGGTGATGTTCTGGTAATTCGAGAGGGAAGCATCGGGGGTTATAACAACTACATGTTTTCTGAGCTGGGTGTTACCCTGAATTCAGTTGAGACGATTGCATTTCAGTCTGAAGAAGCAGCCACCGACCCTTATGTTTTGCAAAGGTTAGCTGAGGCTGAGGCTATTTGGATGGCAGGTGGAGATCAGGGAGAGTATGTCGACTTTTGGAAGGATACTCCCGTTATGGATGCGATCAACGATTTATTGAATGTTAGAGGTGGAGCTTTGGGTGGAATCTCCGCAGGAATGGCTGTTATGGCTCAAGTCTACTTCCCAGCCTTACTGGGCACGGTTACATCAGAAGAGGTGCTCGCCGATCCTCTCGATAACAGCGTCCTTTTGGGATATGATGACTTTATTGAAGCACCCTGGTTAGAGGGTGTAATTACCGAAACACACTTTAACGACCCTGATAGAATTCGCTACGGTAGGGTGATGGGCTTCATGGCGAGGACTAAATTCAATTACGAGATATCACCTCGGGGAATTGCTTCTAACGAATACTGCGCGGTAACGATCAATGCCGACGGCATTGCTCGAGCTTGGGGAGAGTTTCCTGCATTCGATGATGATTACGTTTACTTCTTGCAAGAGAATCCTGCTAACACTCAGGGCCCTGAAATTATGGAGCAGGATGTTCCTCTCACTTGGATAAGAGACGAAGAAGCCGTCAAGGTTTATAAAGTGGAGGCTACTGTCTCGGGAGAGAATTTCTTTGATCTCAATGATTGGGCAACAGGTGATGGTGGAGAGTGGCAAGATTGGTGGGTAGATCAAGGAGAGCTCTTCATGGCCATGGGTGACCCGTTATCTTCGACTGAAATTGAGAAAGCTTCTTTTTCTGTTTTTCCCAATCCAACTGTTAACCAGCTGTCGGTTGAGGGATATGAATCATCCGAGATTGATTATGAGATCAGCACCTTAACCGGGCAAACCCTGTTAAAGGGAACCCTTCGTAAAGGTGAAAAAATTCTCACCGATGAATTGTCTGAGGGACTTTATCTTCTCAGATTAACCGAAGATGAGCCCGTGACGATTCGGTTCACCAAAATCCGCTAGGCTTGCTGAAGAAATCACCCGATGCACTGGTTATCATTTCCCTGGTGTTGGTTCTCTTCACCGGGCTAACATGGGTGATTCCTGCAGGTGAGTACACCCGTGTGGTAGAAGATGGTCGTACCATTGTCGTAGCCGGCACCTTCACCGAGGTTGATTCAAACCCACAAGGCCTGGGCAGCCTTTTATTGGCTCCCATCAAGGGGTTTATTGCTGCAGGAAATATAATTGCATTCGTCATTCTGGTCGGTGGAGCATTTTCAATCCTAAACGCCTCGGGTGCTCTAGAAGCGGGATTGGGATCAGTCTTACGATACGCCGAGAAGAACCCGGCATCAAGACATTTGGTCGTACCCGTTCTTATGGTGATTTTTTCCTTGGCCGGATGTACGTTCGGGATGTCGGAAGAAAACTTGGTTTTTATTCTCATAACCATTCCTTTGGCTAAGAGTATGGGCTACGATAATATCGTAGGTGTGGCAATTCCCTTTTTAGGATCAGCCGCAGGATTTGCGGGGGCGGCCATTAATCCTTTCACTTTGGGAATAGCTCAGGGAATTGCTGAGTTGCCCATTGGGAGTGGAGCGGGGTATCGATGGTTTGTTTGGACCGTTTTTACTGCAATCGCCATTGCATTCGTTATGGCTTACATCCGAAAGCTGGAAAAGGGTAAGGAGCTAAGCCAAGATGATTTAACCAGCGAAAAAGCCTCTGGGCATCAACAGACGGTAGTGTTGAATACTCCAAGAAAAATGGTCTTGATTTTATTCGGATTAGCAATTGGAGTGTTGATGTACGGCTCAAATCGGTTGGATTGGTACATCAATGAAATTTCAGGACTTTTTATCGCTCTTGGATTGATTTCCGCGGCGGTGACTCGAATGGGTTCAACCAAAACGGTAAATGCTTTTACCGAAGGAGCCAAAGACATGTTAACCGCGGCTGTGATAATTGGTATATCCAAGGCGGTTTTAGTTGTTGCCGAAGAAGGAAAGATTATTGATACCGTGCTATACGCCATGGCCAATGGGGTTGATGGATTACCGCGTACGGTAAGCGTTCAGATGATGTTTTTTGTGCAAGGAGCGCTGAATATTTTTGTTCCATCTGGATCAGGTCAGGCGGCTATCACCATGCCGATTATGACCCCTTTGGCTGATATTTTGGGCATTTCTCGTCAATCGGCAGTTCTTGCCTTTCAGTTTGGTGATGGTCTATTGAACGTAATAATTCCAACCAGCGGAGTGACTATGGGGGTACTTTCAATTGGGAAGATTTCCTACGCAGTATGGGTTAAATGGGTTTGGAAACTCGTAGTTATCCTCGCGCTATTTTCAATGTTATTCCTGGCGCTCCCCGAGTATTTTTCGGTTTGGTAATCGGCCGGTGATCGTGGTTGGATTTCTCTAAGGACTAAACTCACCGAGATTTTTCTTGCAGATCATTATCTTTTGCGGCACTGTTAAAGCCTAAATTTTGTATTGCATGAGAAAGGTAGTTTTCATCCTCTTTTTTCTCGGATTTCTTGTTTCGCTTAATGCCCAAATTGAAGTTGCCGACAGTCTTGTTGGACGGGAAAAAGTGGAGTATATAGTTGACAATTTCTACGAGATATACAGCCTTGATTTTGAAGAGGGCATACGTTTAACCGATGAAGCGCAGGGAATTGCCGAAGCCAATGGTTGGGAATACCTTGAGGGGATGTCCTACACTTGCAATGGAGTAGCCAAATACTTGCGGGGTTTACACGATGAGGCATATGCTTCGTTCTTGGAAGCGGATCGCATATTTATCAAAATCGAAAGCGACAGCGGAAAAGCGTGGCTTTACAATGAGATGGCTGTATTGTATAACCGAACGGGAGACACAGAAAAGGCTTATGAAATGTTGGATCAAGCCGAAGAAGCTGCGATACGCTCCAATAATCTAACCCAGCTTGGAACAAATTATGGTCACAGGAGCACGTTCTTAAGTCGCGAAGGAAGGATAGAAGAAGCCCGAGAGCTCAGTAATAAACTATTAGGCATCAGGTTGCAAGAAAATGACAGCGTGGGGTTGGGATATGTTTATCTGGACTTAGCCGAATTTGCAGCTCGTGATAAAGACCGAGTGTCGGCCCTCGCTTATGTTGACACTGCTGAGACAATCAGAAATGATATTAACGACATCCAAGGATTAGCTGTAGTAGAAGTGTTTCGGGGAGAGATAGAGATGGAGTTTCAAAATTACCGAGCAGCAGCGACTCACTTTTCCCGAACAATAGAACTGGCTGAACCGGTTGGTTTTGCCGATCTGATTCGTTACACCTATGATCAACTCCAAAAAGCCCAATTAGAACTTGGTGACTACAAAGGTGCCTATGAATCTTTGGTCTTGAACAGGACTTTTAACGATAGCCTCTACAATATTGAAAAAGCCAAAACCATTAACGAACTTAAAGAACAGTACGAAGCGGAAAAGAAGGACAAGGAAATCGCCGAGTTAAGTGAAAAAACGGCCATCCAAGAAGCACAAAATGCCAGAAATACCTTGGTGATAGTCTTATTGGTGGCAGTCCTCATTTTACTTGGCGTAGGCTTTGTCGTTTATCGAAAGATTGAAGCGGCGAAAATGGAAGCCCGAGAAAAGGAGCGAGAAATTGAGATAAGGAAGAGTCAGACAAAAGCCGTACTCGAGTCACAAGAAAAGGAAAGGCAAAGATTTGCTGCAGATCTTCACGATGGACTTGGTCAACTTGTTTCCGCTTTGAGCCTCAACATCCAAAGTTTGAAACGTGAGGTAAGTGAAGATAAGCCACTAGAATTGGTACAGAATTCCAGAGACCTTTTGGGTGATATCTTAACCGAGATTAGGAATACAGCCTTCAACATAATGCCTCCTGCATTAACGAAAGCAGGACTGGTTCCGGCTATAGGAGATCTTTTGGAAAGGCTTAACCGAGCGGGGAGTATTAGTTTTACACTGGAAGCGCCTGATGAAATGCAACTGGAGAAAACCGCTGAAATAGCCATCTATCGTGTAATTCAAGAATGGGTATCGAATATTGTCAGATACGGAACGGCAACTTCAGTTAATATTGTTTTGACGTATGATTCAAACAAAACATTGCACTTCTCAATTTCCGATGACGGTGACGGCTTCGATAAAAGAACGCTAGAGCAGAGTAAGGGAAATGGTTGGAGAAATATTAATGCGAGACTCAATGTTCTTGGTGCAGAACCTATTCTCCAGACACACCCTGAAAACAAAGGGTCGAAATTGAGCTCGACTATTGCCATTTACCACAAAAACGTGGCGTAGTTCAAGCCATATTTCCGATCGTCACAAAAGTTTGCCAATCGGAAATCCGCGTTCTATCTTTTGGCTATGAAAAAGCCTCCTTACCTGAAACATGCCTGGTACACGTTTCGACGTTCACCGGCATTGACTCAGAACCTTATCCAAACCCTTTTATTAGCCTTTTTTGGATTTTATTTCGCCGTTTCATTCCTGGTAATGAGTTTGGTAGCAGGTGAGCTCATACGCGAATTCTTTCCTGATAGAGATACCATTGGAATGGCCGGGGCAATCTTATTATACTACTTACCGATTGACATTCTATCGAGGTACTTTCTACAAAAGTTCCCAACCTTGGTTGTCCAGCCTTACATGCTATTACCCGTTTCAAAATCTTCGATGGTACATTACCTTCTGAGGCGGTCCATGCTTGGGTTTTTCAACTTCTTGCCCATTTTTCTCACACTGCCTTTCCTCTTTGTAGAGGTGATTCCGAATTCGTCAGGGATCGAAACGTTGGGATTTTGCGTGCTGGTCATCGGATTGATTTTCACCTCGAATTACGTTTCTTACTGGGTTTCAAAGGCTTCAGATTTCAATAATTCTGCTTCAATCGGATTACTGATTGGACTTTTTAGCTTTCTTTTCCTTGAATTTAAAGGAGTTACGGCCTTTTTTACGTATTTGGAGTCAGCGGCTATCAGGTTCATGTCTACTCCCCTGATGTGGATTATCCCTTTTGCGATCGTCGCATTTCTTTACACTTATCTCTTCCGCTATTTCAAGAAACACCTCACCGCTGAAAAAGAGGAATCGGAGAGCTCGTACTTACAGAATATTAGTCTGGGATATTTTGGGAGGTTTGGTAGGGCCGGAAAATTGATGGATTTAGAATTGAGACTCTTGCTTAGGTCGAAAAGGGCTCGTTCATATTTGATGACCTCTGTGGTGATCTTATTCTTACCGCTTTTTATGGGAATCAGCGAGACGGAGTTGCCTGAAGTGAATTACATCATATTCGGACTGCTAATGACGGGAATGATCGCCCTAAATCATGGACAGTTGATGTTGTCATGGAACAGTTTACACTTCGATTTATTGATGTCCAGGGGAAATACGATCCATGACATTTTCAAGGCTAAGTACTTTATTCTTGCCCTCAGTTGTGTGGTGACCTATTTACTTACCCTACCTTATTTGTTCTTGGATCCCAATATCGTATTGTTCAATACGGCAATGTTATTCATCAATACCTCAATTAGTATTTATTCATATATGATTTTGGCGAGCTATAATTCGCTAAGAATCGATCCCGATCAGGGGAATACCTTTAGCTTCAGTGGCTTTGGTGCGGCTCACTACCTGATAGGAATTCCTATCATGGTTCTTCCACTGGCGATTTATTTCATCCCCCGACTTGTGGGTGGAATGACTGCCGGATTACTCGCCTTGTTTATCGTTGGGGTAGGAGGGACTGTATTTTATCGTCAGGTCATTAATTCCTGTGTCAAATTGTTCAATACCAATCGCTATAAAATTGCTGCTGCATTCAGAAAAGAGTAGACTATGATACGAGTAGAAAAACTTCAGAAAACGTACAATGGGAATCTCGTCTTGGATATTCCTGAATTAACAATTGAAAAAGGTGAAATCGTTGGCCTTGTAGGAAACAACGGAGCGGGAAAGACTACTTTCTTCAGTTTAATTCTCGATCTTATCAAAGCCTCCTCAGGAAAAGTGTTCTCCAAGGATGGCGATGTTAGTTCTTCCGAGTCGTGGAAGATGTACACATCAGCCTACCTCAACGATGGTTTTCTCATCAACTTTCTTACACCTGATGAGTATTTCGAGTTTGTTGGTGGACTTTTTGATATCTCGAAAACGGATGTGGCTTCTTTTGTTTCTCAATTCGAGCCGATATTCAATGGTGAAGTGCTGGGAAAGAAAAAATTTATCAGGCAGCTTTCAATGGGAAATAGAAAGAAGGTAGGATTGATAGGTGCCTTAATCGGCAATCCTGAGTTGGTCTTATGGGATGAACCTTTTTCCAACCTGGATCCGTCTACCCAAATCAGAATTCGAAATTTGGTCAAAGAGCACTCACAAGACAGGACTTTTCTTGTAAGTAGTCATGACCTTCATCATATCGCTGAGGTTTGTTCACGAATTATCATTTTGGATCACGGAAGAATCGTTCGTGATGTGAAGAATTCACCGGAAACCAAGGAAGAGTTGTTTGAATTCTTTGAGGTGCAGTAGCTACCTCGGCCGGAATTGGCCTTTTCTTACTTTTGTGCGAAATAAGTACTTAGATGATAACAGGGATTACCCACCTTCACAATCTTTTGCGTTGGGTCGCACTATTGACATTAGTTGTTTCCGTCGTCATGGCCTTTAATGGTATGATGCGCAAAACGGATTACACAAAAACTGAGAACAAGTGGTCACTTTTCACTTTGATCGCATTCCATTTGCAATTGGTGCTCGGTTTGGCTCTTTATTTTGCCAAAGGCTGGTATTCGCAGCTTGGTGAAATGTCAAACGCGGTGTACCGATTTTGGTCACTGGAGCATTTAGTAGCAATGATCCTTGCTATTACTTTAGTAACTGTAGGAAGGATTCGAACCAAGAAAATTTCCCTTCCCGCGAAAAAGCATCGAACACAGTTTGTATTTTACTTAATCGCTCTGATAATCGTAATCTCAAATGTTCCATGGCCTTTTAGAGAAGCAGGTATTGCTAGGCCTTGGTTTCCAGGAATGTGATTTATGAAAAAGGTATTATTCATTTTAGGTTCCTTGGTTTTAATTATCGCCTACTCCTGTGGCAACGATCAACCGCGCAAAGAAGTTGATGAAATTTCAGGGAAGAGCCTGTTTGAACGACATTGTGCGATTTGCCATGGTGAAGATGGCAGAAAAGGTTTCGCCGATGCTAAAATCCTACCTGAATCTGAATTGGATTTAAAACAGCGTATAGTCCTTATCACCAATGGGAAGAAAAGCATGATGCCTTATCGCGGCATATTGAGCGAGGATGAAATAGAAGCTGTTGCTGAGTATACCTTAACATTCAAATAATTCATGGCCCAGCATATTTCGACGGCTCCACGAATTGAGAAGGCCGTGCTAATCGGTTTAATTAAGCGTGATGAGACTCCCGAGAGGGTAGCTGATTATCTGGATGAGTTGGCTTTTTTGGCCCGAACCGCTGGAATCGAGACCACCAAGACGTTTACGCAAAAGCTCGAAACACCTGATACCCGAACCTTTGTAGGGAAAGGAAAACTAGAAGAAATAATGGACTATGTGGAGGAGCATGAAATAGATGTCATCATCTTTGACGACGATCTTTCTCCTTCGCAAATGAGGAATATTGAGAAGCTTTTCAAGAAGAAAATTTACGATCGAAGCTTGCTGATCTTGGACATCTTTTTGCTCAGAGCAAGAACGGCACAGGCCAAGACTCAAGTTGAATTAGCCAGATCCGAGTACTTACTTCCTCGTTTGACCAGAATGTGGACACACCTCGAAAGACAAAGAGGGGGAACCGCTACTCGAGGTGGAGCAGGAGAGAAGGAAATTGAGACTGACCGTCGGATCATTCGTGATAAGATTGCCAAACTCAAGTCGCGATTGGTTCAGATCGATAAGCAGATGAAGACGCAAAGGGGTAATCGTGGTGCTTTAGTTCGTGTAGCCCTGGTTGGATATACCAATGCGGGCAAGTCTACCTTGATGAATCTTCTTAGTAAATCAGAGGTTTTTGCCGAAGACAAGTTATTCGCTACGCTAGATACCACGGTAAGAAAGGTTGTTTTTGGCAATTTGCCCTTTTTACTTTCAGATACGGTTGGATTTATCCGAAAGCTTCCTACACAATTGGTAGAATCGTTTAAGAGTACCTTAGATGAGGTGAGAGAAGCCGATGTACTTATTCATGTGGTCGATATTTCGCATCCAAATTTTGAAGATCATTACAAAACGGTAAAGGATACGCTCGCAGATATTGAAAGTGTTGACAAACCTACAATAGTGGTTTTTAACAAACTAGACGCATACAGCCCTGAACCGATAGACCCTCAGGAGGTCGATCCTGACATGGAAACCGATCCGCTCGAACAGGTTCAAAAAAGTTGGATGGCCAAGGTTGAGGCTGATGAAGTAGTGTTTATTTCAGCTTTGAAAAAGCAGAACATCGATGAGCTTCGCGAAAAGGTTTATCGTCAGGTTAAAGAAATACACAGCAAGAGATATCCTTATCATAATTACCTTTA
>CAZWQX010000018.1:0-40521 GCA_964635965.1 uncultured Cryomorphaceae bacterium
AGAGTAGTTGATTATGTCTTTTCACTTCCTTCTTCGCACAAGCTGAGCAAGAATTCGGGAAAACTCCTTCTTCGTGAAGCTTTTGCCGATGTTCTTCCTTCAGAGGTTTTTTCAAATAGAAAAAAGGGATTTGAGGCCCCACTTACTCATTGGTATAAAGGACCGCTGAGCGGAATGATAGAAAGCCTTTTTGAGAAATCATTCATTACAGAACAAGGATTATTCGATTATGGAGCCACACAAGCAATAATCAAAAAGGCAACGGGAAATGCACCTGGGGATTCACCGCACACATTATGGGCATTGCTGGTTTTTCAGCATTGGTATCGTCGTTTTTACAAGGATCTATCCACAGCTTAAAAACGTAACTTCGACATCTCATCCATGGAATTTCATGCCGAGAGTACTGCGAATTATTAATCGTTTCAATTTGGGAGGCCCTACCTACAATGCGGCCTACCTGACAAAATATTTGCCTTCTGAATATGAGACCATGCTTTTGGGAGGTATGAAGGATGAAACAGAGGATAGTTCGCAGTTCATCGTCGAAAACCTCGGAATTACACCTACGATTTTGCCCGAAATGCATCGTGAAATAAACATTTACCGAGACGTCACAGCCTTTCGAAAGATCAAAAAAATTATACGCGAGTTTAAACCCGACATCGTACACACCCATGCATCAAAACCAGGTGCTCTGGGGAGATGGGCAGCGCATCAGCTAAAAGTCCCGGTAATTGTCCACACTTTTCACGGACATGTCTTTCATTCGTATTTCAGTCCTGCAAAAACAAAATTCTACAAGAATCTCGAGAAGAAATTAGCTACCATCAGTACTAGGATAATTGCCATAAGTGAAAAGCAAAAAATGGAATTATCCGAACAGCACGGGATTTGTCCTGCTGAGAAAATTGAAGTAGTTCCTCTAGGTTTTGATCTAAACCGCTTTCAAGATGATATCGAGAAAAAAAGAGAGGTATTTCGAGAAGAATTCTCCCTCGGTGATAAGGACATAGCCGTATCCATAATTGGTCGCTTGGTTCCAATTAAAAATCATGAACTATTTCTCAGGTCATTACTTTGGGTAAAAGAACGAGTCGGGAAAAGAATTAAAGGTTTTATTGTAGGTGATGGCGAATCCAGATCCCATTTAGAGAACTACTGTCAAGAAATCGGATTAACCTTCAGCCGGGATTCAGATGATGAAGTTGATGTGTATTTTACCTCCTGGGTAAAAAATGTTGATTACGTCAATGCAGGTTCAGATATCATTGCGTTAACTTCAAAAAATGAAGGTACACCTGTAAGCTTGATCGAAGCTCAGGCTGGAAACCGAGCAATTGTAAGCACCAAAGTCGGTGGAATTGAAGATGTTGTAATTCCCGAAGTTACAGCGCTTTTGAGTGATCCTAAAGATGAAATTAGATTTTGTGAGAATCTGCTAAAATTGGCCAAAGATGATGACTTACGAAATCTATTCGGGACCAGAGGCTGGGCCTTCGTAAAGGATAAATTCCATTACCACAGATTGGCGGCGGATGTTGCAGGCTTATACGAGCGTCTATTGCCATAATTTTAATACTTTCGAAGCTTAAATTCTTGTGAAAAATACTGCATGAGAAGGTTCCTCTTACCGCTAACCGCAGCTATAATACTAGCCAGTTGTAATATCAACAAAGACCTGCTATTCAAAACTCCAACAGACTATGAGTACGATGAAATACCTGACTCTGCTCGAACGGAAGTTTTAATCGCTCCGAATAACATTCTAACATTCAATTTTTTCACGGGAAATGGACATATTCTAGTGGAGCAAGGGCTGGGAAATGGAGTTCTGGGAAACAATATGCAGAACAACCAAATGTTCATGAACAACCGCAACCAAATCGTCTATTTAGTTGATGAGGATGGTACGGTAAAACTTCCTGTCTTAGGAAGGATATTCCTTGAAGGCTACACCTTAAGAGAAGCTGAAAATAAACTGGAAGAGCTCTACGCGGAATATTACAATGAGCCGTTTGTTATGCTTCAGGTCCAAAACAACCGAGTAATTGTTTCTCCAGGTGCTGGTGGAACGGCACAAGTCATCACCCTGGTTAACAATAATACCACCCTGATGGAAGCATTGGCCATGGCTGGTGGAATAGATGACCGTGGAAATGCGAGCCAGATAAAGCTTCTTCGTGAAAATGATGAAACAGGCAAAAGGGACGTGTACTTGATAGACTTGTCTACCATTGAAGGATTGGCAATGGCCGATATGATAGTACAGGCCAATGACATTATTTATGTAGAACCACTCCCACTTATCGCCAGAGAGCTTGTTAGAGATCTTGCACCTTTCGTCACTTTATTAACAACTGCTGTACTGGTGATCACCTTACTGAATACCAACTAGATATGTACAACGAGGACATATCGAAGATTAATAGCAGCTTTGAGAGCTACAAAGAACGATTGACAAACTTCAGTAATGAGTTTGAACTTGGTCTTTTCCTACATATCCTTCGTAAAAACCTTTACCTCGTTGTCATTTTTGTTTCTCTGGCAGTGGCAGGAGCCTACCTGTATTTGAGATACACAGCTCCAGTCTATGAAGCAAAAACAATCGTACAATTAAGCAATAGTGACAATGCCAAAAGAGTATTAAACGTAAATCAGTTTTACGAGGATAATAGCTTGTTGGCAGAAATTGAATTGATGCGCTCGAAGCTTTTAGTGACACGAGTCATTGAAAAGCTCCCACTTGAGATTACTTATTTCGAAAAAGGAGAAGTGTTAACAGACCAGCGCTATCCAACTTCTTCTTTCGTGATTGAAATGTATTCTGTCAGTGATTCGACTATTATGGATAACTCCATCTATGTTCGATTCAAAGACGATAAAACCTACGAACTTGAATATAAGGGAAACATACTGGGAAAGAGACAGCGAATAGGAGAACTAGCTGAGAATGAGTTTTTCAAGTATAAACTTCTCGTGATTGACGCTAATCACTTCAGAAGAGTGTCCGAGGGGGAAATAGAATTTTACTTCAGAATCAATAGAGCCCAGACCCTTGCAAACAAATTTGTACGTCAATTAGGGATTAAAATTCTTAATAATACAGCGAAGACTATCGAGATAAGTATGCGGGATAATAACCCGGGTATAGCGAGAGATTTTGTGGTCAACCACGCCGAAGAATATATCAAGTTTGAACTCGAAAACAGGGAACAAAGTGCATTGAGTATCATAAAATTTATTGATAGTCAGCTTGATACCGTATACCAAAATCTCCGTGAATCTGAACTCCTTCTCAATATTTACAAGAAGGAAAACAAAATTTCCAACCTCGATAACCTATCAACGCTGTACTTTGACTATTTCAGGGACTTTGAAGACGAGTTGGTCGAGATGGAACTTGAAGAAAGTATGTTGCGGCAAGTTCTCGAGACGATTAAGACAGATTCGGATGTAGATGTCTACAACATCATTCCTGTTCTCACGGGCACGAAATATGAGACTATTATATCTGTGATGCTCGAAAGTTTGAGAGACTTGCTGGTTTCAAGAGAAGAAGTGCAGTTCGACATGAAAGAAGGAAGTGCTCGGATTCAACAATTAGACTACAGTATAAAAATTCAAAAGAAATTAATTGTAGAAAGCATTGAATCGGCTCTCGAAAAAATCCAGACCAGACAAGCATTCCTAAAGGACAAGTTGAAGGAATATGAGAATGATTTTGGTGAGCTTCCGAAGAAAGAACTCGAATTTGCCAGACTCAAACGAATTTTCGACATCAACGAGAAATATTACACGTTACTGCTGGAAAAGAAGACGGAATACAGAATTTCTCAAGCGGGATATGTTCCTGAAAATCGAATTCTTGAGCGACTAATTTCTTCGAATGAACCCATTTCACCCCAGAGAAACTTGATAACGATGAGTGCGATTCTGGGTGCAATCCTTTTGAGTTTATTGATCATCGTCATAAAGTATCTTCTCCACAATAATATCACTTCGCTGAGCGAAATCACTAAACTTTCAAATGCCTCAATAAATATTTTGGGAATGATTCCAAAATATAAAAAGGAAATCCCAACCTCTCAACTCCTCATAGACAAGAGTCCAAAGTCGATGATCTCGGAGGCTTTTAGAAGCCTGAGAACCAATCTGCAGTTCATGGGAAATGGGGTTGATCAAGAGGAAGCAAAGGTCATCGCAATCTCATCGACTACATCAGGTGAGGGGAAAACTTTTGTTGCAATTAATTTGGCGGGAATTATCGCCTATTCAGAACAGCGAGTTATTGTCCTTGATTTAGACATGAGGAAGCCAAAGATTCACATCGGGTTTGATGTTGACAATACCGCCGGAATGAGTACTATTCTCATAGGAAAATCAAGTGTAGACGATTGCATTAGAAACAGCAAAGTCAACAACCTTGACTTTATTACTGCGGGCCCGATTCCTCCAAACCCTGCTGAACTGATTATCAGCAAACGAATGTCAGAGGTGATTTCGGAACTAAAAAAGCGGTATGATACCATTATTATTGACAATCCCCCTGTTGGCTTGGTCACAGATGGGATCCAAATGATTAAAGAAGCCGATCATCCCATATATATTTTCAGAGCCGATTTCTCTAAAAAGCAGTACATCCAGATGGTTGATAGACTGATTAATGAAAACAGCCTACACAACTTATCTGTCGTTTTAAATTGCGTTGATGTGGATAGAAATCGATACGGTTATAACTACGGTTATGGGTATGGTTATGGGTATGGGTACGGTTATGGATATGGTTACGGCTACTATGAAGAGACCAAAAAAAAGAAGAAAAAATCAGTGTTGTCAAGACTTTTTGGAAGCTAATGGAAATAGAAA
The DNA here is from genome assembly GCA_964635965.1 of uncultured Cryomorphaceae bacterium. Lineage (GTDB taxonomy): Bacteria > Bacteroidota > Bacteroidia > Flavobacteriales_D > Cryomorphaceae > JAKVAV01. Next base: position 4,870 of record CAZWQX010000018.1, read on the forward strand.
CTCTTGCCATTTCCGGATTACTTGTTCTGAAGCCATCTGTATTTGAAGATAGCCGAGGATATTTTATTGAAAGTTTTAATCAGAACACCTTTCAAGAGACCACCGGATTGAGCATGGCATTTGTTCAAGACAATGAGTCAATGTCAAATAAGGGAGTTTTGAGAGGACTCCATTTTCAAGTTCCACCCCATGCTCAAGATAAACTAGTTCGTGTTGTGCGTGGAAGCGTTTTGGATGTAGCAGTGGACTTGAGAAAAGGTTCACCAACCTACGGCGAGCATGCTAAAATGATTTTGAGCGCTGATAACAAGAAACAATTCTTAATCCCTAAAGGATTTGCACATGGTTTTTTGGTCCTCGAAGACAACACCATCTTTAGCTACAAATGCTCCGGTTTCTATCACCAAGCAAGTGACAGGACACTTAAATGGAATGATCCTGATATTGGAATTGAATGGGGAGTCGAGAATCCTTCCCTTTCTCAAAAGGATCGAGATGCTGAGATGACGATCAAAACTTTCAACTCACCCTTCATGGGTTAGCAGATGGATGAGCGCGTTTACTATATAGTATTTTATGTATTCTTTTTCCTGTCAATGGGTGCATTTGCCCTATTGGTAAACAGCATTCTCCTTCGTTTTGTCAGAACCCTTGGCACCAAAAATCAACAGTCTGCAACCGTTCGGTGGAGTTCTCAAACTAAACCTGCAATTGGTGGGCTCACCTTCTTCATCGTATTTCTTGTAAGCTTGTGTATTTGTCTATTCATCTTTGACTATGAGGACTTAATGACAAATCCTCAGATCCCGGGACTCCTGCTAAGCGGTGGATTGGGTTTTCTGATGGGACTGACTGATGATGCTTACAATACGAAACCGCTATTGAAGTTGAGCATTCAGATTCTATGTGGAATAATCTTGGTATTGACAGGAACTTCTATATCAGCCTTTGAAAGTGATTGGCTGAACATTGGTTTATCGATCCTTTGGACGGTTGGGATAATGAATTCCATCAACATGCTTGACAACATGGATGGAATAGCTGCATCTGTCAGCACATTCATCTTGACAACTCCACTGATTTTCATGATTGCAACAAGCACTCACACTTCAGTTGACTTCATGCTGATTTTAGGCGTGCTTGCCTCACTGGTCGGTTTTCTTTACTACAACTGGAATCCCAGTTTGATGTTCATGGGAGATACGGGAAGTCAGTTTCTCGGTGTTATCCTTGCCTACGTGGGTATTCACTATTGTTGGAATGTTGGAATTGAAGTATCAACCGCCCGTGGATGGTACAGTCTAGCAGCTTTGCTCGTCGTTTTTATTTTACCTATTTCAGATACACTGACAGTAACCATCAATAGACTGCGACGTAAACAATCTCCATTTGTCGGTGGAAAAGACCACACCACTCATCACCTCTGTTACAGGGGATTCTCAGATGTTCAAGTTGCAAAAATATTTGTGCTGCTTTCGGCAATTTCGACATTCCTCTACACAACCTACATATTATACATAGCTCCTTCTGAGTATTTCTTAGTGGGAGTTTATATTGCCTACTTTTTAATTGTATTTTTAATCCTGTATTCCTTAACGGTAATCAACCGAAAAAAAGGAATAGTTGATCATTAACTCAATCACTTTTTCAGGCTTGAAATTTTCTCGACCCCTACTTTATTCTCTGCTTTCGGCAGTCGTCATTATTGCTGTTTGGTCGAACTTATCGTTCACTAAAACCACTGAGGATTCAGATACCAGCTATCGACAATACTTTAATGAGAATTACAAAATTTTCTCTCTCAGTACTCCCCAAAAAATGTTTTTCGCTGAGGAGGAAGTCCCTGTACATATTCTCGATGTAAAAGAAAAATTAGACAAGGAACTGTTGGTGAACACCTATTGGCAATCGCAAACCTTACTTTTCCATAAACGAGCGAATCGTTGGTTTCCTGTCATTGAACCTATTCTCGCCGCGGAAAATGTTCCTGATGATTTTAAGTACCTCGCTCTAATCGAAAGTGGATTGCAAAATGTTGTTTCTCCCGCTGGCGCAACAGGTTATTGGCAATTTATGAAGGATACGGGCCGTGAATATGGTCTTGAAATCAATAACGAGGTTGACGAGCGATACAATGTCGAAAAATCGACCTACGCGGCTTGTGCATATCTGAAGGAAGCATACGAAAAGTACGGTTCATGGAGTATGGCAGCCGCAAGTTATAATATGGGAATGAGAGGCTTGGACATACAAATCGAACGTCAGAAAACCGCGAACTACTACGATCTACTTTTGAACTTGGAAACGGGTCGATACATGTATAGAATCTTGGCTGTGAAAGAAATTCTGAACAAACCTGCCCAATATGGATTTCATTTCAGACCACAAGACCTCTATCCGCCATATGAGCTGAAAAAGGAAGAACTAACAGGAAGTGTTGACGACTTCGCAGACTGGGCCCACCAACGAAATGTGAATTACAAGATTCTGAAAATCCTCAACCCCTGGTTAAGAGAAAACTACCTAACCAATCCTACCAAAAAATCCTATAGTATTCTCCTTCCTGCAGATACCGTTCAAGGTTTGGTACCACACGTAATGTATTCTGAACAAAACCTGAATGAAGATTCTTTAATGGCTGTACCTGAAAGCCATCAATAAAGTGGAAACTGAAATTATCGCAAAAAGCGAAGAAACCCTCGAAGTACTCGGTGCAAGGGTACATAATCTTCAAAATATCGATGTATCCATTCCTAGAAACAAACTTGTCGTAATAACGGGTTTGAGTGGAAGCGGTAAATCTTCACTCGCGTTTGATACGATATACGCTGAAGGTCAACGTCGTTATATTGAGACATTCTCATCCTATGCAAGGCAATTCTTGGGAAATCTTGAGAGACCTGACGTCGATAAGATTACAGGTTTGAGTCCTGTAATTAGCATTGAACAAAAAACGATTAGCCGAAGTCCACGATCTACAGTTGGAACTATAACGGAGGTGTATGATTTTCTCCGCTTATTATACGCTCGTACCGGTGAAGCTTATTCGTTTAACACAGGAGAGAAAATGGTTATGTATAGTGAAGATCAAATTGTTCAATTGATCATTGACTCATACAAAACGGAAAAAATTGCCATCCTCGCACCTGTTGTAAAAGGAAGAAAAGGACATTACAGAGAATTGTTTGAGCAGATCTCCAAACAAGGATATGTGAGGGTTAGGATTGATGGAGAAATCAGGGAAATCATTTCTGGAATGCGGTTGGATCGTTATAAGATTCATGACATTGAAATAGTGATAGACAGGTTGGCCGATTTGGGAAAAGACAAAACCCGACTGAGGAACAGTGTTTCAACCGCAATGGAAACAGGGAAAGGCTCAATGATGGTCATGAATTGGGAAACGGAAGAAATACGCCATTTCAGCCGTAATCTGATGTGTCCCTCTACAGGTATTTCCTATCCTGAACCTGAACCAAATCTCTTTTCATTCAATTCTCCATACGGTGTTTGCAAAAGATGCAATGGACTTGGGACAATCAGTATAGTCGATAAGGAAAAGATCATCCCCGATCCAAAAAAGTCAATCAAAAGAGGTGGAATTGGCCCTTTAGGCAGTTACAAGAACAACTGGGTCTTTCGCCAAATCGAAGGGTTATTGAAAAAGTACGATTATACCATCAACACACCAATAGGTGAAATTGATGATGAAATAATCGATAAGATCTTGAATGGAACGAGTGAGACTCTTCGAACGGAAGGAGTTACGGGCGGAGGTGAATACCATGTGAATTTTGAAGGGATTATCAACTTCATTTCACGTCAAGCTGATGAGAACTCTTCAAAACCTATTCAGCGCTGGGCAAAAAGCTTCATGAACCACGTGCAGTGTCCAACTTGTGAAGGTGCCAGACTTAGAAAAGAAGCGCTCTATTTTAGAATTGATAACAAGAATATTTCAGAGGTAGCATCGTGGAACATAAAAAGGTTTGATCGATGGATCAACGAAGTTGAAGAAAAGCTGACTGAGCGCAACAAAAGAATAGGAGGCGAAATCATCAAAGAGATTAAAGCTCGATCAGGATTTTTGATGGATGTGGGTCTTGACTACCTCAGTTTGAATAGAAGTGCAGGAACGCTATCAGGTGGTGAAGCCCAAAGAATTCGTTTGGCAACCCAAATTGGTTCAAAGCTCACAGGTGTGCTTTATATTCTGGATGAACCGAGTATAGGTCTGCATCAAAGGGACAACAATAAACTGATTCGTTCGCTCCAAAATCTTCGTGATAGGGGGAACTCGGTGGTAGTTGTGGAACACGATAAAGACATGATTCTCGCCGCAGATCAATTAATTGATATTGGTCCTGAAGCGGGTATTCACGGAGGAAAAATTGTTGCTAACGGAACGGTAGAGGAAGTCATGAAATTAGATACCATAACTTCCAAATATCTCAGCGGTGAAAAACGAATTGAACTCCCAAAAAAAAGACGAAAAGGAAACAGAAAAAAAATCACCCTAAAAGGTGCTAGCGGAAACAACCTCAAAGAAACTGATTTATCAATTCCTCTTGGCACATTCACCTGCGTAACGGGAGTTTCAGGCAGCGGAAAATCGACCTTGATTAATCAAACCCTCTACCCTGCTCTAAATGCTTACATATATAAAGGGGTAAAGGTGCCTCTGCCATTTAAGAAAATTACAGGACTCGATAATATTGACAAGGTCATAGAAATAGATCAATCTGCTATAGGTCGGACACCTAGAAGCAATCCTGCAACGTATACAGGACTTTTTACCGAGATCAGAAACTTGTATGCTGAACTTCCTGAGGCAAAAATAAGAGGCTACAAACCTGGTCGATTCTCATTTAACACGGCGGGAGGACGCTGTGAAACATGCAAAGGTGCGGGCGTCCGGACTATAGAAATGAACTTTTTACCGGATGTTTATGTGGAATGTGAAACGTGTGAAGGCAGAAGGTACAACAGAGAAACTCTTGAAGTGAGATATAGGGGCAAATCCATAAGTGATATACTTAACCTGACTATCGAAGCTGCCGCAGCATTTTTTGAAGACCATCCAAAAATTTTTTCAAAGCTTAAAACCCTCAATGATGTTGGCTTAGGTTATCTCACACTGGGACAGCAAAGTACTACGTTATCAGGAGGTGAGGCCCAGCGCATTAAGCTTGCAGGCGAATTGAGTAAGAAAGATACCGGGAACACGTTTTACATATTAGACGAACCAACTACGGGACTTCATTTTGAAGATATCAGATTGTTGGTTGATGTTCTGAATCGATTGGTTCAAAACGGAAACACGGTTTTGGTGATTGAACATAATCTGGATGTAATTAAAGTTGCCGACTATATCGTTGATTTAGGTCCTGAGGGTGGTGAAGGAGGAGGGCAAATTGTTGGTGCAGGCACTCCTGAAGAACTGGTAAATAAAGGAATCGGACATACCGCTCGCTATTTAAAAAAAGAACTTTATGACGAATGATGACAAGAGAATAAAAAGGGCTTTCAAGACTAAATCTTGGAACGAGACTAAAACCAACGACAGCTGGGCAATATTTAAGATCATGTCTGAATTCGTTGAAGGCTTTGAGAAACTATCTAGAATTAAACCCTGTGTTTCAATTTTTGGATCGGCACGATTCGGTGCTGATGATCCTTCATATGTAGCCGCAGAAGATATAGCGTTTCGACTTAGTCAAAGTGGGTATGGAGTTGTGACAGGTGGAGGTCCTGGTATCATGGAAGCGGGAAATAGAGGGGCTAACCGCGGCGGCGGAGATAGCGTAGGGCTCAACATCGACCTGCCTTTCGAACAATCGGGGAATCCGTACATCGATAAAGATAAGCTCATCGAGTTTGACTATTTCTTTGTAAGAAAAGTAATGTTTGTGAAGTACAGCCAAGGTTTTATCGTGATGCCAGGGGGATTCGGAACTCTTGATGAACTCTTTGAGGCAATGACACTCATTCAAACGGGAAAAATTGGGCGCTTCCCAATTATTCTTTACGACGAAAAATACTGGACAGGACTTCTTGATTGGATGAAGACCAATCTACTTCACCGCTACAAGACAATAAGTGAAGAAGACCTTCAACTTTTCAGGTTGGTAAATACACCCGAAGAGGCAGTAGCCCATATCGATGCCTTTTATCAGAAATACATGCTCAAACCAAACTTCTAAAATCAATATTTCTGATTTCAACAAAAATCTGTTTGCAAAAACGGTTTTGATCGAAACATACCCCTGTGCATTGTAATAGCTTTGTTAGAAAGGCCATCAGCGACTTTAGAACAACAAAGCATGAGCAGATTCCTCCTTGTCGGTATTCAAATTTTAGGGTTCCTAATTCTATCTGTCACCCAAAAAGAACCAATTGAAATTGAACATGATCCACCGGCGTTAATGGAACCCGCAAGTGATGCCGTCGTTACCGTGCAGATTGACAAATCGGATGTCAATGGTTTTGCCAAATTTCAGATTACAGTAGAAGAAGGTATTGAATTAGAGGTAGTTGAATCTTCGGGCGCCTCTTTTACTTTCAATAATGGTAAGGCTAAATTTATTTGGATGGCACTACCTGCTGATGATAAATTTCAAATTAAATACCGATTGATTACAACAGGTGCCGCTTCAGGGATGATAGCAATGGATTCTAGATTTTCTTTCATTTATGAAAATGAAAGAAGGAACTATGATCTACCGACACATGTTGTGGCAGTGGGTGTAGATCCGCTGGCTAGCCAAGAAGAGGAGATAGCCGAAATTCCGGCAGAAACAATTTCTAACGAAAATGCAACTGCTTCTGGAACGCGAACAATTACCTCAGATGGAGTGAACCAATGGAAGATATCCATAGATATTGATAAAGAAGCACTTTCGGGATTTGCCAAGGTGGAGGAAACCTTTCCAGAGGGATATACGGCAGTTGATCTGAAATCCAGTGGCGCCGTTTTTAATTCTGAGAACAATACGGTGAAGTATATTTGGTATGATGTCCCGGAAAATGAAAGGATTACGGTGAGCTACAAATTACTTCCTGTAATGGCCATGAATGGTGAACAACCTGAATCTTTTGGAAGCTTTTCTTTTCTTCAAGGTGAAGAAACAGTTGAAATCCCAATTATTGAAGCGGCTCCTCTACTAGCCGAAATGGAAGAAAAAGATACTGCAGGAGCTGAGGTTGATACCGAAAATATTCCTGATCCTGATCCAGCTCCCGATTCAGGAATAAATCAACCTGAAATTGCACTCATTGGGGCAACTACGGAAACGGAAAACGCAGAATCGACCGAGGAACTAATCAATGAAACTCAGGAAATTCAAGAAGCTGAGCCAGAAATAAAAGAATCTCCCGCAGTAGCTCAAGCAGAACCCGTATTCAAGGAAGAAGCAAAATCACCCATTGATGCTAACATAATTGATGTTCCTCAGCCTGAAGAGGGAGTATTTTATCGGGTTCAACTGGCCGCGGGAAAAAACAATCTCAAAAATGGGGTTTTCGAATCTTTATATGCATTTACGGAAGGCTATAAACTGGAAAGCCATGAGGGCTGGCTAAAATATACCACGGGATACCACCAGGTTTATCGCTCTGCAAGAGATGACAGAGAAAGAATAAACTCAAAATACGACAAGTTCCAAGGACCGTTTGTTACGGCTTATAATGACGGTGTAAGAATAAGTGTTCAGGAAGCACTCATGCTTACAGAACAGAAATGGTTACCATAGCCCACGCAACCTTTTCCGGGTAGATAAAGTATACGCAGGTGAATACTTATTTGCCATGCGTACCCCCTTGACAATAACGCGAGTAATCCTGTTGCTTTCAATAATACTATTGACGGCCCAGACAGGATATGCTCAAACGGATTCGACTTCATTGTCGAATAGAAAACTGTTTCGGCCCCAGATTGGCTTTAATACGGGTTTAATTAGCTATTACGGAGATGTAGGTAAACTTCCGGATGGTGTAAGCCAAAGTCCAAACATGAATTGGGGATACAACCTCTCTATGGTCACCCCAATAAATGAAGCTTTTGATTTTCGAGCATTCGCCTTTTTTGGTAAGATCACTCAAGAAGAAAGAACATTAACAGGCAATGCTAACTTCAGCACACCCATTTCAATGGGTGGTTTAAGTGTATCTTATAACTTCCATCATCTACTTCCTGAAGAAAGAACAATAGAACCTTACCTATCAATAGGTGTTTCAACGTTCGAATTCAATCCAAAAGCAGACCTCCAAGATGCCAATGGCAATACCTATCATTATTGGAGTGATGGTACGATAAGAAATGTAACCGAAAATACTCCTGATAAAAGCAGCGCCATTATTCTCGAGCGAGACTATACCTACGAATCCGATCTACGGTCACAGAACGAGGAAGGTCTACCATATGCATTGAGAGGAGTAACCATGCCTATTGGTGCCGGCGCAAACTTGAGAATCAATGATTTTTTCACCCTGAATATGGGTACGGAATTTCACCTTTCTTTTACGGACAACATCGATAATATTTCCGGAGAAAGTTCATCAATAGCAGACAATGACCATTTTATGTTTTCGTCGATTGGCTTGATGTATAATCTACATCATCGAAAGAAAAAGGGCACATCGGACTATTTGAATGAAAGCGAGGGATTAATCGAATTTGAAGACGAGGATATGGACGGAGTTGCCGATATAATAGACCTGTGTCCGTTTACCGAAGGAGAAGTTCAAACCGATGAATATGGTTGTCCCTTGGACTCCGACAAAGATGGAGTTCCTGACTACATGGACATCGATCCATTCACAGAAGAGGGAGTCATTGTAAACTTTGAAGGAGCTGAATTATTACCCAGCGAAATCCTAAATATTTACCTAACCTATAAGGACAGTGTCGGAACGTTGAGTTATCAAAAGAGTCAAACTAAAACGGCTGATTTCGAAGGAAACGATATCAAAATTCGTAATCGCAGCAAGGGATACCGCATCAACATAATGGATTCCGAGCAGTTGTCTCCTGAAGCTACATCTAAACTCTTAAGTATTTCCGATGTAAAGAGTCATAACAATGGGAGTATCACTTATTATCTAGGCGATTTCGAAACTCTGGAAAAGGCGGTTATGCGGAATATGGAATTAAAAAGTCTAGATCTACCTACTCAACTTGTCTTCAATGAATTTGGGGAACAAGAAGAGGTGGCGAATGATAAAATCACCGCTTTGGAAACTAATTTCAAAGAAGTTGAATCCACTTCAAACGAAACGGTATTCAGAGTTCAGATTGGTGCATTTAAACATACGCTTTCGGAGAACATCTTTGGGGATGCAGAGAACTTGCTCATTATATTGGGTGATGATGGATTAATCAGGTATGTGAGTGGGGCATTTCCAACCATTAAAGAGGCAGCCCAACACAAAATTGATCTTCTCCTAAAAGGATTTGAAGGAGCATTTGTTACTGCATATAAAAATGGGGAACGTATTTCACTAAAAGAGGCAGGAGCAAGAGTAAGTGAAAAGACTTCAAACAACGCCCAAACGAGTAATGCTTCTATAAACGGTTCATTCGTAAAATTCACAATTGAATTGGGATCCTTTGAAGGACGGGTTCCTGCTAATATGTTGAGTAGCTTCATGGAATTGGACGGAGTACGACCAATTAGAGACGCCGATGGTTCAACGAGCTACGTATACAATAAATTCAATTCTCTCGAGGAAGCAAAAACGGCTTTTGAAAAAATGGATTCTACTCAGTTCCCAAATGCGCGAGTAGTAGGTTCGTTTAACGGGAAAATAATTTCTGCGGAAGAAGCAGTTGAAATGAAAAACCAATAAACATTTACCTCAAATCATAAATTTCGAATGGATTGTCCTGTTTTCGGACAGTCCATTTTTTTCTTGAGGTAGGATTACGAGTAACAAACTTTACTTGGACCTCTTCTCTCAAATCATCAATAAGAATCACCACCCTCTCTTGATTCTTATCACTCGTTGTATCCCTTAAAGATGAAAACGATCCTATTGGCATCTCTTTCACCTTCTTTATTCCCTTTGAGAGCAATAATTTCTCAGCTCGTCGGATGAACCGATCTTTCATAAGAATGGTGTCAGTGGAGTAATACCGAATATGATTCCCTGTAATGAGAGCCACACTTGTATCCTTTTCATCCTTCAACAGAATAATCTCCTTTTGATTAAGAGTATTCACTTCTCTCCATGCATATGAGGTAGCTAAAAAAAGTAGTAGACCTGTCAAAAGCCAAAAAGAGAGCTTCTTCGGCTTGATCAAAAACCAAGTGAGCGAGAAAAGGGAAATATAGACCAATCCAAGGGTGGATGAAGAGATAAAGAGATCATCGGTTACTGAGAAAGGTATTCCGTTAATCAATGCTATTGCTTCATTCATAAACCATGTGAGCTTAATGGTTATGAATGCTATTGCATCAGAAAGCCAAGGAATCCAAAAAAGGAGCATATAGAGTATCCCCCCATAAAGAATTAGAGTTGCGAAAGGAATTACCACAAGATTGGTAATCAAAAACAGGTTCGGGAACTGACCAAAATAGAAAACCGAAAGGGGAAAGGTGACCAACTGAGCGGAAAATGATACGCACACTAAAGACCATACCTTATCGAGTAACGGATGATTGAAAAAAAGGAGTTTGTAAAAGAATGGAAAATAAAAGATAATTCCAACGACTGCCAGATAGGACAGTTGAAACCCAACTTGTAATAGAAGCAAGGGATTGATTAGCAACAGAATGAGCGCACTTGCCGCGATCATGTTATAAATATTCCCATACCTATTATTCAGTTTACCCAAGGCTATAAAACTGAACATAGTAGAAGCTCTAAGGACTGATGGTGAAAACCCGGTTAATGCAGCATACAACCATAGTATGATCAAAACACCGAAGAACCTCATCAATTCAAATTTATCCTTAAAGACGGTCCTAAATACGGTGACAAAAAATAGATAGATGATTCCGACGTGGAGTCCACTGACAGCGAGGACGTGGACAACTCCCGCATTCGCGAATGCATTCCTTGTTTCGCTATCTATCGATGTTCTATCACCTAACACAAGGGCTGAAATCACTCCAAATTCGCGCAATTCAATTTTCTGATCAGATAATCGAAAAAGTAGAAAATCTCGCGCCTCATTTAGCCTGGAACGAAGCGTTGGGAATTTAAGCGATGTGAGAAGAAGGTTTTGCTCCTGAATAAAAACAGTGCCAACATAGCCCTGATTTCGCAGATATGCGCCATAATCAAATTCACCTGGTATATCTGGTTTTTCAGGAAGACTAATATCACCTGAAAATTTAATGAGGTGTCCAGGGGTGATACTATGGATCTGGTCCTTGAAAGATTTGGGTACATACCCAATGATCTTAGCATCGGAAATATCGGTATCATCGCTTCCATTAAAGCCCTTTATCAGCTTCAGGTTCAAGCTATACGAGTTCGGTTTCTCGGAAGGCCTTGATTCAACGACTGCATAATAATGGTCAAACGAGAGGTCGAGGCTACCATGCTGTTCTAATTTCAGCGAAATAGCGAAGTATCCAAGTATGATAAAAAGCACACTAGACGTGACACCAAAAAAGTGATTGATTCCAAACTTCTTCCAATAGAATCCCAAGGTTAATAGCAGCACAATTAGAAGAGCTGCTACCACGGGAATTTCGAAACTCAAACGGTCTTGATCACCTGTCTGTATACCCAACAGAATCCCAAAAAGAAAGGGTAACAAAACCCTAACCAAAGGAGCTTGGTGCCAAAATAGTTCCATAAAGACTCTGTTTCAGAGTCCTTAAGATAGGAAATTTGAATTTATCTCAGTACCGAAACCCTCTTTGTAATTTGGCCTTGATCGTTATAAATGCGTAGAATATAAATTCCCTGAGTAAAGGAATTGAAATCCAACCTCAATGTTTCTCCGGATGTGAGGATGGATCCATTTGTAGGCAATCGACGACCGTTCAAGTCAAAGATTTCTACCCGAACAGTTGTGGAAGGATCCTCTGATGATAATTGAAGATTATAGGCTTGAGAACCATTATTTGCAGGTACAACGTCGACTTCCCAGAAAAGAGGATTTACTTGTGAATCACTCAAGTCCACATCAGACGAAACAGGGTCATCATCAGAAAGGGTCAACAATAAACCAGGGCTTTGAGAATCTCCGATAGTAATATTACAAATAGAGGAATAGTCTCCAACCAGCCCTCCTTGGGCTGCCAAAACTTCTACGTCATAACTATCTCCAACATTAAGTCCGGTTACGAAATCGAGGTCTACAAATCTGCTTCCGTCGTTACGCGTGTAAAAGAGTTGTTCTTGTGCTTGAGTAGTATTACTGAACCTCCATGTATACGATTCGGCCTCACAAACCTCCCGGGCTTGCAAAAAAGTACTAATGGGGTATGTTTGTCCACAGGGGTATATGTCGCTATTCAATCCGGTGTTTGGTACGGCATTGTTCATATTCAAAAAGCTCAATGTACCTGCTGAGCTTTCTTGTCCGGCAACGGTGGCGAAAATACCTACAGCATAAGTTGCTCCCAGTTCCAAATTTGGCACTCGATATAAGTTCAAGAGTCGACTGTCTGATAAACCAATAACTTCGGTTGAGCTGAGATCATCCAAATTGATAAAGTTCCATCGGTACTGAGTTGCCAAAGCGACTTTTGTAGCGCCAATAATATCACAGAAATCGAAAAAACCATTAGCATATTGAGATTCCAGGTTAGTCGTCAAAACATCATTTTGAAGTCCGATTGTGCACGTATTACCAAAATCACCGTAGCTTGGAATAATTGCCCGAACCCTCACACTAACATCATAAGTTCTGCCGTATTCAATTTGCGGGAACCACTCCAGAAGGAAATTCGGGTTTGTTCCATTTGGCGAGGTGATAGTGTAGGTATTAAATGGTGCCTCCAATTCCTGAAATCTGAATTGATAGTTCGTGAAATTTGTAGTATTAGATGGTGGCGTTGCGCGGATGACATCATTGGTCGTGTAATCGGTAACCCCACAATCAGACGAAACCAGCTCAACAAAAGGGATATGGGCCACTGCCGTGGTGAAGTCAGTCGAAGTTGCCGGAACGGCATCGGCATGATACACTCGATAGAGATAAGTATTTCCAGGCGTAAGTCCCGAAACAAGTGCCAATTCAGATCCCCCTGCTCCTGTTGAATTTTCGCATAATAGTTGCGTTCCTGCACATGCATCGTAAACTTCAATTGCCAAATCTAAATCACCTACACCAACTGCCTGTACACCGTGTCTTGTCGCAACGGCAATAAAGCGGTACCAAACATCATCGCTGCCACCAGGCCCTACACATTGAGCATCACCAGAGAAGCCAGCTCCAACAAATGAACCGCTTAATTGAGAATCGGCTAAATCTTCCTGCGAAGTGATCAGATTTGCCGTAGCACAGTCATTGGCATTGACTTGAATTACGAATAAAGTCAAGAATGCCGCTAAGCCTAGGGAGAAGTATAGTTTTTTCATAGGGAAACCCTTTGGGGATAGGATTAATTATCAAAATTAACGAAACAAAAAAGATTGAAATAGCCGAATAAGGCCTTTTCAAATGAGATTTTCAACGAGATTTTCAACAACAAAAAAAGCAAGGCTTTCGCCTTGCTTTTACCACCTACTGAAAATTAACCACGCAGTCCGTTACTGAACGATCTTAGCGACCAATTCAGCCGTACGGCTGGCGTAGCCAAACTCATTGTCATACCATGAAACAACCTTAACAAGGTTTCCATTGGTAGACGTGATTAATGAATCGAAAATGCTACTATGAGAATTTCCTATAATATCAGCTGACACGATTGGATCCTCCGTGTACTGTAATACACCCTTCAGCTCGTTCTCTGCAGCTCTTTTCATTGCTTGATTGATCTCATCAGCTGTGACATCTCGTTTTAAAACAGCCACCAAGTCAGTCATGGAACCCGTAATTGTCGGCACACGTGTAGCATTTCCATCTAGTTTACCTTTGAGATGGGGTAATACCAAGCCCACTGCTTTAGCCGCCCCTGTTGTTGTAGGAATAATTGAAAATGCCCCGGCTCTGGCTCTGCGTAGATCGCTGTGAGGTGCATCTTGAATCCGCTGATCAGCCGTGTAAGCGTGAATGGTGTTGATGTATCCTTTTTCGATTCCAAATTCATTGTCAAGAATCATTGCCACTGGCGCCAAGCAATTTGTTGTGCAACTTGCGTTAGAAACAATTCGATCTGAATCGGTAAGCGTGTCATCGTTAACCCCGATAACCACCGTCTTCACATCACCTTTGGCCGGTGCCGAAATGATCACTTTGTCAGCTCCCGCTGTCAAATGTTTTCCTGCACCTTCCGTGTCTCTGAAGATACCCGTGCATTCCGCAACTACTTGAACTCCTAAGTCTTTCCAAGGGAGATTTGCCGGATCCCGCTCCGCAAAAAGCTTGTAAGATTTTCCGTCTACAATAAGTTCGTTATCACCCGAAAATGATACTTCTCCTTGATACCCACCTTGACTACTGTCATATTTAAAAAGGTGAGCAAGTGTCTTTGCATTGGTGAGGTCATTGATTGCAACAACCTCAATTTCAGGGTTCAATAGAAGACGACGAAACGTCAATCTTCCAATTCTCCCAAATCCGTTGATGGCTACTTTTATCATGATATTTCTATGTACTAAGTGTCATTAGAACACAAAGATAGTATAAAACGATAACCTCCGTCAAATTTTATTGAAAAAAACGGAGGGTATCGGGATTGGGTTAGAGCAACTCTGCGATAATTTTTTCTATTGTAACCCCCTCAGCCTCTGCCTGATAATTTCTCACCAGACGGTGCCTCAAAATAGGAACAGCAACGGCCTTTACGTCCTCGATATCAGGCGAAAATTTACCATTCAGTGCTGCATGGCACTTCGCACCTATTATAAGGTATTGTGAAGCTCTTGGACCCGCCCCCCAGCTCAAATAGGAGTTTGTCATGGAAGTAGCGCCCTCAGTATTTGGCCTTGTCTTGGTTGCCAGCTTCACCGCATATTCTATTACATTATCGGCCACGGGAATCTTTCGAATAAGCTGCTGAAATGCGAGGATTTCTTCTGATGAAATAACCTGGCTCGCCGTTTGGCCTCCTTCACTGGTTGTTGACTTGACCACTTCCACTTCCTCTTCAAGGGAGGGATAGTCAACAAAAATATTAAACATGAATCGGTCTAGCTGCGCTTCAGGTAAGGGGTAGGTTCCTTCTTGCTCAATAGGGTTCTGAGTTGCCAAAACGAAAAAAGGTGCAGGAAGTGGATAACTGTGTCCTGCAGTTGTGACCATTCTTTCTTGCATTGCTTCCAACAATGCGGCCTGGGTTTTAGGAGGCGTTCTATTAATCTCATCCGCCAAGATCACATTTGCAAACAGTGGTCCTTTGACAAATTTGAATTTGCGCTCTTCATCCAAAATTTCAGATCCAATTATGTCACCTGGCATTAAATCAGGCGTAAACTGAATTCTATTGAACGACAAACCCAAAGTCTGCGCAATTGTATTTACCAAAAGCGTCTTAGCCAGCCCGGGTACTCCTACTAAAAGACAATGGCCACCACTAAAAACTGAAATCAGAACTTCCTTGATTACCTCATCTTGTCCGACAATCACCTTGGCAATTTCCGAACGCATCAACTGGAATTTATCGGTCAGTCGGTTAACCGCTTCAACATCTTTCATTTATTCTTTTGTTAATCGGACATCTTCATCCTTAAGCCATGGATAACCAAAACCACAATCCGATAGTTTGGGATCAATCTTTATGTAGGCTTGACTGATTCTCTCTCTTACCCATTTATCCATTGCCTGTGCCTGCAAACGCTGAGTTGCCATGTTTTGAAGACTCTGATAATCGTCTGTGAGATTGGCTCGATGCGGCTCTGTTCTGTTTATGAGTTTAATGATTCTGTATCCTTTTTCATTTGAACGGCTCTGGAAATAGAATGGTTTACTGACATCACCAATTTCGAGTGTATCGATTACCGGAAAAATGGTTGGATCAAGCTCATCCATTTCAAAAATCGTACTCCCCGAGGCCTGATTGACTATAGATCCATTCTGATTTTTTGTCAACTCGTCATCGGAATACTTATTCGCAGCTAAAGCGAATGATACTGAGTCTCTCACAACAAGTGTTCTGATCGAATCAAGTTCAATTCTTGCCTGTGTTAGCCCGTTTGCAGATATCTCCGGTATAAGCAGAATATGGTTTGCATCGTACATTTCACCTCTCCGTTCAAGAAGTTGCATGATATGAAATCCATAGTCTGTTTTGAAAGGTGTCGAAATCTCCCCCTCCTCTAAATTAAAGGCTACCGCATCGAATTCAGGAACCCAGGTTCCTCTTGGTTTCATCCCTAAACTTCCTCCTTTAGCCGCTGAACCAGGGTCATCGCTGTAGAGTGCTGCGAGGGTTTCAAAGTCGTCTTTACCCGATTCAACACGGTTCTTATAATCGAGAAGCATCCCCCTTATCCTCTCTTTTTCTTGGATGGTTACTTCGGGATACTTCACAATCTGAGCCATTTCCACTGAGGCATTGATGTAGGGAAGACTGTCCTTTGGAATTTCATTGTAGAACTCACTTACATCTGAAGGAGTAACATTTATATCTGCACTTATCTCTGACTCCATCCGTTGAACCAACAACTGATCTTTCAGCACATCAAAAAACTCTTCACGAATTTCCGCCATCGATTTTCCATAGTATTCCTCAAGTGCCTCAACAGAACCAATTTGCCTGACAAATACATCCATTCTCCTATTGAGCTGGCCCTGAACCATATCATCGGTCACTTCAAGCGAATCCACTTTAGCTTGATTCAAAAGAAGTTTTTCAAAAAGAATTTCTTCTAATACTTGGCAATCAGAAAGAGCGCCTCTAAAACCTTGGGCGCGTATTTGATTCTTCTGAATCTGGATATCACTGTAAAGAATGATTTCGTTTCCGATTACGGCCACAATTTCATCAATCACCTGAGCCCGGATGTTTTGAATCGATACAAAACAGAGCAATAGGAAAACTAATACCTCAATTCTTATTCTTTTACCCATTCGACTTTCCCTTTCGAATATGCTTCAGTAACGGCATCTTCTCTCATTTTCTTAACAAGATCAGCCTTTCGTTTATTGATAATCAGGTTAATGACTTTATCTCTTTCAAGATCCAAGGGTGCATCTTCACCCCTCAATCTATATTCAAAAACGCGAAGCAGATAAAGTTGACCATTTTCTTCCAATTCACCATACGAATTGTTCCGAAGAAAATTGTCCCAATCTTGAATGGGAATTGCAGTTTGTCTTCTGAGATCATCGGTGTAAATCCAATCTTCACTATTCAGAAAACACCTTTCAGCATACTTCTTGCAAAAATCATCAAGACTCTCTAAATCTTCCTCTTTATCACTATTGAACCACGATTTAAGTTTTCGCTTTTTAGGGACATCCGCACCAACACTAATAAACCAGGCCTTGAGAATGTGATTCTTTAGTTTAAAACTCTCCGTATTCTCATTAAAAAAAGCTTCAACCTCCGTATCCGAAACAATCGTATCCAATTTTTGATTCACCAACTCCCGCTCATACGCGTAGATAACCAAAGAATTGCGGTAGTCGTCAAGCTGGTCTGAGAAGTCTTTTTGGCCTTCCGACAAATTCTTCTCAGCAAGTGATAGCACGGATTTCTCACTAATCCATTTAGAAATGATCTGCTCAGAAAGTGTTGACGAGTCTTCTACAGAATAGCTTGATGGCATGGCCGCTATCAAGTCAGAGCGATGAAGCTTGTGTTCATATGCTACAGCTATGACAGGGTCATTGGGATCTTCATCACCACCACAACTCGACAGCCCTAAAAAGAGCAAGCCCGCCAAAGCGAGCTTGCAGATCATCTGTAAATATTTAAGGCTCATCTCTAATTGATGCCTTATTTAATTGTGTATAGAATTTCGCGATTCACCGAAATTTCATGTTCTGCTCTAAGAGAATCAACCCATTCTTGTTCAAGGTAATTTTGATACGCTGCGGTAATCAAACCACGGGCATCATCAAAATCTTTTGGTTCCGGCTCGCGAATCTCTTTGATGTGAATGACTTTTAGCTGGCCATTGTCATCAATCGGACCATAAACACCGGCAGCCCATTCTACTTTTTCAAGAATTGGACGTTGTTTTTTCTCTTTTAAATCACTTGCGACTCTCACTTTCAAAGCACTGTCTTCGTTCAATTCTTTGCGAATTTCATCTTGATTCTTGCCTTTTTTCAGCAATTTCAGCACTTTTTGAGCAGTTTCATCATCCTCTACGGTATATGAATCATAATTCGCTCTGGATTCCCACATGAAATCTGCCGAATGCTCCTCGTAATAACCCAATAAACCAAGGGAATCTTCAACAGCTTTCGACCAAACTTTTTGATCGGTCAAATCAAAAAGTAAAATACCATCTCTGTATTCTTGCATCAACGCCTTAAACTCAGGATACTTTTCTTCCAAACGAGAGTTTTCGTAGTCCATAATTTCTCCATCAACCCAATTGTCAAAGCTTTCATTAATCAACTGACTAATTTCTATTACCGGACGTGAGGCACGCATCCTTGAAGTTAGGTAAGTCGAAAAATCTGCTTGTGTATAAGCGTTCCCATCTAATTCAAAAACGGATTTCGAACCATTTGCAAGCTTTTCAGGAGCATTCCAATTCGCACTGAAATAAGAAGTATCTACCGATGAGTAAAAAGGTTTGAGTGCCTTGTCAAACTTCTTGTAATTGTACTCAGACTTTCTTTTCGAAATAAAAATATCCTTGGTAATATCTGATCTGGAATCTCGAGCAATCTTTCCTCTCAATTCCTTCTCCATGTCGTCATAAGATTTAACAGGGATTCTTTCGATAAGCTTAATGATGTGCCATCCATAAGGCGATTTAATTGGTTGGGTGGTCTGGCCCGGCTCCGTTAAACTAAAGGAAGCTTCCTCAAATTCTTCAACCATTTTACCCGTCCCAAAAGGAGGCAATTCTCCTCCCTTAGTAGCTGAAGATCTATCGTCGCTGAATTTCTTTGCCAAAACGGCAAAATCTTCGCCTCTCTCGAGCTCCGCATACACTTCGTCAGCCCGTTTTTTCAAATCATCCTTGACTTCCTGTGGATCCGTTTCTTCAGATCTAATCATGATATGGGCTACCCTAATTTGACCACGAGCCTCACGTTTATCAGTAACCTTAACCAAATGGTAACCAAATCTCGTTCTCACAGGTCCTGCAATTTCTCCTACCTCAGCACTATAAGCTGCCGTTTCGAAAGGATAAACCATCTGCAAAGAAGTGAAATAACCCAAATCTCCTCCATTTGATTTTGCACTGGGATCTTCGCTACGTGATTTAGCGATATTATTGAAACGGTCGGGGCTCTCCTCAACTTCACCTTTTATAGCCATTACTTTCTGGTAGGCCTGAAGGGTATCTTGTGAAGTAGGATTTGCAGGAAGTTTAATTAGGATGTGCGAAGCTCTCACCTCTTCTGTCATGCGATCATATGCTTCGTGTACCAAAGAGTCAGTGATCGATTTGTCAGCCAAATAAGGTCGAGCGAGTTGATCGCGGTATCCGCTGAGTTCACGTTGAAACCTTCCGAGGGTATCCATCCCCATGGACTCCGCCTCCATCACCTTTAATTTGAAGTTTATGAAGAGCTCCACATACTCATCAAGATCTTCCTGAGTGATGGAACTATCGCGATTATTTTTCTTGTAGATTGCCTCAAACTCAGATCTGGATATCGCACGATCATCAATCGTCATTAATACAGGATCCGTGTTTTCTTGGGCGAAAGATCCCAAAGTCAAAAAGAAAAGGAATACGAGTAATCTAATTTTCATGTCTACTTGTTTTAACTTGAGTTTATCTAGTTAAATATCATTTCAAACTGTAGTTGGGAGCCTCTCGAGTTATCGATACGTCATGCGGATGACTCTCACGAATCCCTGAATTGGTAATTCTTATAAAATTTGATTGGGCCAATGCTTCCATATCAGGAGCTCCACAATAGCCCATTCCTGCGCGCAAGCCTCCGATAACTTGATGCATCACTTCTGCCAACGTTCCTTTGTACGGAACCCGACCTGAAATCCCCTCGGGAACCAGTTTATTCAGATCATCAAGTGAGTCTTGAAAGTACCTATCACTTGATCCTTGTTGCATTGCTTCTATCGAACCCATTCCCCGATATGATTTAAATTTTCTCCCCTCATAAATAATGGTTTCGCCCGGAGACTCTTCCACTCCAGCAAACATTGAGCCAACCATTACAGAACCTGCACCTGCAGCGAGAGCTTTAACCACATCGCCCGTATATCGAATTCCTCCATCTGCTATAATCGGAATGTCACGATCTTGCAGAGCGGCTGCAGCGTCCATAACAGCGGTAAGCTGTGGAACTCCAACACCTGCTACTACTCGCGTAGTGCAAATGGAGCCTGGCCCAATTCCTACTTTCACAGCATCTGCTCCGGCATCTGCTAAAAAAATTGCACCCTCGGCGGTCGCGACATTTCCTACCACAACATCGATTGAGTCGAAATTCGATTTTACTTTTTCGAGTATCGTTAGCACGCCTTTAGTGTGACCATGAGCAGTATCAATTACGATGGCATCTACTCCCGATTTAACTAATGCTTCAGTCCTTTCAACAGCGTCAGGGGTCACCCCTACAGCAGCTGCCACTCGAAGTCTACCGTAATTATCCTTACAACTGTTTGGATGCTTTTTAAGTTTGATAATGTCACGGTAGGTAATTAATCCTACCAGCTTTTTATGGTCATCTACAACAGGAAGTTTTTCAATCTTATATTCCTGAAGAATGATCTCTGCGTCCTGAAGATTAATACCACGTTCAGCGGTAATAAGGTTCTCCCTGGTCATTACTTCACTGACAGGCTTTGTCATTTCCTTTTGAAAACGCAAATCTCTATTTGTGACAATTCCAACCAGTGTATTGTCTGCATCGACGACAGGAATCCCACCAATTTTATTTTCAGCCATGATCTGCAGGGCATCACCAACTTTGGCAGATTCAATTAACGTGATCGGATCTTGGATCATCCCACTTTCCGAACGTTTTACACGCCTGACCTCTTTTGCTTGAGCGGCAATACTCATGTTTTTGTGAATAACCCCAATTCCGCCTTGCTGAGCAATGGCAATTGCCAATTCCGAACCGGTCACCGTATCCATTGCAGCAGAAACGATCGGCGCATTCAACATAATGTTCTTGGAAAAACGAGAACGAACGTCTACCTGTCGAGGCAGAACCTCTGAAAATGCGGGAACCAGCAGAACATCATCATAAGTGAGTCCCTCTCCCAAAATCTTTGATTCGCTTAAGGACATGAATCTTGTTTTGGATGTAAAAATAAATTCCGGCAAAAGTAAGAATAATTGAACTGAATTGCTTGGGCGAATAACTAACAACGGCAGAAAGGCCTTATGCATATACTAGTAGTCCAATTCATCGATTAGATCTCTGCTTTCGAATTGCCTAAACGATTAACGCAGAACTTAGATAATTCGAATTTTTGACAGCTTAAGCTCTTGAACAATGCATTCAATTAAAAATCCAGAGGCTCACCTATACTGAACGACAAATAGTCAATCCCAAAACCTACTGGTTCGTATGGAATGGAAATCTGTTCGTTATTGAGTGAAATAAGCGCAAATTCTATGGCAACTAGCTTAGATAAATCACTGGTTGAAAGCCCCACCTCTTGCATAGAAATATTAAGATCATTCCACCCTCCCGCTGATTCCGGAACCCCATCATAATTCATGAAATATGATTCATCTGTACTTTCATCGAATTGTCCGTTATCATTCGAATCTACTTTAAACGAAACGACCAACCTAGAGTATTGTAATTCATTAAATATTAGGGCATTAAAATAAAGTTGAGGTGGATCAAGAGTAGGAACAGAGAAATAAACATTCCCTTCCAGAGAAGGAAATAGTCTCGCCAAACCAACGAAAAAGTTATCAGTCGCCCCACCACTGCTATTATCAGTTCCTTCCAATACCAAATAAGAAGAACCCTGAATGGTGTTTGGTCCTTGAACTTGGCCAAAGTTACTGAGCTCAAACTCAAAATTTCCAATAACCAGACTTGATCCCAAGTCTTGCTCGAAATCTGTGATGAGTTCTCCACCAAGGGGTTTAGGATCTAAAACTTCTATTTGAATGGTTTCGGAAAAATTGGGGTACTGAGAACTAGTAAGTACAACTTCACATTGTTCGGCTTTAAATATGGAAAACGAACCAGCTGAACCATCCCAGTTGGAATTTGAATCGTCAATAACCATTCCGCTTCCTGTAATCTCTTTTACTGCTCCACTTTCCGTTCCTGTAATCTCCAAAGTCCAATTAACGTCGAGACTAAATTGAGCATTGAAGAATACCTCGTTTCCGTTACCAAAATCAATTGAAGTGGATGAAGCGGAAAGACTATTTACCAATATTTGATCAGTCAGAAAATTTATTTCATTGCCGTATCCTGTCCCTGATGAATTTATTCCATACGCCCTTGCGAAATAAAGCGTACCTTCTTCTAATCCTTCGATTGTGCTACTAAAAGAATCGGAGGCTCCTATTTCCGTTGTGAACATGTCTTCCAACGATGGATTCGGTGTGGTGCTGTAGCAGATACCTTTTGCAGTCACAGGAGATCCTCCTTGTGATGTAATTACTCCGCTTACTATGGCACTTGTAAGATTCACACTATCAACAGGAAGAGTTGCCAACGTCGGCAATTGGGAATTAATTGGTTGGTCTTCCTCTTCAGAATCCTTGCATTGCACCAATGCAAACACACACACCAGGAGTAGGAGTGAAGGATAAGATTTCATCGTCTTCAATTTTAAGTTATGATTATAAAAATAAGAAAAAGGAAAAAAGAGCTTAAAAACTACTCAGCATTACGCACCATATACATTGTTCCCTCCTCTACAAAGGGTTTACCACCTCCATCATTAAAGGAAATGATATAGCGGTAGTAGTCTTCCGGAACAACTTGCCCATTGTAGGTTCCATCCCACCCCGAATCAGCTTCATTCGTTTTGAAGAGCATTTCTCCCCACTTGTTGTATATCTCCATTTCGTATGTAGAAAAATCAATAAATCCCAATACGGGTTTAAATTCATTATTCACTCCTTGATAAACCATTGCCGTTGGGATCCATACCAGCGGTTCTCTGGTGATACACGAAATATTCGAGAAGGCGGTAGCTCCTTGACCATATACATTTGGTCCTTCTATTGATTGAATCCGGTAACAGAATCTCCCCTCGTCCATCATGAACTCCTCAATATCCTCTTCCCAAAAGAATTCATTCGCATCAACTACATCAAACTCCTGAAAAGTATCTTCATCTCCTTCCGATCGCCAGATTTTATACTCGATCAATTCTCCGTCCCAGCCTTCATATGCAGACCACAAGAGTTGATTGAAAAGCCCAACAGCAGACTCCCTTGTCAACAATACCATATTTCGACTGGTATTGGAGTCGCCTATCAACCTTCCACATCCATCTGTAGCCTGCCAGAAATAAGAATAAATGACTTGTTTTGGTCTGACGTCTGTGTCGAGATAAACTATTTCGGGATCTCCCGTATCGGAGAAAAAAGCAATAGGCGTGAAACTACCTTGATTCTCTGCCCTAAAGAGGGTGTAAGTTGTTCCTACACCGTTTACATCTTGAAGGAGCCTTACCTCAATTTGATCCGTTTCCGTCACTGAAACAGATGATTGATAATGAAAATCAATAATCTCAGGATATTCAGTAATTAATTCAACTCCATTCGACGAGGAAGGTCTTTGGGTACCATTGGAGTTTGCTACAACATAAAAAAGGTATTCCGTATTCGGTTGAACCGTCACTTCGTGAATGAAGGCATCAGGTGAAAGGGATGCAAAAAGTATATCGTTCGAATTATCAACGATTGCTCTGATCTCATAGTCCTCTACGCCTTCATCCCAACCTTCGTAATTCGTCCAAGTAATAATCGCAGTGGTATCACATTCCTCGTAGTTCACTGTAGTAAAAATCGTGGTAGTTTCCGTCCCAAGCACTGAGCCTTCGTTATCACAACTGTCTTCGGATCTGATGGCAAGTGTAATATTACCAAAAGCACCTGCCCCGCTATTCCATTCAAAGGAATTACTTCCAGGACCTTCTACACCAACTGTGACAAAACTTCCTCCAATCAGATCTACCTCTTGGATGACAAACTGTTCCAAATCGGGAGTTTCAATTGCATCCCAAAAGAGTGAAACATCACCATTTTGAGGATTCACTGTTATGGTCTCTACATTTGGAGTAGGTGGCGCATCAATGTCAATGAAAGCTTTACCCAATTCTTGTGAAAACATTGTACAAGAAAGGTTCGCATAAGTAATGCGGTAGACAAAATCAGTAGAATCGCATAGACCGTATAGCGTATCTCGAAAGGTTTGTTCTGAGAATGGAAGGGTAGCTAACTGCACGTACGGATCAGGTGTCTGACTTCTTTCGATAATGAACTCTCCTTCAGATGGCATGGGTTCAAAAGGGAAATTCCAATCGAGTTGTGCAACGGAAGAAGAACCTGTGGACGGAAGTTCCAAAAAAATTGTCTGCACGGTATCAGTAGCTTGATCCGGATTATCCGAAGCATCTATGACAAAATACTTGACAATACCTTGATTAGCCTGGGCGGAAGGATCGTTGTATTGGTTGATAGGAAAGCTTAAGGTCTCGACAGGCGCAAATCCAAAACCCTGATCTCGATAAACTTCATATTCCGTGCCAGGTGCAGGGGTACCAAGATCAATCCAAGAGACTATTGTAGATCCGTCGGGATTCACGGACACACAAGTGACTTGAGGTTGCGAATCCTGAGCAACGATAGAAACGGTTGGATACACAATAGTCGCAACCAAAAGGCCCACACATATTAGTTTACCGAGATTCATCTTATTTCTCTGCAACGAAAAAGAGAGTATATTATTTTGACGAATAATCTGAATCAATGTTGCCAAATCCCCTTCCAACTATGGCCGTTGTGAAGTTGTCGGGATTCAAATAGGATTGGGCAGCCCTTAAAATATCTTCCGAAGTTGTTTCATAAACAGATTTCAGGAACAGCTGATGGTAATCATCGTTTAGTTCAAATTGAATCATCTGTTTTAGAAGTGAAATTTTGCGATATGGTCCATCCATATTTTTCAATAAAATTCCAGCGACGTAATTCTTCACGAGATCTAATTCATCCTTAGAAACAATAGCA
Source organism: uncultured Cryomorphaceae bacterium (assembly GCA_964635965.1). Taxonomy (GTDB): domain Bacteria; phylum Bacteroidota; class Bacteroidia; order Flavobacteriales_D; family Cryomorphaceae; genus JAKVAV01. The sequence goes on from CAZWQX010000018.1 coordinate 30,253, forward strand.
TTTCTCAAAAGCTCAATTTCCTTTTTAATTTCATAAAGAGTAGCCTCAGTATGCTCAAATCCTACTTGAGTTGAGATAGAGATATACGAGAGAGAAGCCAAATTATTAATGGTAGAACCGATACCATACGTAAATCCTTTGTCCTCTCTGATGTTTTGCATTAATCTGGAACTGAAATAGCCTCCAAGTATGGTAGACGCCATATAGAGCGGAACATAATCGGGATGGGTTGGAGAAAGTGACTCAATGCCCATTCGAATTCCACTCTGGAGTGCTTCTTCTCTTTCTATAGTTGCCAATCCGCGAAGGGGGTTTAAAACTATTTTCGAATATTTTTCAATCTTGGCAACAGGAGATTTGATCACTTTTTTAAGTTCACTCAATGTACGATCAATTGCCCCGCCGGCAACAAAAACCTGAGCTTGTGATATTTTGAAGTTTTCAAGAAAAAAAGTCTCCAGATCGACCCTTTCCAAGTTATCATAATCCTCTGGTCTAAATCGCTCCGAATACTTGGAGCTTCCAAAAAAAGACCTGCTAAAAAGCAATCTGCACTCAATTTCCACCTTTTTAAGATTGACCTCAAGAGCGGCCCTTGCCCTTTGTTTATATCTGATGAACTCCTTTTCCGGAAAAGAAGGATTGATCGCAATTGATCCTAATAGAGGAATTAAAAGATCCAGGTGTTCAGAAAGACAAGTCAAACTGACCGATGAGTGATCTTTTCCTATATCTGCCTGAATTTTCGCTCCATAGTAATCTTGAATTTCACTTATTCGCTCTGATGTGAATTTATCCGTCCCCTCTGTCAACATAGCCGAACAGGCTGTCGCCTGAAGTGGTTTATTTTCTTTTGAGGTACCTGCAGGAAAAACTATTTCAATTACCGTAAGAGCTTCGTTCTCGGCAGGCAGGGCAAAAACAGGAATCTCCCCTAAGCAATCCGAGACACTCGTATCAATCGTTCCTAAATTTTCAACTCTATTTATGGGAGGTGCTGAGCTACGATCCATTATTACTGATATAGCGAAGTTCTACATGGTTTGAATTTAGCAAAGTGTTGGCCAATCTCGATAGGTCCTTTTCCTGTACTGCTTTGTATGACAGATGATAAGTATTAATTAGTTCGGGTGACTCAAGCATTTCATAATAGCAAAGATTCATCGCATTGGAAAGGATCGATATCTCGGACATAGCCTTTTGAACCAGAATTTTGTTTTTGACTTTTTCAAGTTCCTTCCGCTCAGGTCCTTCTTTCGCCAAAATCTCCAATTCATTAATCACGGCTGATTTTGCTTCGTCCAAATCAATCTTCCCGGAAGGCATGGCGGATATTACGAAAAGGCCTCTATCTAAGCTCCCCGTAATAAAAGCACTTAGACGTGTGAAAATTCCTTTTTCTATTACCAAGCGTCGGTATAATCTAGAAGATTTTCCATTACTCAAAACGTCACTCAAAAGATCAAAAGCAGCATAATCGGAATCCATTCTTCCACACATCAGCCAGGCCAAATGAAATGCATTCAAAGGAACATTCCGATTCAACGTGTTCAAATTGTACTCGGGAATATCAGGTTCTGAGGGATAGCTTCTATTGATTACCGGACCGTCAGGGATATCGCCATACCAATCTTCCACCTTATTCAAGGTTTTCCTCACATCAATATTTCCTGACAGACATAGAATGGCATTTGAGGGAGAATAAAATCGGTTGAAGAATTGTTCTACATCGGTAAGGGAAGCTTCTTCAATATGAGAAATGGATTTTCCAATGGTAGCCCATCGATAAGGATGTTCAGAATAGGCCATTTTCCGAAGTTCCAACCATAGTTCACCGTAAGGCTGATTTAAGTATCGCTGGCGAAATTCTTCCACCACTACTTTTCGTTGAACATCCAAAGATCTCTCAGAAAGTTCGAGATGTAGCATCCTGTCCGATTCCAGCCATAGGGCAGTATCGAGATTCTCACCCGGCAGTGTTACATAGTAATTGGTAATATCATTATTCGTGAACGCGTTGTTTTGACCTCCTGCTCTTTGCAAGGGTTTATCAAAATCAGGAGCATTCTTACTACCGCCAAACATCAAATGTTCGAATAAGTGTGCAAACCCGGTTCTATCGGGATCTTCGTCCCTAGCTCCAACCTTGTAAAGTGTATTGACCGCAACCAATGGAGTTTTGGGATCGTGATGAAATAGTACGGTTAACCCATTAGACAAAACCTCTTTGGTAAATTCAATCATAGTCTATTCTTTTCACCCCCATTCTTGTTCTTGTTTCTTCAAACTCCTGAAGAATTTCTGCCAAAATTTCTGCAACAGGTTTAACCTCACCAATCGATGCGGCAACTTGTCCAATTTCGAGCTCTCCGTTTTCGAGATCTCCTTCAAACATTCCTTTCTTCGCTCTACCTCTTCCTAGTAGATTAAGCAATTGAAACTTATCTGCACCTCTGTCATATGCTTCAGTAATCTCATGATAGAAACCGTTCTTAATTAGACGAACCGGTGCCAGTTCCTTTAAAGTTAATACCGTTGAACCCTCAACCGCATCGATAACTGATTTTTTGAAATGACTGTGCGCTGAACTTTCTGTAGAAGCAACGAATCGACTTCCAATTTGAACACCATATGCACCCAAGGACATAGCCGCGTACATCGTTTGACCCGATCCAATTCCCCCTGCGGCGAAAACGGGCAATTTTACCGCTTTGACCACTTCGGGAACCAAGCACATTGTGGTTGTCTCTTCTCTCCCATTGTGTCCTCCCGCCTCAAACCCCTCAGCTATAACAGCGTCGACTCCTGCTTCTTCAGCTTTGCGCGCAAATTTTGAGCTACTTACAACATGAAAAACTCTCAGACCTGCTTGTTTTAAGCTCTTCGTAAAGGTCTTCGGGTTACCCGCTGAAGTAATAACCGTCTGAACTCCATTTCTCAGAATGATCTCAAAATGTTTCTCGATGTCAGGATATAGCAGAGGAACATTGACCGCAAAAGGTTTTTCTGTTGCCTGTTGACATTTTTTTATGTGTTCTTCCAATACTTCAGGATACATTGAACCTGAACCTATCACCCCAAGCATGCCACAATTGGCAGACGCTGAGGCGAGTCGCCACCCACTACACCAAACCATTCCTGCTTGAATAATTGGATATCTGGTACCTAAAAAACCCCTGGATTGATTCGGAATGATGTTCATGCATTGCGAATTACGCAAAAATCAAGCTCCAGAGGAATAAGTATTTCATTTCACGCAACGTATCCAATTAAAAATACCTCCGTATTCTAGTCAATCGCCTATATTTGCCTTAATGCTTCGCCAGGGAGTACTTACGATTTGTTTTGTAATAGGAACCGTTCTAGGAGTCAATGCCCAATATCAGTGGGACTTTGGCGTAGGGATTGGTGCATCAAATTATCTGGGAGAAATAGGTGGTCAGGAAGGGACACGACGTGATTTTCTTTTTGATATGAAGCTCAACCGGACTCAATACGTTTTTGGAGGTTTCGGTAGATATAGATTCTCTCAAGGACTTTCATTCAATTTAGGGGTTTATTATGGAAGAGTCAGGGCGAATGATTACAATTCTGAGAACCCCGCCCGCGTGGCAAGAAATCTCAGTTTTAGAAACGATATTTTAGAATTTTCAGGACGCGTTGAGGTGACGTTGTTTTATGATAACGATGTCAGTGGAAGAGGTTACTACAACCCGGATTTTAGAATTTATGGTTTCCTCGGTGCCGGGATGATGTACCACAATCCGAAGGCACGGTATTACGGAGATCTGGAAGAATTTGATGGTGAGTTGGTTGAATTGCAACCTCTATTGACAGAAGGTGTGGATTACAGCCGATGGCAATTCACCCTTCCCGCAGGAATTGGTCTTTATTTTACCTACAACAAAGTTCATCGTTTCGGTTGGGAAATTGGTTACCGCACTACCTTCACGGACTATATTGATGATGTGAGCACCGAATATGCGAGTTTTGACGATCCGAATTCACTTGCAGCTCAAATGGCGAATCGCACTACTCCCGAAGCCTTGGCCCAGGCCGAGCAATATGCAAATGAATTCAACGTGGATGTGCCAAATGCTGAAAGCTTTGATCCCGGAGAAAAAAGAGGCGATGCGACGAACAACGACGGCTATCTTTTTACCCAATTCACCTATTCATATGTGATCAAAGGGAGAAGCAATTTCTATCGAAGGAAATACAACTGGATTCAAAGAAAATCCAGAAAACGTCGTAGTTCGCGAGCAAAATTCTAATTCATTCAATTAAAGAATTGCCCTACTTTTCTTAGTGGCTTTTTAATAAAGGTTAACCTCGAAGGCTTCAGGTGATTTATTTTCCAAGCTAAACGGTCTTCCTTATTGGCAATCAATCTTCTTTTCGGAGATGAATTGCTGGCTCCTCCTGTTTTCATATTTACAATTACCTCGGGCAGGTAAGTTGTGCTTACTCCGTGTTTATATAGCATTCTCAGCATTAACTCGTAGTCTGCGCTGATCTGAAAATTCGTATTGAAGCTGCCGAACTGATCATATAGATGTCGCTTCACAAAAAAAGTGGGATGAGGAGGCATCCAGCCTTTCAAAAATAGTCCCGGGCGAAAATCACCTGAACGCCAATGCCGAACAATTTTAGCAGGATTATCAAAGGAGACATAATTCAAATCGGCATATATCGTGTCAGAATCCGCAAGATTTATGGATTCTACTATTCTTGAGATGACTTGGTTATGAGCGTAAGTGTCATCTGCATTCAATATTCCAATTAACTCACCGGAGCATCTTGCTATTCCCTTATTCATGGCATCATAGATACCATTGTCTTTCTCCGATACCAGTATGTCGATATGGTCATGAAATTTTTCAATAATACCCATGGATTCATCCGTTGATGCGCCATCGATAATTAGGTATTCAATATCGGTATAGTCCTGAGCAATCAAGGATTGAATGGTCTCTTCGATTGTATCAGCTGCGTTGTAACAAATTGTAATGATGCTAACCTTCACGAATCTCCCTCTTTTTTACAGGTATGGCCGGGTTACCGGAATAGATTAAATATGGCTCCATTTTCTTGGTAGCAACTGAACCCACGGTTAGGACAGAGTGTGAACCAACCAAGATTCCGGGACATACAACGCTCTTCGCGCCTATCCAAGCTCCCCTTTCGATTTGAATTGATTTTGTAATCAAATCGAAAGAAGGTGATTTATAGTCATGATTACCCGTCAACAGCATTGCCCCTTGGGAAATGCAAGAATCTGAGTCGATTTTCACTTCGGCTAAGTTGTCTATCCATACCTTTTCGCCAATCCACACCTGATCCCCAACGATCAGAAACCAAGGATATTTAATATGTACTGCGGGTTTGATGACAACTCCTCTACCCACTTTAGCTCCGAAAACCCTGAGCAAAATCACTTTCAAAAACCCTGGCCATGGAAATACCGTCTGAAAAAAGAAAGCTGAAGTAAAAAACCAGAGAATCCGTTTAATCAGCGAACCAGGCTTGTAATTTGAGTTTGAATATTTACTCAGATCGGTTTGAGTCATTGAACAAAGCTAAGTAGGCCTGTGATATATTTTGAAAATCAATCAATTTTTCGGCCTTTTGATTTACGTTCGAGTATTTCGATTGGTATTCATCAGCACCCATATTGGCCAAGTCAATAATTCTCTTAGCAAATAGATCTTCAACTAACGGTAAATCAAAACCGAGAGACTTGACATCGAGAGAAGTCCAAGGAGTTTTGTTAGAGATCAACACGGGAATCCCCATTAACATCGCCTCAATTATGGCATGACCATAATTCTCCCCGAGTGTTGGCAAAAAGAAAAAGTCACTCTCCTTGGCTATTTCTCCTATTTCTTTTTGCGGTATTGGACCCAAAAAATCGACTGATACAGAATCGTTAAGTTGATGCTTAATTGACTCCAATTTCTGGAAATAAGCTCGATCATATATCGAGCCAATAATTTTTAGACTTACCCTGACTGTCGAAGGGATTTGTTTGAGGCAGTTAAGAGCAAAATCAAGATTTTTCTCCGGAGCTACTCTTGCAACCGAGTATAGTCGCAATTCCCCTTTTATTTTTGGCTTTTTTAACTCAGTCTTAGCAGTTGATATCCCCGGAAAGTTCGGAGCCACACCAACCTTGGCTTTTGGAAAAAATGCAAGGACTTGCTCTGCCTCTGCCTCATTCGTCGCATGCCAAAAAATCTTCTTATAGGCACTGACTCTACCGGCAATTGCCAGAAAAAGTTTCTTCTTGGAAGTTTTTATTCCCAAGGCTCCTTCAGCTAGCATTCCTCTTGGTGATAAAATCACCCTATACTTACGTGCAGCAAGCACAGGAAAAATGGAGAACACTTTACTGAAGAATCCAGTTACGTATACAACGTCAGGGTTTGTTTCCTTTATTAATCCTGATATTCTCGAATAATTGAGATTGTTGGTCGATAAATACCTTACTTGAGCCTCTCCAACCTTATTCCACTCGTCGGATACAACATTATCAAACGGATCGGCGTCGGTATAATCAGTATCCCTGCAGACGATTTTGAAATTGAAATAGTTTGAAAGATTCCTGATCATATTCGCCAATGACGTTATTGGCCCACCAGCTTTATAACCTGGCAAATACCAGTCGGTAAAAATCAAAACTGTCTTTTTACCCTTCATTTTCGGATAACCAAGCTTCTAGAATACAAAGATGCCATAGGCGAGACCAAGTAATATCAGGGCGTCCTGCAAGAAATCCATTCCAACGCTTGTGGAGAGATTTCGAATTGAATTGAGGTCGTTGGGCCAAGGAGGAAATCATGTCGCCACAGAATTCTCTCAATTCGTTTTTCATCCATATTTCCCATGGAAAGGTAAAACCCATTTTTGCCCGATTGGTAATTTCGTTAGGGAGGAGATCTCCCATCGCATCAACCAGAAGTTTTTTTGGCTGATGTGGAAACTTGTATCGATCATTTACACCCATCACGGTTGAAACCAACTCATGATCCAAAAAAGGTACGCGGACCTCAAGAGCATGCGCCATGGACATTTGATCGGTATCTCTCAATAGAACATTCCGGAGGTAAGTAGATATTTCGGCGTAGGAAACCTGGCTTAAAAGAGGAAGAGAAAATCCCTGATTCCCATAACCAATGGCATCTGCTACGATTTTATATACTGAGTTATCACGTTTCGATGAGCCATTGAGGAGATCCGAATTGATTTCAGGATCAGAAACCTCTCTGCTTATCGGATAGATGTATTCCAAATCAAATCGTTCTTGGTTGAGCACGCGGCGTGTTTTTTTAGAAGCCACCCCCGGATTCTTCCACTCGAGAAAACGTCCTGCGAAATCACGCACGAATCCAGGGAAACTCAAAAGCCATTTACGGCCTTGTAATTCGACGAATTGTTTGAAAATTGGATATCCAGCGAAAAGCTCATCTCCTCCCAACCCTGACAATGCTACCGTAATTCCTGCCTTCTTAGCTGCTCCGGAAACAACATAGGTATTGATTCCATCGCCTGTAGGATGATCCATTGCAGAAAGTGCATTAGGTAATTGATCAAGCAAAGAATTGGGGCTTAATGGAATTCGATGATGCTCGGTTTCATATTTTCGAGCTATCAGTTCAGCGTGCTGAGATTCACTGAATTCTTTCTCATCAAAATCGATGGTGAACGTCCTTATTTTCTGATTTCCGTGAGAAGAAGCCAAAGCGACTATGGCACTGGAGTCGATTCCTCCCGATAAGAAAATTCCTAACGGTACATCAGAAATCAATCTTCTGGCAACACTTTCATCCAGTCTTTTTCTTATCATCCGACAGGAATCCTCATAATTCAGGGAACTCATCTGTCTGTCAGCCTCCAATAGGCTCCAGTAGTGGATGAGCTCGTCTTCATTATCTGACATTTTCAAGTAAGATCCCGCAGGCAAACTAAAAACTCCTTCCAGAATGGTGGATGGACCATGAACTGTCTGATAACGTAAATAATCGGGTAGCGCATTTTCATTGATAGCAGGGAAAGAGTCTAACCCCGCTAAAAGCGTCCTGATTTCATTGGCGAATAAAACTTGTTTATCACTTCTCAGATAATAGAGGGGCTTTATCCCAAGTCTATCGCGGCAGATGTAACACTCTTCTCGATCACTATCGTAAAAGGCGAAGGCAAACATCCCATTACATTCTTTTACGAAGTCAATACCCCATTTGATAAGTCCTGCCAAGAGAACTTCAGTATCTCCATCCGTTTTGAACTGAAAATCCGGAAGCTGCTTTCTTAGTTGGCGATAATTGTAAATCTCACCGTTGAAAACCAAAGTATACCGACCCGTCGGATCGGTCATTGGTTGGTTAGCAGCTTCGGAAAGATCGATAATGGATAGACGCACATGCGCCAAGCCAACTGAACCATTTACAAAAATACCCTGAGCGTCAGGTCCGCGATGGGACATTCGCTTTGACATTCTTGATAACCGCTGCCGAATGTCATCAGGGTGAATTTCACCAAAAACACCGGCAATACCACACATTAACTTAAGATAGGCTTTTGAGAATTGAGGATGTGCTCGATACCTTCTTCCAAGGGAATGAGGTTTCGGCCAAGAATTTCGAGCATTCTTGAATTATCGGGCATTCGGCGATTCATATCACCTTCTTGAAGTGGAGGTAAATGAACGATTTTGGAATTCGAATTGGTCACCTTTATTATTGTTTGGGCCAGCTCTAAGATTGTTATCTCACGATTGGATCCAACATTCATCACATCATTGATCACCTTTCCTTCATAAAACGCTTTTATACATGTCTCAGTGTTATCCGATATATAGCAAAAAGTTCGAGTCTGGAGTCCATCGCCATACACGGTAATGTCCTTGTTATGACGTGCAGCATCGATGAATTTTGAGACTACAAAATCTCTGCTTTGCTTTGGACCATAAGTATTAAAAAAGCGAAAAACAGTGTAGTCCAGGCCATATTCGAGCTGGTAAGACCTCAGAAATGCCTCACCAATATTCTTTACGATTGCATAAGGTAATCTGGAGTTTAATGGCGTAGTTTCTTCATTTTGCGGAATCTCTACCGGTTCTCCGTAAACCTCCGAGCTACTTGAGTAGAGCACTCTTTTTACTCCCGTATTTTTACTAAGACTGAGAATATTCTTTATTCCACTAATATCATCGAGAACTTTTACGGGGTTCTGTAAGGTTCTTTTTACACCAACCAGTGCAGCATAGTGGAACACATAATCAAAATGATAGGCAAAGAAAACTGAGGAGATATCCTCGAAATTGTTCACGTCGCATTTGATGAATCTGATATTGTCAAATCTACCTTTCGGTAATTTCTGAAGGCTCCCTGTTTGGAGGTTATCTACCACCACGATTTGATTGGTCTCCTTCTCCGATAGTCTTTCGGCTAAATCACTGGCAATAAAGCCAGCTCCACCGGTCACTAAAATCCTTGTCATACTTTTCTATTTGCAATCACTTCAACCGTTTTGAGCCATCTTGACAAAGACATTTCTTCAGCAAGATTTCGGCTCTCGGAAGACATTTTGGTTAACTCTTTATCATCAAGAGACATAAATTCCAGCAGTCGTTGCTTTAACTCAGATTTGCTCTTAGCCTTAAATATCCTCCCATTAAGTCCTTCTGAGAGAAAGGCGCTAGCAGCATTGACCTTATTTGAGACTAACAATGGAAAACCTGCAGCGGCAAATTCATGAACCACAACACCCCACGGTTCTTTATGACTTGGTAAAACGAATATACCACCTTTAGCCATTACTGATTCCATATTCTCGGGCTGAATAAATCCATGGTGAAATATCCCAGGTGCTTCAATTCGTTTTTCCCAGTCTGCACCAGTGCCATAACAATGAAGTTCCCATCCTCTCCTATCAATTTCCATGAAGGAATTCCAGAGATCATATATGCCCTTAAAAGGTAGATACCTGCCAACAAAAACGAATCGCTTAGGGAATTTCGAACCGAGATTTTCATTTTCTATCTTGAGATAGCGCTGCTCATCAGCCGTATAGAAACCTGTAAAAACTTCATTTTTCTTGAACCCCATGCCTTCAGCATACAGGCGCTGAGGTTGACCTGAAACAAATGCAAAGTCGAACAGCTTCTTAAATTTTGCTCTTGCCCTCAGTAAGGAAGCTCTGCTTTTTAAACCATTGTCCGTAGCATTATCAGAAACCAAAACCCTTCGATATGTAGCTCTTAACTTTGAA